>NZ_SNUJ01000001.1:0-300000 GCF_012027395.1 Thermococcus sp. LS1
CCCCTCTCGGAGGGCAGTACACCCGGGATCGCTGGCGGGCTTAACTTCCGGGGTCGAAACGAGACCGGGTGTAACCCCGCCGCTATGACCGCCGTACCGATACATACCTCCCGCGGTGCATTTATAAATCTTACGGTCGATGAAGACGGATGATGGAGAAGGAGATACTCGAACTACTGAGACTGGAGCGGATGAGGGAGCCGCTGAGCCCTAGCAGAAGGGTTAGGGAGTTCCAGATGAGACTTCAGAGAATAAAAAACGGCGAAGAGACAGAGGTAGCAGGTTTCCTGCTCGCGAGGAAGCCTCCCCACGCCCCAAGGGATGCCGCCTATTACCTCCTCTCCCCGCTCTCTCCATCGGAGCTGGAGGGTCTGGGGGAGGACGAGTTCAGGACGTACCTGATCGTTCGAGCCACAGAGAACACCAGGGTAAGCGGGGAAGTCAGGCCCGGGAGTTACGTGCTTGTCAGAGGTATCATCGACGCTTATCCCCTCGGCAACCTAAGGATGATCCACGCGAGCTCCATTGAGGGAAAAGACTACTCGGACTACTGGAAGGACTACCGCGAGTTCGCCCTCAGCAAGCGCGAGGTCGTTGAGCTTTTTGAAAGGACGATCTACGTCCGTGACGACATGAGGAAGGCCCTCATATACTCCCTCTACGGTGTCCCCTACATCCTCTGGGGAAGCGAGGCGTCCCAGTGGGGCGAGGGCTTTGAGTACACGGTCTACAAGCACAGGGAGAACATGGGACTCCTGGCCCTCTGGAAGGCCCTCAAGTACCTCCAGTCGAGCCTGCCCTGGGAGCTCAGGCTCGGAAAAGAAACCTCCCTCGAGATAATCGACCCCATGCTGGACATAGACTTTCGAACCCGCAACCCCAACAGGAGCGATATGAAATACTACACTCCCCCATCGAAGAGGGGCCTGGTTAGGATTCCGAAGTGGACTGAGAAGTACCTTATGAACAAGAGGGCGATCGGTCTCCTCCCCCAGGACGTGGAGGCAGACCCCACCGACGCACTGGCCAAGATCTCCGAGACGCCTTTTGTCCTCATGCCCTGGGAGGAGAAGCCGTACTTCGAAGAGAACAGGGAGTTCAGGCAGCTGATCCCCAACCTGCTCGTGACGATCTTCATCAACAGGGAGCGCTTTCGCTCCATGAGCCACGATGAGCTCGGCAGGCTGAGGGAGGAGCACCTAAAATGGCGTCGGTGGGGCAGGGAGGAGTACAGCGAGACTTTTGGAAAGCTGACGACGCCGAGAGGGGTGTTCCACCTCGGAATGAGGTTCTACCTCGACGCCAGGCTCTTCGGGGCCATCACAAGGTTCTACGGAAAAATCACAGACAAGGCTGCAAAGGACGTTAGGGAGATCGACGACACCATACTGAACGAATGGAACGTGGTTCTCGACGAGATTATCAGGAAACGGCCTGAAGTCATAATGAAGCTTGAGAAAGAGTACGAGCGCTACATCCCCCGTGACGTCAGGGCCCAAAAGGCCCTCCAGATTTTCCATGACCTGGCATCAACAAGCCCGAGCGGCGAGGTTACCAGGGAGGAGTTCCTGAGGGAGATGGTGAGGGGCGGCTTCAACGAGCGGGACGCCCTCGACATGATTGAAAGGTTTATAGCCACCGGCTACATTTACGAGCCATTTCCCGGAAAGCTGAGGCTGGTACGGTGATACCATGTCAAAAAAGAAGTTCATACGCCAGAGAGAGCAGCGGGAGAAGAAGAGAATAGCGAGGGAGAGAGTCGAGATTCTCTTCACACTCGCCGAGCGCGTCTTTCCCTACGAGCCTGAATTAGCCAACCGCTACGTCGAAATAGCCCTGGCCGTCCAGCAGAAGGCCAAGATAAGGATGCCAAAGAAATGGAAGAGGCGCTACTGCAAGAGATGCCACTCGTTCCTCGTTCCCGGCGTGAACGCCAGGGTTAGGCTGAGGAACAAGCGGATACCCCACGTGGTAATCAAGTGCCTCAACTGCGGGCACATCATGAGGTATCCCTACCTAAAGGAGCAGAAGGAAAAACGAAGGAAAAATGCCGAGAAAAGGGAAAGGGACTGATTTGAGCATCTGATTTAAACTCCACGTATCGAGAGTTCGTTGATGGTGGTGCCCAACGTTAAACAATGAAAGTTCAAGGCCTTCGAGGCCTCTCTCTCGGGACACTCCTTATGGCGTCCCTGCCGTTCCTGTAGGCTTCCTGGATCATACTCTTTATCTGGTTCATAAGCTGCTTTGCAACGTCGTACTGGCCGTTCTGGATGGCAACCCTGAGCTGCTCCATGAGGGCGTTGATCTGGCTTACATCAATGCCCGCCTTCTCCATAACCCGTATCTGAGCTTCAAGCTTCACAAGCTCCCTCTCGAGGGCCATCTTCTCGCTGTTCTTTATTGCTATCCTCATCTCGCCATTCGCTGCCTTGAGGCTGAACTGGGTCCTGACCTGGAGCTCGAGCATGAGCTGGTAGGCGTAGGTGTAGTTGCCAGCCTGAAGGGCCTGGTTGGCCTTCTCCATGGTCATCTCCATGACGCGAACCTGCTCCATGAGCTGAGTAGCGTTGGTGGCATTGGCTATCTCCTCAATGGCCCTGAGCCTCTCCCTGACCTGAATCATCAGCTGGAGCACGGTCTCCTTGGTAACGTTGACCTGGACTTCCTTCGCGGTGCAGTTGCACTCCTTGAGCTGCTTCCTAACCAGCTCCATGATCATTTCAGAGGCATGGGTGTGAACCATGGTCATGTTCCTTATCTGGAACCTCTCCATCAGCAGGGTGATGTTCGTGGTCTTGTTAACGTAGAGTATTATAGCCCTGTTCTGAACCGCTATCCTGAGGGCGTTCTGAATTGCCAGGCTGTCGTTTCCAGCTACCACAACGCTTCCATTGAACTTAAGGCCGAACTTGACCTGGGCTTGAGTCATGACCATGAGGTTTGTCTCGTACCTGTTCTGACCGCCCCAGCGCTCCACTGTAATACCCAGCTCCTGCAGGTCCGTAACGTACTCTTCCACCACCGCGTCGGGACCGCCTATTATTATGACCTCGTCCGGAGCGTAGCTCATTATCTCAGCAGTGACGTTCGGGTCGTAAACACCCCACGTAGTCGTCACAATGATCGCACCTGTCTCGTTGGCCAAGTACTCTGCTATACACTTATCTGCAGCGTTGTCGCTGACGAGTATCACTGTGACGCTTTCGGTGGCCGCGCTGACGCCCGTGAAGCTTACCGGCATTGCTAACATCAGCAATCCGAACAGGATTGCTAGGACTTTCTTTCCTATCATAGCACCTCACCTCAGTTATCCTTATGAAAAAAGACATATTTAAGCTTTTTTCAGGAAATCGTCCAGTTGTGTTACCCATTGTTTAGAAAAAAGCGTTGAGAGCGGGTTTTTATCCAGTAACTGTTAATAAAGGTTTCTCAATGTTTAGCTGCGTTTAAAAATCGAGGATTCACCGCCAAATCTAGAAAACGGCTGAGATGTAATAGTACCAAACCCATACTGACACAGGCTTATTTGGTTATAGCAACTGCTCGGACTGGACTGCCCGAACCTCCCCTAACCTTCAGTGGAAATGCTATGAATGTGAACTCTCTCCCCACCAAAAGCTCGAGGTTGGTAAGGTTCTCGAAGATCGGTACCTCCTCACTGAGGAGTATCCTGTGCACGGCATCATCCCCTATGCTCATGGCATCTGTTCCAACAGCTCTGGCCCCCTCCGCGACAAGGAACAGGGCAACCTCTGGTGATAGCTCCCTCCCTCCGGTGAGGAACAGAACAACCCTCCCCAGGAATCCGGAGTCAGGCACCTCTTCAAGCCCTACTAGTCCTTCACCGCTTCGGACATCGATAACGAGGCCGGGACCCATAAACTTCTCAAGGGGAAGCTCGTCAACTGTTTTCCCTCCAGGTATAAAGTGTGCCGGCGCATCGACGTGGGTTCCGCTGTGCTCACCCAGCTTTAAGACGTTCATGTAGTAGCCGTCGCGTTCTATAACTGCCCAGGGCTTTATCCGTACCTCCGGGTCTCCGGGATAAACCCGGGTCTCCTCGGAGAGGGAAAGGGACAGGTCGATTATCATGGAACCACCAATGAGCTTTTAACGTTCAAGGATTAAAACCCTGCGGTGATAACGATGGACTGCACGAAGGATTACTGCGTCAAGGACATCAACCTGGCACCCAGCGGGGAGAAGAAGATAGACTGGGTATCTCGCTTTATGCCAGTTCTCCAGAGCATAAGGGAGGATTTCGAGAAGAAGCAGCCCTTCAAGGGGGTTAGGATCGCGGCAACACTCCACCTCGAAATGAAGACGGCATTTTTACTGCTCACCCTTAAGGCAGCCGGTGCAGAGGTTTCGGCGGCAGCGAGCAACCCACTTTCAACCCAGGACGACGTTGTTGCGGCTCTGGCCAAGGCCGGCGTTAAGGTCTACGCGGTGAGGGGCGAGAGCCTGGAGGAGTACTACGAGAACATGCATAGGGCGCTGGATATTAGGCCGAACATAATAATAGACGATGGGGCAGACATGATAAGCGTCGTCCACCGCGAAAGGACGGAGCTGATAGACGAGGTTTGGGGTGCCAGTGAAGAGACTACGACCGGCGTTATAAGACTCCGCGCAATGGAGAAGGACGGCGTGCTGAGGTTCCCGATAATAGCTGTGAACGATAGCTACACCAAATATCTCTTCGACAACCGCTACGGAACGGGCCAGTCCACGTGGGATGGCATACTAAGAACTACCAACCTGCTTATAGCCGGGAAAAATGTCGTCGTTGTCGGCTACGGCTGGTGCGGAAGAGGCATAGCTATGAGAGCCCGGGGACTCGGAGCAACCGTTATCGTTGTCGAAGTTGACCCGATCAGGGTTCTCGAGGCAAGAATGGACGGCTTCATGGTCACGAACATGCTCGAGGCTGCAAAAATTGGTGACATCTTCATCACAGCAACCGGAGACATCAACTGCATTCGCAAAGAGCACTTCGAGCTCATGAAGGACGGTGTTATCCTTGCCAACGCCGGCCATTTCGACGTTGAGATAAGCAAACCCGACCTAGAGGCACTGGCTGTAGAGATAAACCAGCCGAGGCCAAATATCACCGAGTACAAGCTCGCCGATGGAAGAAGGCTCTATCTCCTCGCGGAGGGCAGACTCGTCAATCTGGCTGCAGCAGATGGCCATCCCGCTGAGATAATGGACATGAGCTTTGCTCTGCAGGCTAAGGCGGCCGAATATATCAGAAACAACCATGAGAAGCTTGAGCCTAAAGTCTATGTGCTCCCAAGAGAGATAGATGAGATGGTGGCGAGGATTAAGCTCAAGGCAATGGGCATCGAGATTGAAAAACTCACGGAGGAGCAACGTAGGTATCTCCAAAGCTGGGAGCATGGCACATAATGAAAACGTTGATTTTTGTCCATAAGACAACACAGGAGTCCTACCAATTTTTATTCATTTTTGAAAACTCTTCTGTTGTTACTTGTAACGATAAGGGCTGCTATCAATGTAAAACACGAAGAAAATCTTTTATCCATAAATCCATATCCAGTTGCGGTGATCCACATGAAGAAACTTTCAGCTATATTTGTGGTGTTAGTAGTCCTGCTGAGTCTACCAATGGTCGCCTCTGTTCAGCAGAGGCATGGCATAGATTACTCCAAGCCCCTGTACGCAGAGGACGTGAAGATAGGGCACAAGATAACCGTAGACTACATTCCAAAGGCCGGAGGATTCCGCGGCGGAAGAGGTGGAGGAACAAGCACCACAACCGCGGCAACGGGTATCCTCGGGGCCCCAGTCGAAGGAGAGAAGTACGCGATAGTTATCGGTATCGCCGATTATCCAGGAACATCGAGCGACCTTCAGTACACGGACGATGACGCCCAGCTAGTCTACGATACGCTGATTAACGTCTACGGCTTCAAGCCAGAGAACATAATCTTCCTCCTCAACATGGACGCGAGTTTCTACAACATATACAACGCCGTTATGGAGCTCAAGTCGAAGGTTCAGCCGGGAGATGAGGTTGTGTTCTACTTCAGCGGTCACGGTTCAACCGGAAGGGCCGATGATGGAGACGACGAGGTAATTGACGAAGCGATAGTCACTCACGACGGCAACCCTGACGGAAGCTTTATCCTTATATGGGACGGCCAGCTCAGAGCATGGTTCGAGGACTTCCCAACTGACAGGATAATATTCATCTTTGACAGCTGCTACTCCGGTGGAATGACTGATTTGGCCGCTGAGGGCAGGATAGTTGTCATGGCCTCTGGAGAACGGGAATTCTCACTCGAGAGCGCCGAGTGGGAGCACGGCCAGTTTACGTACTACTTCTTCCTTGAGGGCATAAACTACGGCTACGCCGATGTCTACGACCACGATGGAGACCCATCTACTCCTGACGTCACCGTCGAGGAGGCCTTTGACTATACCCTGGCCAACTGCGAGCAGCAAACACCCGTTATAGCGGACGGCTTCACCAACGATCTCCTTCCGTAAAGCGTTTTAACTCTCTCTTCTTTTCTTCTTCTGGTGATGTTATGGACTTTGAGTCCTTCAAGATTATCCCTGTTGGCAGAGTCAGGAAAGAAAACGAGAAAACTTGGCTTGAAATCTATCCCGAGTTCAGCGAAGCCGTAGAAGGGCTTCGAGAGGGAGATTGGATAAAGCTCATCCTCTGGTTCCATGAAAGTGACACCCCGGAGAAGCGAAATATTCTGAGGGTGCACCCCTACAACAATCCAGAGAACCCACTGACGGGCGTCTTTGCCACGCGCTCTCCCGTTAGGCCTAACCCCTTGGCAATTTATGCGGTCAAAATCCACAGAATAAAGGGAAACAGGTTGTACATAGACTGGATTGACGCCCACGACGGAACGCCAATAGCCGACATCAAGATACTCGTCGAGAGGCTCGATTGCCCACAGGAAATACCCATCGAGGAGTGGGAGCTCGACATCGGGAAATCTCGGCAGGTTGGAGAGGTCAACCTGATACCGAGGAAAAGCGAACACCTCGACGAGCTGGAGGAGGTTTTGCCGGAGGAGTACGACGCGCTGGTTCTTGAAATCGGGCCAAAGACCACCGTACTGACAGCGGAAGAACTCGTTGAGCTTATAGAGGCCCTAAAGGAAATTTACGAAAACCTGCCCGTGGAGATAAAGGACAGATTCAGAAGACGTGAAGGGCGCTCGCCTTGAAGCTCACATAGACTTCTTTCCCTTTCCCTATCCCCATCTCAAGCATAGAGGAACGGGTTATGAATGCCCTGAGATAAAGCTCGCCTGCCTTGAGGTGCACCCTCACGAGCGGGCCGAGCTCTTCCACCGAATCAACCACCGCTTTGAACTCGTTCCTGGCAGAGGTTCTTATCGGCTCGATGGAGAGGATTATGTCCTCTGGCCTTAAACCGACGCGTATCTTCCCGCTCGCCTCCACCGGAAGCTCAATCTCGATGCCGTTCGCCCTGAGAACCCTTCCCTCGGCCGTTCCCTCAATGATGTTCTCGAAACCGAGGAAGCGCGCAACTTCTTCGCTCGCTGGCCTTGAGAAGACCTCCCTCACGGGACCGACCTGGACAAGCCTCCCGTCGAGCATAACCCCAACCCTATCACCCAAACTTACGGCTTCCTCGAAGGAGTGGGTGACATGCAAAGCTGTGAAGCCCAGTTCTTTCTTCCAGCGCTTCATCTCCCCTATCAGCCTGGCCCTCGTCTGGACGTCGAGGTTGGCGAAGGGCTCGTCAAGGAGGAGAAGCTTGGGCTCGACCACCAACGCCCTCGCTATAGCCACCCTCTGGCTCTCGCCGCCACTAAGGGTCTTCGGCTTCCTGTGGAGGAGGTGGTCTATGCCAAGAACTTCAGCTATCCCCTTGACCTTCTTCTCGATTTCGGGCTTTGGAATCCTCCTGAGCTTCAAACCAAAGGCAATGTTATCGTAAACGCTCATGTGAGGGAAGAGGGCGTAGTTCTGAGGGATATAAGCTAAGCCCCTTCTCTCCGGCGGC
The DNA here is from genome assembly GCF_012027395.1 of Thermococcus sp. LS1. Lineage (NCBI taxonomy): Archaea > Methanobacteriati > Methanobacteriota > Thermococci > Thermococcales > Thermococcaceae > Thermococcus > Thermococcus sp. LS1. The sequence goes on from NZ_SNUJ01000001.1 coordinate 8,027, forward strand.
CAGTTAGTTACATCGCTCCCCTCTAGGATTACCTGACCGGAATCGGGCTCTATTATGCCTGCTATGATTTCCAGCAGAACGGTCTTTCCCGCGCCGCTCGGGCCGAGGATTATGAAGTACTCCCCTGCCTTAACGTCGAAGGTTACCCCCCGGAGCTTGAACTCCTTCCAGTCTTTAGATATGGATTTAATTTCCAGCATCCGCCCTCCTCCCCACGAGCCATCTAAGTATCACGAATATAGTGAGGCTCATTACTATGAGTATGACCGAAATGGGCCTCGATGCCCTCAGCCCGTAGTTGTTAAAGTACTCCATGACCAGAACCTGGGCGGTCTTGGGGTAGTAGGCGACTATCAAAATCGCTCCGACCTCGCTTATCGCCCTCGCCCAGGTCATTATCGCGCCGCTCGCTATGGCTGGAAACGCCATTGGGAGGGCTATTGAGAAGAAGGCCCTCAGGCGGGAGGCGCCAAGGGTTCTCGCGACGTGCTCCAGCTCTTCATCCACTGCCAAAAACCCGTCGCGCGCAGCGTTTATCGCGAAGGGAGCTGAAACGAAGAGCATCGCCGCTATTATTCCGGCGTAGCTGTCAAGAATGGCGCTCGAGAAGGTTACCAGAAGCATTATACCGACGACAGAATGGGGGATAACGATTGGAACATCAACTATGGCCTGAACGAGGCTTTTACCTTTGAAGTCCTTTCTAGCCAAGACGTAGCCGAGGGGAACGCCGAAGAGGAGTGATATTAACGCGGTCGCGGTTGCCGTTAGCAGGGAGTTCTTGAGGGCCTTTATGACAAGCTCGTCATGGAGCGTCTTTACGAGCATCCCCCAGTCGGAGGCCTGCTTGAGGAAAATCACGATTAGGGGAATTGCAATGTAGAGCACTATGAAGCTCCCCATGAGGGCAAAGAACGCCACCGTGTAGTCGCGCTTCATTTTCGCCCCCCAGAAAATTTTGAAGAGGGAAATAAAAATATCATCCCTCAACCTTGACCATGTCCTTGATTTCGTCGGGCACGTTGCCGAAAGCTACCGGCGGCCATATGAAGTCCTGATAGTTCTTCTGGAATACCTCCTTACCCTTCTCGCTCAGGAGGTACTTGAGGAACTCCATCGCCAGCTCCCTGTTGGGTGCATCCTTGGGGACGGTGACGCCGTAAACGATGGGCTTTGCCTGGATAACTTTCTCTGTTGAGCCGATGTAAATTTGAACCTTGCCGTAGTAGTCTGCCATCTTGAAGTCCTTGAGGTTTATCTCGTTGGGGAGCTCGATGTACTTGAGGCCGTGCTGCTCGGCCACGCTCTTGTAGATGAAGTAGTAGTCAAGGCTTCCGGATTCGACGAGGGCGGTAAGGTCAGTCTCCTTGGGCCTTATAACAACCCTGTCATTCTTGATCTGAATCTCCTTGGGGGCCACTACGTGGGTGCCGTTGAAGTAGATGTTGGTGTTCTTCTCGACCAGGGTCTCAAAGATTGGCTTGCCATAGTAGTAATCGGCGAGCTTCATGACCATAACGCTCCTGTAACCGCAGGGATCCTGGTTCGGGTCGCTGAAGCCGAAGGAAACGTCGTCCCTTGAGAGAATCTCATACCAGTTGTCGGAGTTTATCTCGTCAGCGTACTTGCTCTTGTCGGTGAAGGCTATGACTATCTCATTGGTGGCAAAGATGACGTAGAAGTCGGTGTAGTTGGGTATCATCAGCTGGGGTATGAGGGTGTAGTCGGCAACAGCAACTATGTCGGCCTTCTTGCCGAGGTCCGTGACCTTCCTGACGGCCGCAACACTTCCGCTGGCCTCATCCTGGAAAGTTACCTTATAGCCAAGGTTCTCCTCGGCGTACTTTGCGAACTCTTCCTCTAACTGCTGGAACGGAACGCTGAGCGAGCCGGCGTGAAAGACTATCAGCGTCGCCTCCTTAGGTCCAGAGGTCGAAGTCTCAGAGCCATCGCCGCTTATACACCCCGCAGCGACCACTGAAAGGATGAGAATAGCCATTAAGAGAATGCCCTTCCACCTCATTGGAACCACCGAACTAATACCCAGAAGCGAGTATTTAAGCATTTTGAGAAAACAAACATGTTTAAGTTAACGTTTCTGTTTACGTCGGGTGACGAGTTCTTCGACCAAGTCCCGGAAATGTTGATAGAACTCGCTCTCCCTCAACTTTTCAAGAGCGCTCCAGAACTCGTCGAGATTCTTAAAGCCCGCCCGCTCGTATTCCAGTGCCTGAATCAACATTTCCAGCTTGTCGGCGAACTTAACGAGTCTGCCCTCAAGGCTGAGCCCTTCCTCGTACTCGCGCCAGAACCTGAAGTACTCCTTTGCCAGGGGTCCGGCCTTAATGAACATCTCCATTGCAGCCTTCTTCTCGGCTTTCTCCTTATCGAGGTAGTACTGGGCAGTTAGAGGAATGTCCGTTATTCTTGCCTCTGCCAGATCGTGGAGTATCGCTATCTTGAGGGCCCGCTCAACGTCTATCTCAATCCCCTTTTCCCTCAAAGAATCGGCCAAAAAAAGGGTTATCAGAGCCACGCGGTAGCTATGGTCGGCTATGCTCTCCGGATTTGAAACGCCCCTCAGAAGCCAGCCTGTTCTCGGCAGCTTCTTGAGGTTCCCGGCTTCAAAAAATAGATCAAGCATGCTCACTCCTCCGTGGTGAAAACGGCTTTTTCGGTCTCTATCGCGCTCGCCATTATGCAGTCGCCCAAGAACCTTCCGTAAACCCTCACCCACTCCCCCTTGCCCAGACATGGGCTTCCGGAGAACTCGACCCTGATGCCGGAAACTTTAAACGTGGTTCTGTATCCAGGAAGTTCCATGGGGAGGAACTCAATCAGAGGCTTGTCCTCAATAGTGCCCTCGATGACAACGTTCTTGCCCCTGAAACCGCCGGCATGGAGCTCATCAACCGTAACGATGTAATAATAATGATGACCGAGCTTGATCCTCTTGGGCATACTTCATCACCTTTATAGCCCGACTTCGAGTACTATCTGTGGGGTGAGGGTATGATAAAGGTTGCGATTATAGGGGCCGAGAACGTCGGCAAATCAACGCTCATGAACGCCCTCATTGGGGGCAAAATTTCAGAGGTGGAGAACCTTCCAGGAACCACGAAGGGAACCATAAGGCGGCGCTTCGGCAAGCTGAAGATACCGAAGAGCATGAAGAACCCGATGGGTGGGGCAGATGAGTTCGTCCTCATAGACACGGCCGGACTCTTTGATCCACAGAGGGAGTTCAGGGGGAAAGTCCTCAGTGAGGAGAAGTTCAGGGAGATCCTAGAGGAGATAATATCATCGGACATCGTCATCCACATGGTCGATGCGACGGTCGGCCTCCACAGGGGTATGGAGAAGCTCCACCACATGCTCAAGTTCAGATACGAGAAGCCGATAATAGTGGTCATCAATAAGATAGACCTTGTTCCAAGGGAGAGGGTCGAGGAGCTGAGGAGGATAATAAAGAAGCGTCTTGAGCAGGAGGCCATCCCCCTCTCGCTGGTCACCTACGAAGGCTTCAACGACCTGCTGAAGGCGTTAGCCTATTACGCCCAGTACGTCTGATCAGCACTTGCATATCTTTACCAGAACTTTTCTGTGCCTCGGCCCATCGAGTTCGACGAAGAGTATCCTCTGCCAAGTTCCAAGCAGGAGTTCTCCTTCGTCTATTGGCACGACGACCTCGGGGCTGAGGAAGAGGCTTGCCCTTATATGGGAGTGGGCGTTGCTGTCTATTGAGTCATGACCGTAGCCGGCCCCTTTGGGAACAAGTTCCTTCATCTTGGCCTTTATATCCTGGAGGAGCCTCTCCTCATTCTCATTTATGAAGAGGCCCGTCGTCGTGTGCTTAGTAAAAACAACGACGATGCCGCTCGTGACGTCGCTCCTCCAGACGAGGTGCTGAACCTCCCTTGTTATATCCACTATCTGAAACCGCTCCTTTGTAGGTACCTCGATTTCGAAGAGCATTCACCTCACCATGTGGAGGTTCTTCCGGATATCAATAAGGACTTCCTCCGGACTTTTAATATCCCCAGAGACTATGGCCCTTAAAAGGACTGCCTTCTCATAAGCCCCAACGAGTTCGCTTCTGCCTTTATCAATAACCTCCGAGCGCAGCGTGTTGTATATCTCCTCGATGGCGTCCCTGAACAGAACTTCGTCTGCGTAAACATCCTTGTCGGTTAAGAGAAGGGTTATCAGGTCGCCTATGAACTCGACTTTACTCTCCTTCCATCCGATCAGTGCTTTGAGCCGTTCCATGGCTTAACCCTCCTCGGAAGCTCACGCTCAAGCGCTTTGATGAGTATCTCCGAGACGAGTATCGAAGAGAACCTTGGATCCCTGACTTCAACGGCGGCGTCAATGGCCTTATCAACCTCACCCTTCTTGACCAGATGATGGGCTATGTCCCCCATCACTATTGAGCGAAGCCTTCTGTCCTGGATGAGTGTTCCAACTTTCATTGCCCCCTCGAGCTCCCCAACGAGGACGTAGTAGCGGGCTATCTTGGCCCAGACTTCTTCGCTTGGTGTGCTTTTCCCTATTGCCTTAACGATCTCCCAGCTCCCCTTCTCCGGCCTCTCAAGAATTCTGTTCATCATGACCTTACCAACAACCTCTGCTTCCTCTTCATTCAGGGCAGATATGAACTTGGGGAGAACATCGTGGTCTCTTTCCAGAAGTTCCAGAGCCATCTTCACGAGAAGCGACTCACTGTCTTCGAGACGTCTGATGAGCTCTACGGCCGGAACACCCTCCCCAGTGAGGGCAAAGGCGAGGGCGAGCTCCACAGTGAACTCCTCTCCAAAGCGGTCTATGAGCTCGTTGGCCACCTCCTCGAGGGAATCTATGTAATGGCCGAGAACTTCCTTGTCCTTCAGGTAGAAGGCGACCTCCTTAAAGGCCTGCCTGGCCCACTCTTTAACGCCGATTGCTCTGATGAGGGCTATCCCGTTCTCGTAGCTTCCAAGAATCATGTAGGCCTTAATCAGCTCGAGAAGGGCCTTGGAGCGGTAGGGTTCAGAATCAATATACTCCAGGGCAAGCTTACTTCTCCTGAGGCGGTAGGCGACTTTCAGCTGCTCCTTTCCAATCATCCGGGTGTTAGTGCGTATTATTTCGAGTAAAACCTCATTCCTAAGCTTCCTGTTGCTGATTTCAAGGGCATACGTCACGGCCTCACCTATTTCGCCGAGGGCAAGCATGTAAGTGGCAGCGCTCTGCATTATTAAATCCCGCTGAGGAGCCGAAAGAACGCGGGAATCCTCGAGAACCTCTTGGTATATCCTCTTGGCCGATTTGAGGCCAGCCTTGCTGAGGGAGTAGCCAACCGAGAGAAGTGCCCGGAACATTTTAACAGGCTCGTCGATTTCCTTTGCAGTCTCCATGGCCATCAAAAAGGCGGTCCTGTAGTTGTTATCCTTCGCCTTTGCCAACCTCTCGCCTATTTTAGCATAGGTAACCGATTTGATATATGGGTCTTGAATTATTTCAACAGAGGCTAGTATCTCCTTAACTAGCATATCCTTCACCCATGAGAGTAAATTACTCAGGGCTCATTTCACTAAAAATACGCGTTTGATGTTATTAAACCTAACCCTCGGAACTTTTTTAAGAGTTTGACTCCATGGAGAGACCATGTACGCAGTGATATTCGGTAAGAATCCCCGCCTCAGCGAGGCAGAGTTTCACACCTTTGCGAGGAGGTTTCATCTAAGGATTAGGTCCGTCGAGAGCGGGAGGGACTGGCTGGTCTTCGAGGCTGATCCCAACGTGGAAAGGTATTTCAGGTGGCTTGGGGGCTCGCTGAAGCTGGTTAAGATACTCGGCGAGGGAGAGGGAACTATACGGGAGTTTGAATACTCAAAGCTCTTCACGGTGAGCCTCTACGGGAAGAGCGACTGGAAGCTCTGGCGGAAGATTGGGAGCGAGATAAAGAAGGAATTCAAAGTCGAGGGTCCCTCAAAGTTCTTCAAACCTGCCAAAGTTTACGCCATGCCGGCCGAGCTCATCCTCAAGGGCTTTCCAGAAACTAAGGACTTTGTATTCCTCTTCGGCGAGAGTCTCTGGGTCGGAGAGACGATTAAGGTCACCGACCCCTTTGAGCTGAAAAAGCTTGACGTCGAGAGGCCGGTTCAGAGGCCGATACTCTCTATTCCGCCCAGACTGGCGAGGATAATGGTGAACCTGAGTGAGGTGAGAAAAGGCAACTTCCTCGACCCCTTCTGCGGCATAGGAACGATAGTCCAAGAGTTCGTCCTCCAGGGGCTTTCAGCTTACGGAAGCGACAGGGACGAGAAAGCCATTAGAGACGCCAAGAAAAACTTAGCGTGGCTGAGGAAGGAGTTCCACCTTAAGAACTCGGCCCATCTTGAAGTCTGCGATGCTAGGAAGCTGAAGAGGTGCTTCAGGACAAGGTTCGATGCCATAGTCACGGAACCCTACCTCGGCAAGCCCCTCAAGAGGAACCCGAGCAGAGGGGAGGCGATAAAGCTCGCCAACGAGCTGGACAGATTTTATTATTCGGTTTTCGAGAGCTTCAGTGAGGTTCTCAAGAGGAACGGAAGGGTTGTCTTCGTCTTCCCAGCCTACAGGCTTTCCAGCGGTGGAATATATAGAAAAGACAGGAAGTGGCTCGGGAAACTCGGCTTTGAGGTCCTGGGCAAATACACCGACTACGAGGAGAGGCACAAGCTGGTGAGGGACATCCACGTGCTGAGGTATCGGGGCTAACCGATAAGCCTCGCGTGCTCCTGCTTTATGCAGCGGTGGGCAACTGCTATAAGTCCCGCTTCTTTCGCCTTTTTGAAGGCATCCCTGTTGTAGGTTCTGAACTGGAACCAGATGACCTTGGCACCCTTCTCTATCGCCTGCTCGACGTAGTCCATCGTGAACTCCGGTCTGACGAAGAGGTCAACGATTTCAATATCATCGGGGATGTCAAGAACGCTCGGATAGCACTTCCTGCCGAGGACCTCCTCGTAGTGCGGATTCACCGGATAGACCTCGTAGCCATGTTCAAGCAGATAGCGCATGACGTCGTTCGCATCGCGCTCTGGCTTCGGGGAAGCCCCAACGAGGGCTATCTTCCGGTACTTGGCAAGTATCTCCTTAATGTCATCATCAGTCAGTCTGTCGACGGGCATTACCCTTACCATACCATCACCATAGGAAGTTTGGAAGCCAAACTTTAAAGGGATAGTGGGGGACTTTTCTCTGGTGAGAGAATGGCACTCTACGAAGAGACGGTTTCAAACAGAGCTTTTCAGCTCATCATGCTAGCTCCAATCGTCGGCATGCTCGCTGGACTCTATGGGACATACTTGGCAGGTGAAGGGTTTGAGATAATGCTGATCTCGACTCTGGCAGTGGTGATAATCCTTCTTGACGTCATGGTGCTGAGGATAGAGATAGATGAGCGCGAGATAAGGCTGCGCGGAGTAATAGGGCTCATCGTCAGAAAAACGATACCGGTTGAGAACATCGCCAGCTTCAGGGTTGGTGGAGGGTGGACGAGCTGTTATGGAATGATACACTTCAACCTCCCCGCCAAAGGCTGCGTCACGATACGCCAGAAACATGGCTGGAGCGTTTCCTTCACAACGAACCGGCCAGAGGACGTCGCGATGGTTCTCTCTACTCTGGGCATTCCACGAGAACCTTAGTGCCCTCAACGGCAACGATTTTCACTTCCTCACCTCTCCTGGCAGTTCCATTTATGCATTCTGCCTTCCAGAGCTCGCCTTCGAGCTTGACAAGACCTTCGGACGTTAAATCCTCAACAACCACCGCAGTCCTGCCTATCAACGCCTCAACGCCGACTTCCACCTTTCTGTCGAAGGTCTTGAGGAGGAACGGGGCAATGGCTATGTCCTTGATCAGGAGCACGCCCAAGATTACCAGCACGCCCCTGATGGGAACGTTTATGCCCATTGCGGGGAGGACGATTAAAAGCAGAACAGCCACGATAAGTTCGTCTACCATCAACGCGAGAAGCTTGAGAATATTTCCCTTCTTCATGTCCTTCCCTCCAGCCAGCGCCAGTATTCGTTCAGCTCAACCACGCGCCACCAGTGTTTGAGCTCCCTTCTGGCGGTTTTGTAGTCGGGATAAAACCTTCCGACGAGCTCCCAGAAGGCCTTTGAGTGGTTGAGATACCTCAGGTGAGCAAGCTCGTGAACAACAACATATCGCTTCAGATTTTCCGGAACGACTATGAGACGGAGGTTGAAGCTCAGGTTTTTCCTCGAAGAGCAGCTTCCCCACTTGCTCCTGCCGAGCCTCACGTAGATCTTTCCGGGTTCGACGCCCATCTTCCGGGAGTACTCACCGATAAGTTCGTGGAGTTCCCTCCTGAGGCGCTCCCTAAGGAGCGAGACCATCGGTTCAGGCATCGGAGGGAGAACGACCGTCTCGAACCGGTCGTGTATCTTCGGCTTTCTACCATGGATGACGTGGTAGAACCTGCCGTTGATCGGAAAGCCCTTCTCCGTTTCTTTCCTGGCTTTTTCAACCTCAGCAAGTTTTTCCTCAAGCCACTTCCTGTGATTCTCAATAAAGGAATCAACGTCAAAGCCGGACGGGGCCGTAACAACTACCTTTCCATCCGGCCTGACCTCAAGCCGGGCGTACTTCACCGGCCTCACGCGGAGCTCGTAGTCCATCCCGCTCACCTTTTAAGGAAAAGTAAGAAGCTGAGCTTATGAAAGTTGAGGTCCTCGAGAGAAAAGCCAAAAGCATCTACACCCGCTCGAAGATTCCAGGAGTTAACTGGACGGTGAACCAGTACGTCGGCTGTGCCTTCGCCTGCAGGTACTGCTACGCCAAGTTTCTGTGCCGGTGGAGGGACTATGGGAAGTGGGGAAGCTGGGTGGAGGTAAAGACCAACGCACCGGAGCTCGCCAGGAAGCGGGTGCGAGGGAGCGTTGTGATGTCAACCGTCAGCGACCCCTACCAGCCGATAGAGGCCGAACTGAAGCTAACTAGGCGGGTTCTCAGCTACATGGACAAGAGAAACGAGCTGTCCATATTGACGAGGTCTCCGCTGGTCACACGCGACATAGACTTATTCCGGGAGTTCCGCTCGATAGAGGTCGGCCTGACGATTAACGGCTTTGAGGGGAGGGAAAAGAGGCTCTTTGAACCGCTTGCGCCCGTTCAGAAGGCCCGGATCACCGCGCTCCAGAGGCTTTACGATGAGGGCGTAAGAACCTACGTCTTCGTCAGCCCCATAATCCCAGGAGTTACCGATGTCAGAACCATCGTAGAGGAGACCCGGGGCTTCGCGGACCGCTACTTTTTCGAGGTGCTGAACCTCAGGGCCTCCGGAAAGGAGTTCCAATGGGTTCTGCGGGAGAACTACCCAGAGAGCTACGTGATTCTAACGGACGACGAGAAGTTCACGCGCTTCATTTCGAAGCTGAGGGAAGAAATTAAAGGGCTCGACATAAAAACGGAGGGGGTAGAGACCCACAGGGAGGGGTGGGAGTTCGTCCCGCTCTGATCACCACGTCACACCAAGCAGTTCTCCACCATAGGCGAGCCATATCAGGAGGGCAGTTGCAAATGGAACTGTGAACTCGTCGTAGGCCGACGGGATGGGGAGGCTCTCCAGAAATACCGCAATCATGGCCACCAGTCCCAGGAACGGGAGGGAATACTGCATACCAAGGACTCTGTGGGCAAAAATCAGCATGACCAGAGAGACCACGAACATGGTGACACTTCCAATGATGGTCTTTCTACCATTCCACGGGATTCTCGGCCCGCCCACGGCTCGGCCTACTATCGCATTGAAGCAGTCGCCGAAGGTCGAGACCCACAGCGCCGAGAGGGCGGCTATCTTCGGAAAGATTGAACATATCATCGCCATCGTAACCCAGAAAAGGAAGCTCCCCAGGTAGTTGTCGGCTTCGTCCTCCCTCGCCATCTGGCGGTAGCTCAGGTCTGCTACAGGGATGGTGAAGCGCCAGCCCCTCCTGAGCTTGAGATGCTGGAGAGTGTAGAGGAATGCGAAACCCCACACCACCAAGAGCGTTACCCACCTTGGCGTGAAGACGATTATCGGAGCCCCCAGTATTCCCGGTGAGATATGCCAAGCCTTTCTTATCAGCTCCCTTCGAGATATACGGTTCATGATTTCACCCTCTAGAGTTCAGCGGAAGGATTTATATCTTCTACGGAATCACTGCTATCACCAGCGAGTTGACGTTCGTCCCGGTCGGGCCGGTTTTGAGGAGCGCACCTACTTTTTCGAGGGCCCTGTAGGCGTCGTGTTTCTTAAGGACTTCCTCCACATCTATTCCAGCCGTTTTGAGATTTTCAAGGGTGGATCCGTCAACAATTCCCCCGGCGGCATCGGTGGGACCGTCGGTTCCGTCGGTGTCAAGGGCCAAAACTACGGCGTTTAAGCCAGCTATCTTCCTCGCTATGCTCAGCGCGAACTCCTGGTTTGGGCCGCCGAGACCAGCTTCCCCTTCAATCGTGACTGTCCACTCACCGCCGGCTATCAGAACAGCGGGCCTCTCAAAGGGCCGGTTTCTCGAGGCTATCTCCTGAATCAGCGAGCCGATTGCGAGCGCTACCTCCCTTGCCTCGCCTTCAAGGGTGGTCGTCAGGATGTGGGCATTAAAGCCGAGCTCTTCGGCCTTTCTCTTTGCGGCCTCACACGCTATCGCCCCACTCCCCACTATGAAGTTGTGAACGTTGGGCAGATCTTCTTTGAGGGTCTCCTCTGCTTCCCCCAGGAGGCCTTTTTCTACGTGCTCCCTAACACTCTCCGGGAGCTTGTCCCACACGCCGTAGAGCCTCAGAACCCTGTGAGCATCTTCAAAGGTGGTGGGGTCGCTCACAGTTGGTCCAGAGGCGATGGCCTCCAAGGGGTCACCGACGACATCCGAGAGGATTAAACTTACAACCGTCCCCTTCACGAGCTTTGCCAGTTTTCCGCCCTTCACCTTTGAGATGTGCTTCCTGACGGTGTTTATTTCATAAATCTTCGCCCCGCTCTTCAAAAGAAGCTCGTTCGTCTGTATCTTGTCGTCGAGGCTTATGCCGTCCTCGGGGAGAGTAAAGAGAGCCGAACCTCCACCTGAAATCAGGACGAGAAGTAAATCATCTTCCCCAACTTTTTCCGCGAGCTCAACGCCAGCCAGCGCGCCCCTCATAGAGTTCTCATCGGGGACTGGGTGGCCCGCCTCGATTACCGTGATTTTCGGGTCGTCCACGCAGTTTGCAGCATATCCGTATTTTGTGACGATGAGGCCTTCCGCTATCCTCTCACCGAGAACCTCGTGGGCGGCCTTCGCCATCGCACAGGCAGCCTTGCCGAAAGCGAGGAGGTAGACCCTGCCTGGAACATTGAAGGACTTTCCATTCACATAGAGCCTATCCTCGCGGTACTCGAGCGCCCTTTTAACAGCCAAGTAGGGATCGGCCGCCTTAAGTGCGGCGTTCATTATTTCGAGGGCCGCTCTCTGGAGATCACCTTTAGGAAATAGGGATAAGCCAGTACCCATCATACCACCTCTCCCCCTCAGTTAAAAAATAAAGAAGGCCAGCTCAAAGAAGAATCGCGCCCATGATTAAAATCACTATGGCCGCTACGACACCCTCAACGAAGGTTGCTATTGTCTGGAGCCTGTAGCCCTGGGTGACGTCCATGTTGGAGAACTGCGTAACCACCCAGAAGTAGCTATCGTTCGCGTGGCTTACGACCATGGAACCGGCACCGATCGCTAAAACTGCCAGCGCTCTGCCGTAGGGAGATCCAAGTCCCAGTGAGTCCATCATTGGAGACAGAAGCGCTGAGGTCGTGATTATTGCAACTGTTGAGGATCCCTGAGCGGTCTTAAGGAGCGCAGCTATAACAAACGGCAGCAGAAGTCCGAGATTGTATGCGGCCAGAGTGCTTCCGATGTAGTCACCTATTCCAGTCTCCCTCAGAACATACCCAAAGGAGCCACCAGCGCCGGTGATCAAGATGATGATTGCAGCGTTCTTTAGACCTTCTCCGACCCAGCCATTGGGCCCGTAGATGCTCTCGTCGAGTTTTTCAACCAGCTTAAACGACAGAAGGACACCGATCAGCAGTGCAGTTATTGGGTGACCAATGAAATCAAGGAAGTTCTTGAGCGTCTCCGTTCCGAAGGGATGAGATGGGAAGTCAGCTATCGACTTGAGAACGATGAGAAGTATTGGAACAACCAGGGGGGCAAACGCCCACTTGGCTGGTGGCAGCTTGCCGTACTTCTGCATGAGATCCTCATAGCTCTCCTCTATGTCGGGCTCGATTTGTATCTTGCTTCCCACCTTCATTGCATAGTAGAGGCCAGCGATGGCAGCAGGTATCGAGGCAATAAGTCCCAGCACGATTACAAGTCCGAGATCCGCGTTAAGATTCTCAGCGGCTGCAATTGGACCCGGCGTTGGTGGCACCAGGGTGTGGGTAGCGTATAAACCCGTGCTCAGTGCAATGGCAGTAACCGCCATGGAAAGGCCCGCACGCTTGGTCAGGGTCTTGTTGAGTGGGGATAAGATAACGAATCCCGAGTCACAGAACACGGGCACTGAGACTATGTATCCGATTATACTCATCGCATGTGGGACCCTGTTCTTCCCAATAACCTTGAGAACGGCCTCTGCCATGGACAGTGCTCCACCGGACTTTTCGAGAATATATCCAATTATTGTTCCAGCTGCAATAACTATGCCTATCGACTTCAGGGTTCCTCCAAAGCCCGTGGCTATTGCATTTACTGTCTCTGAAAGTCCGAGGCCCGAGAATATCCCCACAAAGTATGCTGCTCCTAGAAGCACCAGAAATGCATGCACTTTGTACTTCCCTGTAAACAAAACAATTAGACCAACCGATATAGCCAGCAATAGCAGCAGTATCTGCCCCGAAACCATGGGATACCCTCCTGCCCGAAAGGGCAAAAATTCTATTGCTTAAATACCAAATAAATCTTTCCATACAGACAATAAAAGCCGTCATTACTTTTGGTCTTATGATAAATTTCCACTTTCCAAAACGCCAAATTATTAACAATACATTGTGTTACAAAAATAGTGCTTGAGGCGACTTTATTAACTACAGAAAATTAACGTTCAAATTACATTGGGTTCCCAGAAGACAGAATCTCTCGTAGATCTAACCTTTGCCGTTGGATGGATAATAGGGGAAGAAAATAAACTGAATCAGTCCAGCATAGCTAGAACCTTGTCCACCTCGTTGGCCACCTCGACGTCAAAGAGGTGTATCGTGGGCAGGAGCCACCAGAGGCGGTAGCTGTGGGCCTTACCTTCCTCGCCGTAGTACTGGAAGACGAACCTTCCGAAGCCGGTCATGTCGCGGTGGAGGTCTCTGACTTCTCTCAGGACACGCCTGACCTTGGGTGGGTACTCCTCGTAGGGCAGCGGGAGACTCTTAACAAAAACCCTGTCCTTGAAGAAGTCGGTGGTCAGTCCCACTGACCAGACGTATTTCTCAAGCTGCTTGAAGCCCTTTCCAGTCCAGAAGCGGTGGAGGATTATCCTGGGGTCTTCCTTAGCCAATGGAAAGATCTGCTCTTCCTCTTCTAACCAAAACTCGAGATAGGGCTGACCCTTTCCAATTACTATTCTGGCCAGAAGCCTTGCGTTCTTCGGTATTGCCTTCTGGGTCTCGTCAATGTGGTACTCCTTGCCCCTAACAGTGTAGGTCTCGCCCTCCTGCCTCTCACCAGCCTTTGAGACAAAGTAGGCCCTTTCACCTTCTATCGTTCCGAGGTGAAGGTCATAGCCCCAGGCCTTGAGATCCTTAAAGCGGAACCTCCTCTCGGCAGGGACAACGCCAGAGTTTTCAACTATGTAATACCCTTCGAGCATTTTCATCACCAAAGGTTAATAAAATAGCGAGAGTATTTAAAGGTTTCTTCCCAGCGTTAGGGGATGGAGAAAGAAGCACAGAGTACACTCACTCGAGGATAATCAGCTCTATCTCAGCAACAGTTTTTGGGTTCTTCAGAAGCTCAACGATGCGCCTGTCTATGTCTTTAGCGGCTTTGTTCGCTTTTATCGCAAGGGTTCTTCCATCGATGTAGTCGCTCTTCCTGACGACCATGGAGTAGGGATGTTCGAGAATCAGCCTGGGGCTTCCCTCGGCGAGGACTTCGTCCGTGAGGTCAGCGACTTTTATCCTTATGAGGAGCCTCTTTCCTTCTTTCAGCGCCCGCTTAAACTCCTCGCTCAGGTCGTTTATTCCTTTGTCAGCTTCAATACAGAGTATGCAATCCCCCTTCGGAGTTAGGTAGTCCTCCTTTGTGAACTCAAGCGTGGACTTGTGCGTGGCCCTAACGTTCTCGTGACCCCGGCAGCGGATGATTTCCCTGAGCATGGTTCAGGTTTTGAGAGAGGGTTTATAAGCCTGAGCCGGGGAAAAGTTTTAAAACGGCTTTCGAGATTGGGCATATGGTTGTCAAACTCAAGCTAACGGGGGGATTGATGATGGGAAACATCAAGCAGACGTTCATTAAGAGGGTTGCAAGGGAGCTCTTTGACCGCTATCCAGACCAGTTCACCAGGGACTTCGAGCACAACAAGAAGAAGGTCGAGGAGCTGACCAACGTTACCAGTAAGACCATCAGGAACAGGATAGCGGGCTACATCACCAGGCTCGTGAGAATGAAGGAAGAGGGCAAGATGCTCTGAATGCCCTATCCCTCGTTTTTCTGAGCTTTAACTTTCTCCTTCTCCAGCCGCTTTCTAAAAGTCGTCGAGGTCTTCCAGTATCTTCCTGGGGAGCCTTGGGCCAAACTCGCGCATGAGCCTCTCGAATTCGCGCTCGTTCTCCTGGGCTATTCTCCGCAGGAGATTCTCTATGTAGGTCTCGGTGAGAAGGCGGACCTCTTCAAGCTCCTGCTTTGTCCTTATGATCTCCTCAATCCTCTCCCGGATCTCGGCGAGGAACGTCACGAGCTCTCTAATTTTGTCCTCCACAGGCTCGGTGGACTTTATTAGCGCCCTCGCCTGGGCGTACTCACGGGTGGGTCTTGGCGCCTTGGGCTCGTACATCTCGGTTCCAAAGGCATATGGAGTCAGGAGAACCTCTAAACGGAAGCCGCGCTTTATCGTGTAGTACTTCCTCGGCCTGCCGCGCGGGATCTTCTCTACCCTACCCTCAATCAGTCCTGCACTCTCAAGTATCCTGAGGTGCTCCAGAACGGCCTTCTGGCCGACACCAAGCTCCTGACTAAGCTCGCTCACAAAGTACGGCCTCTTGGTGAGCAGGATGAGTATCCTTCTTCGCGTCTCGTTTCCCAGTATGTCAAGCAATCGTCCCATGTTCTTATTTGACTCCATAATCTCACCCCCTTATCTTTCCCTAACTTAATGTAAGAAAAGGCCACTTTAAGCTTTTCGGTTAGGACGCCCAGGTTTAAAAAGCATCGGCAGAAGTAACTTCGGTGATCCCAATGTTCGCGGCAAATCTGGTCTGCACCAAATGTGGTGAACCTTACCCCCTCGCCTCCGGCATCTACAAGTGCACCAAATGCGGCTCACCCCTGGATGTTTGCTATCATTACGACGACATAGCCGACCTCATCCAGGACAACGACCCCTGGTTCCGGGAGCATCCGCACGTCTGGAAGTACTGGATGTTCCTGCCAGTTTCCAATCTTAAAAAAGCGGTTACGCTCAATGAAGGCGGTACAAGACTCTACAGGGCAAAGAGGCTCGAGGAAAAAATAGGTATCTCGAGGCTGTACATCAAGAACGAAGGCGAAAACCCGACTGGAGCTTTTAAGGACAGAGGCTCAAGTGTCGAAATTACAAAAGCCCTCGAGTTTCACGCGCAGAAAGTGATAGTAGCTTCAACCGGCAACATGGCGGCGTCAATAAGTGCATACGGGGCAAAAGCTGGCCTCAAAGTCACTATAGTAGTTCCTGAGGGAACCCCAGAGGGCAAGCTCGTCCAGGCCAAGATGTATGGAGCAAACGTTGAGGTTTTCGGAAAGACGTACGATGAAGCGCTGGCAGAGGCAGAGAGAAGGGCGCTTGAGGAGGGCTACTACCTGACCGGCAACTATCACTATCGCGTCGAGGGACAGAAGACGACGGGCTTCGAAATCATCGATCAGCTCCACTTCAACGTCCCGGACTGGATAGTAGTGCCCATCGGAGCCGGAACACACCTCAGGGCAATCTGGAAGGGCCTAAAAGAGTTTTATCGGGTTGGCCTCATCAGTGAGCTTCCAAGGATAGCGGGCGTCCAAATTGAGGGCTACGACGCAATAGTTAGGGCCTGGAAGACCGGCAAACCCATTGAGAAGATAACAAAAAAGGTTCCAACCATCGCCAGTGCAATAGCCGTCAAGGCCCCAGTTGATGGAGAAAACGTTCTCAAGGCAGTAAAGGAGAGCAACGGATACCTTGATACAGTTACCAATGAAGAAACAGCCGAGGCTGGCCTTCTCCTCGGAAAGGAGGGCCTCTTTGTTGAGCCATCATCCGCAACCTCCCTGGCCCTTGCTCAGAAAATGAGGGAAGAGGGAATAATAGACAAAGGCGAAAGCGTAGTCATCATCGCAACCGGCCACGGACTCAAAGACATCAACACCTGGAGCAAAGTGCTGACGAGCTAAGGCACCTCGTGATGGAGCCTGCACCTCGCCTCGTAGCTCTCCCTTCCTCCAACGAGGATTACCGGGGAATCCCTGGGGGCAGGCTTTCCATCGATGAGCCTCTGACTCCGGGTTGCAGGTCTTCCACAGACGGTGCAGACTGCGGTGAGGTAGATTATGTTGTCAGCCCTGACGAGAAGCTCCCGGGTTACGGGGAACGGGTCTCCTTTGAAGTCCAGGTTCAGGCCGCTCGCTATGACGTAAACACCATCGTCGGCAAGCCTGTTGAGTGTTTCAACGATGCCCATCGGAAAGAACTGCACCTCGTCGATTCCTATGACCTCAAAGCCCTCCCTCTTAGTTATTTCCTCTATCTTCCTCACACCCTCCTCGTCCGTCGGTATGACAAAGGCCTCGTAGCGCAGCCCGTTGTGGGCAACGATCTCATCCTCGCTGTACCTGTTGTCTATGGCAGGTTTGAAGAGCGCCGCCTTTCTTTTTGCAAACATCTGGCGTTCTATGCGCTTAATCAGCTCCGTTGTCTTGCCCGCAAACATCGGTCCAGTGATGACCTCGAGAAATCCCTCCGGATGCATGTGGTCCCACCGAATATTGGATACCCTCAGAGGTTAAATGACCTCCGGCAGAAAAGTTGAACGGAAGACGAAAAGGAGAAGAGAAAGCCGTCAGACTGGGGTAACGTGACCCCACTTCTCGAGGGCCCTCGCGAGCTCCTTGTGGGTCTTGGCATACTCGTCGAGCGGTATGCCTTCCATGATGGCATCCAGCGCCTGCCTGACGGCCATTGCTCCAGCCCTCGGTCCGTCCGGATGTCCGAGGGTTCCGCCGCCTATCTGGAGGACGATGTCCTTTCCAAGGGCCTCTATAACAGGCTCGAGGTTGCCCGGGTGCAGTCCGCCGGAGCTGGTCGGCATGGCCGGCTTGATGTGGTAGAACTTCTGCTCCAGGTGGAAGACGTCGTTCTCGTCCGGGACGTAGTGCTCCTCCCTGAATATCCTGGCGTACTGTATGACCTCCCACTTGCCACCCTCGAGCTTTCCTGCTCCGGCGGTACCGACGTGGAGCTGATCGATACCTATAACACGGTAGAGCTTTGCCAGGACGAACATTGAAATGCCATGGTAGGGGTTTCTCGTGAAGGTAGCGTGCATCGCCCTGTGGCCGTGGACGGCTATGCCGTAATCGGCGGCCAAATCTCTGATGTACTCGAGAGCTCCCCAGCCGGTAACGACGACGTCAACCATGGCGTGCGGGTTGCCGTAGTCCGCGAGTATCTCAAGCCTCCTCTCCATCTCACGCACGTCGGCGGTGATGTTGGCGAACCAGCTCTTGGTCTCGCCGGTCTCGTTCTCAACACGGTCGATGACGTTCATGACCACCTCAGCCCTCTTATCGAAGCGGTTGTACCACAGGCTGGTGAGGTTCTCGTCGTCCTTTATGTAGTCCATTCCACCGCTAAGGAGGTCGTAGGCAAGCTTCTCAAGCTCCTCCGGGGAGTAACCGACCTTGGGCTTGGGAACGGTTCCAACGATGGGCCTGTCCTTCACATCGAATATCCTCTTAACGCCCTCCTTACCGAAGGCGGGTCCATCGAACTCCCTGAGGAACCTCTCCGGGAGGTAGAGGTCCTCCAGACGGAGTCCCTTAACACGCTTCATACCGAAGACGTTGCCGGCAACCGAAGCCAGCATTCCCGGCATGTTCCACTCTTCGAACAGGTGAACCGGATAGGCTATGCGAACTATCCAGCTGCCGTCACCCATGTCGTGGAAGTGGTAGGCCTTAGCCGACATGTCGTCCCAGCGCTCCTTCTCGTACCACTGGTAGAGGCTCGTCCAGGTTCCGGTCGAGCTCTCGGCGGCAACGGCTCCAGCGGCATCCTCAATGCTGAAGCCCTCGGCGGGGGTTATTCTGAAAACTGCTATCAAATCCCTTTTGGGGTTCGGCTCGTACTCCTTGTCTACATATATGTCGTATATCTCAAACTTCTCTACCATACTTTCACCTCCTCGGTAACCCAGAGATTGCACCAATCCCTATAAAAATGCTATGGTTCAATTTTGGGACATTGCTGCCTCCATGTGCGTATTAAGGGCGCTTTTCCTTCGCCAGCGACCCAAACTCCCGCTCCCCTTTGGGAAATAAGAACCACAAGCAGCTGATAAACCTGATTTAAAGGCCTAAAATCGCTTTTCGAAACTTCGCCCTGAAGTTAGTATTGAGCCGTTCATAAGTCACAAACCCAATGATGTCCAATTTCTCAACACCCCACTGAAAAATGGCCGAGTATTGCCTTCAGAGTGCCCCATTTCCGAAAAGTTTATATAGCTCTTTGTTCTTAGAATAAAACGCAGATACCTGCAAAACAACGTTTAGGAGGTTGGGAAAATGGCTGAGTTGCCAATTGCCCCAGTTGACAGGTTGATAAGGAAGGCTGGCGCTGCCCGCGTTAGCGAGGACGCTGCCAAGCTTCTCGCCGAGCACCTTGAGGAGAAGGCCCTTGAGATCGCCAAGAAGGCGGTCGACCTTGCCCACCACGCCGGCAGGAAGACCGTCAAGGCCGAGGACATCAAGCTCGCCATCAAGGCCTGAAGGCCTTTCTTTCTTCTTGCTTTTCGACTTTTCTACCAGAACTTAACGCGCTCCACCGAGACTTTCTCACCTTCCACTTTGACAAAAGCAAAACCTGCCGAGTCCATTCTTGGGAAGGTCGGCGAACCGGGGTTGAGAAGGACGACCCTCTGACCGTGGATCGAGTAGGTGTCATAATAATACATATGAGTATGGCCAAAAACAAGCACATCGACCTCCATATCGAGGGCCTTAAGGGTCAAAAACTGCGCATTGAGGCTGAAGAATTGATGGCCATGCAGAAGGCCGATTCTAACGTCCTCTGCATCAACGACCTGCTCCTCAGGCAGTTTCAGGTGGTCGGCATTTCCTCTGACTGCAATTACAGAGGCAAACTCCTCCAGTCTTTCGAGGAGCCCCGGAGAAGTAACGTCACCGGCGTGAAGAATAAGGTCTGGCCCTCTCTTCTCAAGCTCCTGGAAAAGAAGGGAAGGAAAATTCTTTGTCTTGTCGCCGTGGTGTGTGTCGCTCGTCACCGCTATCAGCAAGGCCATCCCTCAGATCGGGACGTTTATGCCGAGCTTCTCGACGAGCTCCTTGTAGCGGTTCCTGACAGTAACCTCGGTCACGTGAGCTACCTCGGCTACCTCACGCTGGGTCTTCTTCTCCCCCTCAAGGAGCGAGGCAACGTACAGGGCCGCGGCGGCCAAGCCAGTTGGTCCTTTTCCGCTCGTTATTCCCCTCTTGATGGCTTCCTGAAGTATCTCCTTGGCGCGCTTCTTGGTTCTCTGGCTCACGCCGAGGGCATCGCCAAAGCGGTCGACGTACTCGATCGGACTCGTCGGCCTAAGGTTCAGCCCGAGACCTCTAGCTAAGAAGCGGTAGCTCCTTCCTATCTCCTTCTTGGTAACCTTCGAAACTGCAGCAATCTCGTCGAGCGTCCTTGGAATGCCCTCCATCCTGCAGGCGGCGTAGAGGGCAGCCGAGACCATTCCCTCGATTGACCTTCCGCGGATGAGCTTCTTCATGACGGCCTTCCTGTAGAGCGAGGCGGCGACCTCCTTAACGCGCCTCGGCAGCATCATCTGGGCCGCCATCCTGTCAAGCTCGCTCAGGGCAAATGCCAGGTTACGCTCGGCGGCGTCGTTTATCCTCATCCTGCGCTGCCACATCCTGAGCCTGCGCATCTTGGTGCGGTACATTCCCGTAATCTGGTTGCCGTGAATGTCCCTATCGCGCCAGTCTATATCGGTGGAGAGGCCCTTATCGTGGATCATCAATGTCATGGGAGCACCGGTTCTGGCGCGCTTTGCCCTCTGATCGGGGTCAAAGGCGCGCCATTCGGGACCCTCATCGATGACATTCTGCTGAACGACGTAACCGCAGACAGAACAGACGATCTCGCCCCTCCGCGGATCGTAAAACAGCTTATCTGAACCACAAACCGGACAAACATTCTTATCGGCCAAAAGTTCTCACCCCCTCTTTCTGGGGGCAGGGCGTCTACCCTTTCCGCCCTTAGCTCTTCTTTTCTTCCCGTGATTCGGCTTGACCTTTTTGCGCTTGGTATCGACGTAGAGCAAAGCCCCGACGTACTCCTCGGGGTTCTTGACGCGCGGCTTAATGGCCACGTAGGGCCTTTTAACCGGCCCGAAAACATCCTTAACTACCCCGACCATGGTGAGCTTCTTATCCACCACCGGTTCGTTGAGCGATGGAACCCAGTCCGTACGCAGAATTAGGAACCCCTGCTTTGCATAGTGAGAAACCTTGCCCAGGCGCTTCATAGCCCCACCCCAAAAGGATACATCCTTTTAAGCTTTTCGCTTTTGCACTTATAAACTTTTCGGCGAATTTCCAAAAGGTTTTTATTTAAGGCACTCTCTATATTTGAAGTTAGGCGGGGTAAAATGAAGTGCCTTCTCGTGGGTCACCTTGTCATTGACATCGTGGTCAGAGGCTCGAGGTCCGAAACCCGAATCGGGGGAGGAGCCTACTACTCAGCCCTCGCACTGGCGAAGTTCTGCGACGTTGAGATTCTCACGAGTGTGGGGGAAGACTTTCCAGAGAAATGGATCAAGGAGCTCGAAGAGAGGGGAATAAAACTCAACATCATTCCCTCAAAAACCAGCACAGCCTACGAGCTCAGATACCTGGACGGAAACACGAGAACGCTGAGGCTTCTCGCTAGGGCCGAGCAAATAACAGAAGTCCCAGATAAGCGCTATGATATGGTGATCCTCAACCCCGTTGCCAACGAGATTCCTCCCGAAACGGTCGAAGCGTTCAAGAGGAGAACAGACTTCCTGGCGGCCGACGTCCAGGGGTTCATCCGAAAGCCCCAGCCTGGAATGGTGGAACTTATCGAGAGGGAAACCTCTTTCCTCAAGGGCGTCAAGGTGCTCCACGCTGACCTATTGGAGCTTCCGTACCTCAAGAACCTTCAGCCCGAGGACGTTGAGGTTCTCCTCGCTTCCAACGGACCGGAACCGGGAAGGGCGTATCTAAGAGGCAGGGAGTACATCTACCGGCCGGTTAGGGTTGAGGTCGAGGAATCCACCGGTGCGGGGGACGTTTTTCTCGCCGCGTTCAGCTACTTCTACAAGAGCTGTCCGTTCATTCAGGCGCTCAAGAGGGCAAATGCATTCACTGGGCTGTTCCTAGAGAGGAGGAGCTTTGACTTCTCAATGGAAGATGTGGACGAGCTGGCGATGAGGGTGAAAGTCGAAAGGAGCGAGGACGCTTCTTAACATTGAAAACTATAAAAGCCCCAGCGGGAACTATTATCGACCGATGATGAAACGTCAGCATGCTGAAGATGATGAGAAGGGACTTCCCTGAGGTGATGATATGGACAGGTACGTTCTCCTCGTTAAAGCTCCAAAGGGAATGGATATCTCCCCCGTAAGGGAGGAGCTGAAGGAGTTCCTCAGCGAGAGGCATCCTGAACTCAAGGTCGAGCTTCACAGATGCATAGGCCTAACCGTTGATTTGGTAATTCTCTACCGCGAGGGTGTTGTGCTCATTAAGAGGAAGCATGAGCCGTTTAAGGACCACTTTGCCCTGCCTGGGGGCTTCGTCGAGTACGGAGAGACCGTTGAGGATGCTGCAGTAAGAGAAGCGAAGGAGGAAACGGGGCTCGACGTCAGACTATTGCGGCTGATTGGAGTTTACTCAGACCCCAACAGGGACCCGAGAGGACACACGGTAACTGTGGCGTTTCTTGCTCTGGGAACCGGTGAGCTGAAGGCAGGAGACGACGCCAAGGACGTTATGGTAGTCCCGATAGATGAGATTAATGAAATTCCATTGGCGTTTGATCATGGTAAAATCTTGAGAGACGCCCTGGAACTGAGGTGAAGATATGATAGAAGTTCCCGAGTTCGGTCGGATAATCGTCGATGGAAAGGAGTATGCCCACGACATCGTGATATATCCCAGTGGAAGGATAGAGACGAGAAAGAAGTGGATAAGCAAGGAGAAGCACGGGACAAGCCACAAGCTCGATCCAGAGGAGCTGAGGGAGTACCTGAGAGAGGACTTTGACGTTCTCGTTGTTGGGACCGGCCTCTGGGGCATGCTCTCCCTTCTGCCGGAGAGCAAGGAGCTGGTCAAGGACAAAGAAATCATCGAAATACCAACGCCAGAGGCGGCCGAGCTCTTCGAGAAGCTAAGAAAGGAGAAAAGAGTCCTTGGGATATTCCACGTCACCTGCTAACCGCTTTCAGGAAAACAAAAACTCCTAAAATAGAAAGCCCTATGGCGTAGGGATACCCCACAAGGAACCAGACTCCTGCAACGATTCCGAGGGTTATTCCGTTGAGTATCATCAGGGCTATGACGTGCCCAAAGTTCGTCTCCGGGAGGGATAGCTCTTTTTCCCCGTGATAGAAGAAGGTCATCGCCAGTGATGACGTCAGAAGAGGCAGAACTATTGCAGCGGGAACTAGTTTCAGGAGGTAGGGGTTGAGATAGGAAGCAACGAGCACGAGGACTACTCCAGCGGATATTGGAACTGCGTTCATAGTTATCAGCTTCCCCCTCACGAACTGACCAAGGGTTATCGGCAGGCTTCTTAGGAACTCGAACTCCAAGCCGTCTATTTTGAGAACAGTGTCAATTCCGACGGAGGCCATCCATGCTATCATAAAGAGAACCGACATCACAGCCCCTTCACTGACCTTTCTCGAACTCAGTACACTGATGGCTGTCGGAAGGACAATAAAGAGGGGAAGTAAAAGCCCAACGAGCAGGGAGCTCTTCCTGAAAATTATCCTGAGGTCCTTCATTGTTAGCGCCAGCACCGGGGACAGGATTTTGGCCCTGAACTTGGAAACGACAGTGCGGGAGGCCTTGAGGTTCTCACCCATCCTTTCCCACAGCCTACGAATAACTACCAGGTATAAGGGAGCAAGGATGGCAATGTAGCCGAGCAGTATTAAAACCGAGGTAATGGGTTCGAGTATTGACGTCACAGAGAACGGGTATGCTATGGAATAGCGCGAAAAAACCGGGATAAGCTCCTCATAGTGTTCAGAAACGTAGGCCTGGATGTAGTTGAGGGCGTAAAACATGCTGATGAATAGCAGTACCCCAATCGTTCTCGCAAGGGTCTTCAGGCCAGAGAACCTTCCGCCGACACTGGCGGAGCCGAAGAATGTGAATATCACCAGGCCCAGAACGTGGCCGAGAAACGCACCAACGATTATCCAGAGGAGTCCCAGGAGGCCTATGAGGCCGTAGTTGAGAGCCAAAACCCCGACTGACGGAAGCATAGCGACCAGGGCCGGAACGTTGTCAATCATGAGAAGCAGGCTGAGGTATTTGGCCCCGGTTTTTATTGGGAGCGGCTTCAACGGCTCAAAAATTCCCATAGAGGTAGCGTAAGAGGCGTTGACTGCAGTTGTGTAGAGAGCCATCACAAAGGGAAGCATCGCGTATGTTGAGAACATTATAACTGCCTTGGTCTTGTCTCCGGTGGATTTTATGGCCATCGCCATCATGAAACCGAAGAAGAGGAACGCGATGGACTGGAAAAGAATACCCCTGATTATGTCCCCGCTAGTTTTGAGCTGCTTCTCGAACTTTTTGGGATCGCTTGCTATCTGAGGGTTGCTTTTGAGCCGTCTGTAGTGCAGCTCCAGGTAGAGTATCCTCACAACCTCAAACATGCTCCCACCTAAAGCCTCTCCTTGAGTGCCTGAACTACGGCAAAAATCTCGTCCTGGCTCTCGGTCAGTTTGAGGAAGACATCCTCCAGGCTCTCCTCATGGGCGAACTTCTTGAGTTCGTCAACCGTTCCCTCGGCAATTATTTCGCCGTTGTAGATAACACCAACACGGTCGCAGATCATCTCCGCCAGCTGGAGCACGTGGGTGGAGAATACAATGCTCCTGCCCTCCCCTTTGAACTGAAGGAGAAGTTCCCTGAGAATGCGAGCGCTTTTAGGATCGAGGCCGTTCATGGCCTCATCAAGGATAAGGACTTTTGGATCATGGAGGAGGGCGCTTATGAGGGAAACCTTCTGCTTGGTTCCGAAGCTGAGGGAGCCTATCAGCTCATCGAGGTATTTCTCTACCCCAAAGGCCTTCACAAGGGTCTCGGCCATCTCATTGAGCCTCTCTCCTGGAATCCGTCTCACACTCCCGATGAAGTTGAAGAACTCGATTGGGGTAAGACTCTCATAGAGGACTGGAGTTTCGGGGACGTAGCCGACTATTTCCTTCACTTTGATTGGATTTTCCGATACATTAACACCATCAACGAGAACCCTCCCGGAGGTGGGTCTCAAGATCCCCGCAAGGATTTTCATCGTTGTTGACTTTCCACTACCGTTGGGACCAAGAAGGCCGTATATCTCGCCATTTTTTACCGTGAAGCTGATTCCCCTAAGGGCGTGAGTGGAACCAAAGGTCTTGACGAGGTTCTCGGCTTCAATCACCCTACCACCCGGGATAAAATTTCACCCACCGCTAATAAGTCTTGTCCATTGACTGACCTCCCTCCCTGCATTGAAGGGCGAGGATTAACCCCTCGCCAGTGACAGGGAGGTTTGAGGGGCTTCATTCAAACCCACTAAAAAGTGGGTTTTCAACCCCTCGGGGAGAGCCTTCCCCCCATTACCCCTCACCCTGAAGGCTCTCAAACCCTCAAGGCTCGGGGTTATCGTTTTTACCTTCTTCAAAATATTAAATGCCCCAACCAAGTCGGCATTAAACACAAGCCCCGTTGTGGGACACGAATAAAGACCACGAACAAATCTCGCCCCTTTATGAGGCTTCCCGCAAACGGGGCAGGTTTTAGAAGTAAAAGCCTCATCAACGACCTCAACAAGGATACCATACTCTTCGGCAACTTCCTTAAGACGTTTGATAACGTAATTAAACCGCCAGACGTGAGAGAGGAGAAAATTTTGCTTCCTTCTCTTCTCAGAGTTTCTTGCTATTCCCTTTGGGTAACCAACGACGATTTTAGAAACACCCAAATCGTAAAGCCTCCTAACTGTTTGTCTTACCACCGTGTTAATGTAGTGCTTCGCCTGAAGTTTGGCCTTTTCATGCATTCTTTTGAGTTTCCTGCTCTTTTTAGCCCCGCTTTTGCTGAGTTTCGACTGATAATCCGCAATCCTCCTCTGCCAGTAGAAGGCTATTGATTTTAGTGGTTTTCCATTCACCAAGAAGCTTTCCCCGTTCTCGACATAAACGGCCATTAAGTTGTTCACTCCTAAGTCAATCCCTGCTGTGAGTCTTCCTTTTGGTGTTCTTGGAACGCTGATCCATTCGTTTTTGATTAGCTTTTTCTCAACGGTGAAGCTGACATGAGCATACCATTTTTGCTTAGCATTATCATAGATGATTTCTAATCTTCCCTGCTTGCCCCTCAAGTGTATTCTCCCCTTAAACTGTATTTCGAGGCGTTTGAATTTGCCGAGACCCATTAAAATAAGCTTATTTCCTTCAATGCGGTATTGAGTGTTTCTCAGAACGATGAAGAGCTTTCTCTTCCCGTTTTCTTTGAGGTAGTTTGGTGGTTTTGGTTTTAACCAAGTGGGGAGTTCTCCGTTCCTCTTCTTCCTGAGGAGGGAGAAGAAGCCCCGCCAAGCTTCAGCGTTTTTCCTCGCTATTGTTTGGACGGTTGCAGAACCGATTTCTTTCTTGAACTCTTCGTAAACGATTTTCTGAGTTTTCAAAAAGTCTATTGGTTTTCCTTGGAAGTATTCCTGCCGTCTAAGGTAGTTTACTCTATTCCATGCTCTGGAACTTAGGTCAGCCAACTGAAAGAGAGCCTTTTCTTGCTCTTTTGAGGGCTGGAGTTTGAGTGTCAATGTTCTCTTCATTTTTCCTCGCTTTCTACTTTTTTAATCCAGAGTTTCATGGCTTCAGTTACTGCAACGCCTAAAGCTCCCCTGATTTTCCCGTATTTCTTTTCCACGAGTTCCCTGAATTTTCTTTCGACTTCATCATCAACGGAAATTGTCATGACCCCCAAGCTCTCACCATTAATTATTAGCATTGCTTAGTATTTAAGCTTTTCTTTGAGTGCTTTCTCGGTATGAGGGTCATTGGGTGGTTTATTGAATCCTCGCCCTAAGGAGCGAAGTTTTCAAAAGAAAAAAGATAAACCATCCAGAAACTCTTAAATATGAAGAGGGCCAAATTATAAAAAATCCAAACCCTTGTATGGGACCTAATTTCGTTTCTTGCCTCCAAGGGTTTGGATTTGGAGGCGCCTTCATGAGAGAGACATCAAAGGTTCTAATTTTTGTATTCCTAACGTTATTAGTCATTATCAGCGGATGTGCGAGTAATACCCCCACATCAACATCAACGGGAACGAGTCGAGGCGAACGACCACAGCAGGCTTTTGTATCACGACGATAGGACGATAAGCGTGAACTGGTCCTACATCAACGGCTATCCTGTCTTTGTGATGCCGCTCGACGAGGCCCGGAAGTACAGGAGAATTCTGATCAAAACCACCGGGTGGAACAACGACGACCCGGTGGGCATCGTGGGGATAACGATCCTGCTCGACGACGACTACTTCGACTGGCACGTTTTCTCCGGAATCCCGACCAAGGAGTGGGTCCTGGATTTCAACGTCTGCGGCGTCAGCGGAGGCTGCAGTAAGGTTTGGCTGTGGGTAAGGGTGAAGCCAGAGGGCTGAGGCTTTCCCTTCTTTTCCAAATTTTAAAAGGTGAAGAATCACTCTTTTGGCTCCAGATGCGCCCTTTTAACCTCAAGAACGCCGGAATAGCTGCACTCGTCCCACCGCTTTTCTACCTCATCGAAGACTATCCTGGCTTTGAAGAAGGGCGCATCGCGAACGAAGGTCTCAAACTCGCCACCCTCGCCAGCGACGTGAATGCTGTACTTTTCGTGAATTTTGATAAGCTCTTCTAAAGCTTTCTCGTCTATCCTCCTTCCGAGCCACTTCTGGTCGAGGCCGTAAGCGGAAACGCCGACCATCACGATGTCAAAGATGTTTATCAGCTCGCGCATGTAGTCAACCGGATCGCGATGCCAGGCGGGAGCGAAGCTCTCAAGTCCGAGCTCTTCTGCAACCCTATCAACCCTCTTCTTCTGGTACTCGCTCGCTAAAGCTCCAGCAACGATGCCGTCTACCTTCAGCCCCTCAAGGACGGCCTTCATGTCCTCGACTTCCTTCTCCTTCTCGCCGCTGGTGAAGCCCTTAATGAGGGGTATCCCAATCGCTTTGGCCTGAAGCTCGGTTAGGTGAATGTTCGGCACGTGGTACATGTAGCTCTCGTCGCTCTCGCTAACCATGCTGACAAGATATTTGACCTCAAAGCCCTGCTTCAGAGCCCAGTATAGGGCATAGTTCGAATCCTTACCGCCGGAGTAGAGCACCGCAACGCGCATCTCTCTCACCCGAAAGCTTTAAATCACCTTCAGTTAATTTAATTTCAGACTTCTAATCCAACGCACTTGAAATGCCTTAAAAAGGTGATGCCCATGGTTCCAACTACGGCAGTGATTCTAGCAGCTGGCCTCGGGACAAGGATCGGCAGAAGGCCCAAGGGACTGCTCAAGGTGGCAGGAAGAGAAATACTCTACCGCACCATGAAGCTTCTGAGCAATGAGGGAGTCAAGAGGTTCGTTATAATCACCAACGAGCACTATGTCGAGCTTTACAGAGAGTTCATCGAAAAACACGGCTTCAATGCAGAGTTCGTGACAAACCCCGCCCCTGAGCGAGGAAACGGTTACTCCCTTCACCTCGCGAGGGGAAAGGTTAGTGGAAGGTTTGTTCTCGTAATGAGCGACCACGTATATTCGGAAGCCTTCGTCAGGGAAGCAGTGAAGGGTAAAGGGCTCATAGCGGACAGGAAACCGGGATGGGCCGACGTTGGAGAGGCCACCAAGGTAAAGGTCGAGAACGGGAAAGTGGCAAGAATCGGGAAGGATCTTGAGGAGTGGGATGCCGTAGATACCGGCTTTTTCGTCCTCGAGGAGGATATCTTTGAAGTCACGTCCTCACTGGTCGCAGAGAAGGGTAGCTTCGAGCTTAGGGAGGTCGTTGAAAGGGCAAAGCTGAAAGTTACCTTCGTTGACGGCCTTCCATGGGTCGATGTGGACACGCCAAAGGACGTCAAGCGCGCCAGGAGGATGCTCATTAAGAGCGCCGTTAAAGGAACCGGTGATGGCTTCATCAGCAGGCATCTGAACAGGAAGATTTCAACCGAGATGAGCATACTGCTGGTCGAGCACGTCAGCCCAAACGCAATGACCGTCGTTACGTTCCTCTTTGGCCTGCTCTCGGCACTGCTAAACCTCTGGAATCCAGCGGTAGCCGGCATCCTTTACCAGCTCAGTTCAATCCTTGACGGGGTGGACGGTGAACTGGCTCGAGCGAGACTGCAGACGAGCCGCTTTGGAGGCTATGTTGATTCCCTCCTCGACCGCTACGTGGATGGAGCATTTTTGGCCCTGCTCGTATACTCAACGCTAAGCGAACCAGTTTGGTGGCTTGTAGCTCTGCTGGCCTTGTTAGGCTCAGTTATGGTGAGCTACTCCACAGAGCGCTTCAAAGCGGCCTACTGCAAGGATGCTTACAGAGTCGTTCCAGCGCTTCGATATCTGCCGGGCAAGAGGGATGAGAGGATATTTTTAACGATGATCCTGCTCCTTCCTGGCCAGGTTAAGGCTCTCTTTGCCCTCCTGGCAGTTTTGACGAACCTCCGGGTTGGTCTCACGGCCTATCTCATATGGAGAAAAGAGGGAAGCTAAGATTCAAGGAATTCCAGGGCTTTCTCCGTCTTTCTATCGAAAAGGACAATTCTATCCTCCATGATCCTGACCGTTACCTCCTCCCCAAAGCGGAAGTGCTCTCCCTCCGGTGCGAATACCTTAACGTGGGCCCCGTTGAATGAAACCGTAACTATCTGCTCCCTACCCAAGGGTTCAAAGGAGTAAACGGCACCTTTTAATCCCTCGGCCTCTCCCCTAACGACCTCGGCATCATGGGGCCTGAAGCCGAGTATAACCTCCTCAACGTTGATCCTTTTCACAAGCTCCCGGTACTGCGCCGGAACCGGAATTCTATTACCGTAAACATTGAGGTGCTCATTCTCAACCTCAGCATCGAGGAAGTTCATGGGTGGGCTTCCAAGAAAACCGCCGACGAAGCGGTACTTGGGACGGTAATAAACGTCGTCCGGGTCCCCGACCTGT
This sequence comes from Thermococcus sp. LS1, assembly GCF_012027395.1. Classification (NCBI taxonomy): domain Archaea; kingdom Methanobacteriati; phylum Methanobacteriota; class Thermococci; order Thermococcales; family Thermococcaceae; genus Thermococcus; species Thermococcus sp. LS1. Next base: position 37,923 of record NZ_SNUJ01000001.1, read on the forward strand.
AGTATCTTTCCCTCCCTTATCACGGCTATCCTGTCGGCCATGGCCAGAGCCTCGGCCTGGTCGTGGGTTACGTAGACGGCCGTTATGCCCAGCTCCTTCTGGAGCCTCTTGAGCTCTGCTCTCACCTCCAGCCTGAGGAGAGCATCGAGGTTGCTGAGGGGCTCATCGAGGAGGAGGACGTCCGGTTCCTTGACAAGGGCCCTCGCTATTGCCACGCGTTGCTGCTGGCCGCCGCTCAGCTGCCAGGGATACCTATCGAGGAGCTTCTCTATGCGGAGCATCTCGGCTACTTCTCTCACCTTCCGCTCGATCTCGTCCTTCGGAGCCTTTCTCAGCTCAAGGGGGAAGGCGATGTTGTCGAAGACCTTCATGTGGGGATAGAGCGCCCAGTTCTGGAAGACGAGTCCGACGTTCCTGTCCTTCGGGGGGACGTCAGTTATGTCGCGTCCGTCAAAGTATATCCTCCCGCTCGTTGGTTTATAGATTCCAGCTATCGTGTAGAGGAGCGTCGACTTCCCGCTTCCGCTCGGCCCGAGGAGGGCCATGAACTCCTTGTCCTCTATCTCAAGGCTTATGCCCCTAAGGGCTGTGAAATCACCGAACTTCTTCGTGATGTTTTCCAGGGTTATCCTGACCATATCCACCACCTCATCCCTTAATTCCACCCGAATAGCCCTGGAGGAGGAGCTTCTGGGCCGTCAGGAAGAATATTATGGTAGGAAGAAGGTAGAACGTCCCGGCGGCGGCAATGAGGGGCATGTGCGAGTACTCCGCCTCTATGTTGGCCTCTATGAACGTCGCGAGCGTCTGGTATATCAGGAAAGTCCTGACGTAGATTATGTCCTGCCAGCCGGCGAGGAAGGCAAAGAGGGCCACCGAAAGAATTCCCGGCTTTATCAGGGGGAGCATAATCTTTCTCCAGACGGTTATCCTAGATGCCCCGTCGATTATCCCCGACCACTCAAACTCCCAGGGGACTGTGTCGAAGAAGCCCTTCATCAGCCATATTGACATCGGGATTTCAAGGGCCGCGCGGGCGAGAATAACGTAGAGGAAGGAGTAAAGCCCGACGAAGCCCGTTGACTCCGGAAAAGTAAGGCGGTATAGGAGGTAGACTCCGACTATGAGGGCAACACCCGGAAAGGCGTGGAGAACCAGGAGGAGAACCATCATGGTCTTCCTTCCCTTAAAGTCTATCCTCGACAGTGAGTAGCCCGCCATCGTGCTCGTCAGCGTGACTACCCCAGCAACCCCTAGGGCCACAATGAGGGTGTTGAGGGTTATCCTCCAGATGTTGACCCTTATCCCGCCGGTTGTGGCTATCTTCCCCTGGAAGAGGTTTATCCAGTTTTCAAGGGTGAAGTGAAAGGAACCCGGGTCGAGGTTTGTGACCATCTCGGTGCTGAAGCTCGACAGCATGAGGAGGGAAAAGCCGACGAGGAGGGGAAGGCTTGCAAGGAGGAGGGCGAGGAGGATTAGCCACTCGTACCTCTTGGGTCTAGCCTCAACGTCCCTCATCAGAAGTCCCCCCTTGGCCTTCTCATCATCCTCTCGAACTTGAGCACCTTAAGAGTCACAAAGCCACCTATTATGCCTATTATTGAGAGAATCACCGCTGCCGCCGCTGCCAGCCCCTGGTCCTGCTCACCCCTGCCGAAGGCAGTATTGAATACGTACAGCGCCAGCGTTGTTCCGTAGTCCCTGTTAACGAGATCCCACTGAACGAGCAGGAAGAGGTGGGGATATGTGGTGAGCAGGCTGAGGAACTGCCAGGTGAGGACGTAGAGCAGGTGCCACTTGATCATGGGAATTAGTATCCTCCTTGATATCTGCCACGAGGAAGCGCCGTCAACCCTCGCCGCAACGACCAGCTCCCGGGGTATCTGGTTCAGCGCTGAGGTGAAGACTATCATTCCGAAGCTTACCCCCACGAGGCCGTTAACGAAGATTATTATGCTCCACGCCCCCCAGGGTATGACCTGTCCCCAGGGGATGGGTTCGGAAATGAGGCCGAGGTGCATCAGAACGGAGTTCAGAGTTCCGATTTCACTCCCGTGAAAGAAGTAGTACCAGACAAGGCTGTAAACCGCTATCGGCGACATCCTGGGGAGGAGCCAGAGCAGACGGTATGAAGAGGCGGATTTTTCGTTAATGAAGAATGTCGCCAGGGCGAGGGCAAGGCCCCCAAAGACGTTTATCATGAGCGTGATTCCGACGAAGACGAGGGTGGTCAGAACAACGGCCTTGAAGGTCGGGTCGTGCTGGAACATGTAGAAAAGCCTATCGTAGTTGTAGAGGCCCACAAACTCGGTAAGATACCTGTCAACGTTCCAGTTCCTCATCCGGGTCATGCTAATATAGACGGTCATGACTAGGGGTATCAGGTAGAACAGGAACACCATAATTATCATAGGGGACAGAAAGAAGGAAAGATCCCTAACTTTTCCCCTCATGAAATCACCTCATCCCTGGGGGAACTTCCAGTCTTTGGGTATCTCTCCCTGTATCTCGACGGCATCTTTAAGCTCGGGATCGGCATTGACCTTCTGAATTATGTAATTAACGGCTTCGTCCGGCTTCATCTCGCCCCTGAGGACCTTGTCAACCGCCTCCTTGAAGATGTCGGCCAGGGCAGGATACTTCGGGTGAGCAGGAGCCAGGTGGGTGTACTCCAGCATGTAGCTAACATCTGCCAGGAACTGGGCGTTTATCGGGTTGACCGTCGCCTGAACGATGTCCCGGATGTTGTTCTTCACCTCATCGCTCAGGTCGAGGTTGAGCGACTTGAGGTCGTTGAGCCACTTTTCGTCCTTGATGAGCTCTGCAGCAGCTTTTCTCACGGGCAGGTGAGCGGAGATGACGCTGTGTATCGCGTTTATGTCCGGGTCGCTGGCCTTGATGAGCATCAGGAAGGCGAGCTTGTGGTAGACATCTTTGAGCTCATCGTACTTCGGGTTCAGCTGGCCGGCCTTGGAGTTTATCATCCAGACGAACGGCTGGCTCAGCGTTACCGGCTTCTCGCCCTTCTCACCCGCCGGGAAGAGCGTGTAGTAGAACCACTCCTTCACTTCCTCGGGCTTGAGGCCCCTCGGAGTTCCGCCCTTGGCGTAGTACTGCTTGGTCTGCCACTCGGTCCAGTACCACGTTCCGCCTATGTCAAAGAGCGTTCTCCCCTCGACCACCGTTGGATGTATCTGCTTGGCCCAGTCCCAGCTCATTATGTCCTCAGGAAGGAGGCCATCGCGGGCAAACTTCCACTCAACGTAGAGCCACTTGTAAACGGCCGGAACATCAACGACCAGCTTTCCGGTGTTTGGGTCATAGAGCCTGCCCCCGAAGGCGAAGATGAACTGTATCAGGTCAGGGTGGGCTGAACCCTTTCTGTGGATGAGGCCCCACTCGGCGGCTCCCTCATCCTTGGCCTTCTTGGCCCAGTAGTAGATGTCGCTCCATGTGAACTCACCGTTCTTAACCTTCTCGTCCAGACCGTTAAGGTCGAAGCCTATCTTCGCCGCGACGTCCTTCCTTATGTAGAGGGGCCTCGCCTCGGTATCCTGAGGCAGGCCGTAGAGCTTTCCGTTGTACTTTGAGGCCTCAATCAGGGACGGATAGAAGTCGTCGATAACGCTCTGGTAGGCCTTCGCATAGTCTGTTATGTCAAGGATGTAGCCCTCATCGGCCAGGGTCGGCAGGAAGGCGTAGCTGTTGACGAAGAAGTCCCCGGCCTGTCCAAGGGGCTGCTTGCTTAGGTACTCTTTGTAAGCGTCTTGGAAGGAGGCGACGTAGTGAGTGTCGGTTATCACGATTTTGACGTTGATACCGTTGTCGGCCCAGATTTTGTTTATCCTCCTCGCCGCTTCAACTATGCCATAAACCCTCATCACGCTGTTGGGGTCGCCGGAACCCCATGCGGAGAACTTGACCTCCTTAACTCCATTCTGCTCTAGAATCTTGCCTATCTCAACGGCGTCCTTTGTAAAGTCCCCCGTAAGCTGAACCTCCGCAGAAGAAGTCTTCGTTTCTTCTCCTCCTATGCAGCCGCTGGCAATCACTCCGAAAACCACCAATGCGACCAGCCAGAGTGCCGCGGCCCTCATGGCTACCACCCCCTAAGTCGTCAAAAGCGAGCCCAAAAAGGCCCGGAGGGAGTTATTTTAGAAAGCGGGCAAACGCCATCTTTTATTCAGGTTTTGTTATTTATAAAATTTTTGGAGGCGGTTCTCTGGATGGCAATCGGGCAAACTGGGAAGGAAGGAATGTTCAAAAATTCATAAAATCGTTTTTCCACCAAAAACTATTTAACTGCTGTAAAATATCCATAAACAAGTAAAGGAGGTGGGAAAATGGTTAGGGTTGTAATCCTCGGACAGGGCTACGTTGCCAGCATCTTTGCGAGCGGTCTTGAGAAGATAAAAGCCGGAAAGCTTGAGCCCTACGGCGTTCCCCTGGCTGATGAGCTCCCAATCAAGATAAAGGACATCGAAATAGTTGGCTCCTACGACGTCGATGCCTCCAAGATCGGCAAGGATCTCTATGAGGTCGTCAAGGTCTACGATCCAGAGGCGCCAGAGAGCCTCAAAGGAATAACCGTGAGGAAGGGAATCCACCTGAGGAGCCTCAGGAACCTGCCGATTGAGGCCACTGGTTTGGAGGACGAGATGAGCCTTAAGGATGCCATTGAACACCTCGTAAACGAGTGGAAGGAGATGAAGGCTGAGGTCTTCATCAACGTCTGCACCACCGAGGCCTTCCTTCCCTTCGAGAGCAGGGAGGAGCTTGAGAAGGCCATCGAGGAAGACAACAGGGACAGGCTCACGGCGACGCAGGTCTACGCCTACGCCATTGCCCAGTACGCCAAGGAGGTCGGCGGCGCTGCCTTCGTCAACGCTATTCCGACCCTCATCGCCAACGACCCGGTCTTTGTAGAACTCGCCAAGGAGAGCAACATGGTCATCTTTGGTGACGACGGTGCCACCGGTGCAACCCCGCTCACCGCCGACGTACTCAGCCACCTCGCCCAGAGGAACCGCTACGTCATCGATATAGCCCAGTTCAACATCGGTGGAAACAACGACTTCCTGGCTCTCACCGACAAGGAGAGGAACAAGAGCAAGGAGTTCACCAAGAGCTCCATCGTCAAGGACCTGCTCGGCTACGACACACCGCACTACATTAAGCCCACCGGCTTCCTCGAACCGCTCGGCGACAAGAAGTTCATAGCCATGCACATCGAGTACGTCAGCTTCAACGGCGCCCACGATGAGCTCGTCATAACCGGCAGGATAAACGACAGCCCTGCTCTGGCTGGCCTGCTCGTTGACCTCGCCAGGCTCGGCAAGATAGCCCTCGACAAGAAGGAGTACGGAACGGTTTACGAGGTCAACGCCTTCTACATGAAGAACCCGGGACCAAAGGAGAGAGGCAACATCCCAAGGATCATCGCCCACGAGAAGATGCGCATGTGGGCCGGTCTCGAACCCAAGTGGCTCTGAGCCTTTCTCCCTTTTTCCAATAAAGTTTTAATCTCCTTGCCCTACTTTTCTCGGAGGGAAGCCGATGAGCTGGAAGAGAGGAGCCTATCCAGAGTTCACGCTTGAGGATGCCATTGCAGTTCTGTTTATGCTGAGAAATCCAACGGGTAGAAAAACTATTTCGGAGGTTCTCGACCTCGGTGAGGGGAGTGTTAGAACCCTTTTGAAGAAGCTCGCCGGTCTCGAGGTCATCGAGTCGACTCAGAGGGGGCACTCACTAAATGATAAGGGCCTGGAACTCCTCGAGAGAATCTCCGAGAGCTTCTCAGAGGTTCAGAAAGTAGGAGAAGTTGAAGGTTATCCAGCCTACGCTCTTATCGTGAAGAACCCGCCAGAGTTCAAGAGCATAGAGCTCCGTGACGAGGCCATAAGGTTCTTCGCGAAAGGAGCGATGATACTCGTCGTCAAGAAGGGGGAGCCGGTCTTTCCAGAGGACAGCAGGCCGCTTAGCGACACCATGCCTGAACTGGCTGAAAAGCTCAAGAAAGCATTTCAACTGGAAGAGAGCGACCTTGTCATAGTTACCTGGGCCGAGAAGGAGTCCGAGGCCATGAAGAGCGCCTACCATGTCGCCCTGTTCCTGAAAGGAGAGGAACTGCCAGAGGAAATCAAGTCACTCGTGAGGTGAAGGCATGACATCTCATGAAGAGCGCAGGCTTATACTGGCGTTAGACGTCTACGGACGGGACAGGGCGTTGGAGATAGCCGAATGCACAGCTGATTATCTCTGGGCTATCAAGGTAAACTGGCCGCTTATAATCGGCTCGGGTTTGAGTATCATCACAGAGCTGAAGCAGGTTACGGGTCTCCCCGTAATAGCGGATTTAAAGCTAGCGGACATTCCAAACACGAACAGGCTCATAGCAAGCAGAGTTTTCGAAGCGGGGGCAGATTACATAATCGCCCATGGTTTTGTTGGCAAAGACAGCGTTAAGGCCCTCATGGAGCTCGGAAAGACGATAATCGTCGTCGAGATGAGCCACCCAGGGGCAAAAGAGTTCATTCAGCCTGTAGCAGACAAGCTCATCGAGATGGCAAACGAGCTCGAGCCCTTCGGTGTTATCGCCCCAGCAACGAGGCCCGAGCGCGTCGCTTACATCCGTGAGAGGCTCAAAAAGGAGGTTAAAATCCTGACCCCCGGTGTCGGGGCACAGGGAGGAAAGGCTTGGGAAGTTTTAAAGGCCGGCGCCGACTACATCATCGTCGGGAGGAGCATCTACGCAAGTGAGAACCCAAGGGAGAGTGCGAGAAAGCTCTACGATGAAATAATGGGGGTGTGAAGATGGAGCTGAAAGTCAAGCACCCGCTCAGCAAGAAGGAGGTAAAAGAGATAATCCGTGAGATGAGCGAGATCTTTGGAGAGGAGGTCGCCCAAAAGCTCATCAAGAAAAAGGACAGAGTCGAGCTGGCCGAGTTCGACAAGACCACCGAGATAATCATCGTGAACGGGAAACCGACATTCATAAGGCGGAAGGACCTAATCTTCCCGCTCGTCATAGCGCTCTACGAACTGTCCAATGAGGAAGACCTGAGAACCTTGAAGCGCAGGGTTGTTGTCGATGCCGGGGCGGTGCCCTTCATCCTTAAGGGCGCCGATGTGATGGCGGCTGGAATAACCGACGCCGATGAGGGAATTAAAGAAGGTGATTTCGTCTTCGTCGTCGAGGAGGACTACGGCAGACCTCTCGCGATTGGGATAGCCCTAATGAGCGGAAAGGATATGAAGGAGAAGCCCAAAGGCAAAGCCGTCAAGGTCATACACCACGCAAAGGACAGGATCTGGGAGCTAACGGTGGGATGATATGGAAAAAAAGGAGAGAAAGAAGATTAGAGTCCTCGTCGGCGGAGTCTTTGACCTCCTCCACGTTGGTCACATCCACTTTTTGAGCCAGGCAAAGAGCCTTGGAGATGAGCTGGTGGTCATAGTCGCCCACGATGAGACGGTTAGAATGCAGAAGCGCCGTGAGCCGGTGAACCCCGCTGAGGACAGGGCCGAGCTTTTGAGGGCACTCAAGATGGTGGACGAGGTTTACATCGGTTCTCCAAGGACGATAGACTACGAGCTCGTCAGGAAAATAAACCCGGATATTGTTGCGATAGGGCCGGATCAGGCATTCAGCTGCGAGAGGCTGAAGGAGGAACTGAGAAAGCACGGAATAAACGCCGAGGTCATAAGGATTCCATACCTATACAAGGAGGATAGAGCAAAGACAAGCAAAATAATCCAGAGGATAGTGGAAACATACTGTGAGTGATTCCAGCTCTGATTTCAGCCCTTATTTCATCGCAGATTCTTCCCAACGGGAGTTGGGGCCTGATTCTAGCACTTATTTCACTGGTCCTGGATTAACGTCAGAGTTTAAACCGTCCCATGTACTCCCTCAGGAACTCCGGGTCTTCCCTCTTGACGGCGCTCATTAGCTCGTCGAACTTCTTTTCGCCCAGGGCTAGCTTGAGATAGTAGTAGAGGTTGACTGCATCCTCCACTATGGCGCTCTGCCTCCTGCCCTCCTCTCCGTAGAGCTCAATGAGCTTCCTGTTCATGTCGAGGCTTATGTAGAGGGTCTTCTGCTTCTTCTCCTTCTTCAGGTCTTTTGATTTCAATTTGACCTTCTCCTCCAGCTTCTTTAGCCTGGAAGGCTTGGTAAGCTCGTTAACGGAACCGTCAAAAAGTCTCGGGATTTTATCCTTCGACAATCTCAACCACCTCTCTGGCGAGCTTTAAGAGGGCCTTTGCGGCCCGTCCGTCACCCTCAAACTCGAATATGCTCAGCCCCTGGCTCTGGGCCTTCTCAAGTGCTATGGCCTTTGGGATCGTCGTCAGAATCGGCGCATCTGGATAGGTTTCCTTCAGCTCTCTAAGGCGCATCTTGGGAACCTTAGTCTGGCGCGTGAACTTGTTGGGAACTAAACCAAGCAGCTTGAGGTTCTCGTTGGTTTCATCTCTTATCATGCGCATCAGGTTGAACATGAGCTGCATTCCGATGACACCGAAGTAGCTGAGCTCGAGCGGGATTAGAACGTAATCTGATGCCGTGAGTGAGTTAACCAAGAAGATTCCCATGCTCGGCGGGTTGTCTATAAGCACGTAGTCGTAATCTGGCAGTATCGGGGTTAAAGCCTTTTCAAGTCTTCTCTCGCGGTTGTAGGCGTTGATTATCTCTATTTCCTTGGCCGAGAGGTTGAGGTGGCTCGGTATCAGGTGGAGGTTCTTCCTGACCTCGACGATGGTTTCTTCGACACTGCTCTCTCTCGTCATCAGCGTTCCGACATTGTTTTCCCCATATTCGAGCACATCCATGCCGATCAGGCCGAAGGTGAGATTGAACTGAGGGTCAATGTCCACGAGCAGAACGCGCTTGCCCATCGAGGCCAGTGCGTGGCCGAGGTTCATAGTGAGCGTCGTCTTTCCAACTCCACCCTTTTGGTTGGCTACGCTAATCACCACTGCCATAGAATCACCTGCTCAAAGTTAAAGATGAAGAAGTCAGGTAAAGTCGATAAAGTCGTCGAGAACCCTCTTCGCGTAGGGTGGAAGCTCCTTTTTGTTCTTCTTGTTCCCCGAGATAACCCTCCAGATTTTGTCCGCTCCATCGCCATCCGACTTGAAGGGCTTGATCGGCTCTGGGGCTATCAGGTTCTCCTTGAATGATGAGCCCATCTGGAGGGCGTGCTCCCCGCCGAGTATGTGCGGTGATTTAACCCCGGTCATGATTACCATCGCACGAACGACTTTACCCATGTCCTCGTCTATCCTGGCGCCCCACTTTATCTCCGACTTTTCACCGAGCTTCTCGTAGACAATGTCCATAGCGGCGTTTATCTCGCCGAGGCTGACGTCCGGACCAACGGTGAAGTGAACCAGAGCCTTGTCACCGCTGCCAAACTCGACTTCGAGCATCTTGTTCTCGAGGGCGTTCTTGACGGCATCCACTGCCCTGTTGCTGGAGTCGCTCTCGCCTATTCCGATGAGGGCAGCTCCACCGTTGTGCATGACGCTGTAAACGTCGGCGAAGTCAATGTTGACCATAGAGGGCAGCTTTATGGTCTCGGTGATTCCTTTGACCATCCTTGCTATTATCTCATCCGCAAAGCGGAAGGCAGCGTTGATGGGCAGCTTCGGGACGAGCTTGAGGAGCTTGTCGTTTTCGATGATTATGACTGTGTCCGAGTAGTACATAAGGGCTTTTATGCCCGCCCTGGCCTTCTCGATCCTTATCTTACCCTCGTTCCTGAACGGGAACGTGACGACGCTGACAACGAGCGGCTCCCTAAAGCGGCCGTTGTGCCTCGCGCGCTCCTTAATGACCTTGGCCACAACAGGAGCGGCGCCCGTACCTGTGCCGTTACCCATACCTGCGGTTATGAAGACCAAATCAGCGTCACCTATGGTCTCGGCAATCTCGTGGGCGCTCGCCTCGGCTGCGCGGTAGCCTATCTCAGGGTTCCCGCCGGAACCCTTGCCGTGGGTTATCTCCCTACCAAGGAGGAGCTTCTTATGAGCCTTCGTCCTAGCAAGGTGCTGAGCATCGGTGTTCATGGCTATCAGCTCAGCACCCTGGACACCAAGTTCGTAGAGCCTGGTTATGGTGTTGTTTCCAGAACCGCCAACGCCGACTATTACAATCCTTATCAGGTCGTCTAAATTCTCTTCTGAAAACCCATCGAGCTTTGCCGTCTTCGGCTCGTCGTCCAAATCGAGTTTAATTCCGGCCTGTTCTAAGAGCTTAAATACCATTGGCCCCAACCCCCTCAGTCCATCAGATATTAGAGGATAGTGATTTTAACGTTGATTTTAGCGGCTTATTTCATGATGTAGTCGGGCGTTGAGCGTTCCTCAGTCTCAAACTGATAGAGTTCCTTCTTCAGGAGCTCGCGAATGGCTTCTCTGATGATCTCACTTCTGTTGGGATAGACGCCCTTCCTAACGAGTTGATCCATGGCGTTAATCAGTCCCTGAGGGAGCTGTACACTGATGATACGCATCTTGCTCATTGCTGCACCACCCAGTCCAGTAAGCCGCTGAAATAAGTAGTGCTTTAATTAGTTAAATACTTTGCGCTTGCTTAATATTACTAGCATATGATGATTTTCAAAAAATTTTTAGAAAAATTCAAAAAAGCAAAAAATACCTCAACTCAAGGAAGATTGGAGGGGAGAAAGGGTTTTAACGTCAGAGATTTCAGCTAACTCTGGGTGGCTCGATGAGAAAAATACTAGAGAACCTTCACATCGCAAAGGTCCATGTAGACAATGCCGAGGAGCTCATCCCGAAGCTGGGTGGGAACTTTCAGATAGTGAACGTTGAATGCTGGGAGGCAGCGGCATTTGCAGCACTCTTAGCCCTTCGTTCCTTTGAGAGGAAAACCAACCATGCGAGAACCGTGGGCGGCGAACTGCTTCTCCGTCTCGCCGGGACACTTCAGATAAAAGATGCAATAGCCCAACACGGAATAAGAAACGGAGAGAACTACCTGGTCGTCTTTGGAAGCCGTGAGAGAGCGGAATCGATACTTCAGGAACTCGGCCTCAAGGAGCTACCAATGAACGACTGTGATAAGGAAAAAGTGAAAACTTTTTTTGAAAAGGCTGCCCTCGTTGAAGTTTTATAGGCGTTAGATGCCCATTTCTGTACTTCCTTGAGGATAGGTTTATAAAATCCCTTCCTCATTTTCGGACTGCTTGAGGTGATGCTCAATGAGATATAAAAAGCGCAAGTACTTCCTTGCAGGGCGTATAAACCTCATCCAGCGCTCAAAGATTAGGGAACTTTTTGAGAAAGCCAGAAAAATGGAGGGCGTCATTTCCCTTGGAATAGGTGAGCCCGACTTCGACACGCCCGATGTCGTTAAGGATGCCGCGAAAAGGGCTATTGACGAAGGCTACACCCATTACACGCCCAACGCAGGTATTCCCGAGTTCAGGGAGGCGATAGCCGAGTACTACAAGACCCACTACAAGGTGGACGTTTCTCCCAACGATATAATCGTCACTGCTGGCGCTTATGAGGCAACTTATCTCGCCTTCCAGACGCTCCTTGAGGAGGATGACGACGTTATAATCCCCGACCCTGCTTTTGTCTGCTATGTTGAAGATGCCAAGATAGCCGAGGCGGGAATAATAAGGATTCCCCTCCGTGAGGAGAACGAGTTCCAGATTGACCCCGATGAACTAGTCGAGGCTATAACCAAGCGCACCAGGATGCTCGTTCTCAACTACCCTAACAACCCCACGGGTGCAATCCTCAAGAAGAAAACTGTGAAAGCCATAGCGGACATAGCTGAGGACTACAACCTCTACATCCTCAGCGACGAACCCTACGAGCACTTCCTCTACGAGGGGGCCAAACACTACCCCATGATCAAGTACGCCCCTGACAATACAATCCTCGCGAACAGCTTCTCGAAGACCTTCGCCATGACCGGCTGGCGTTTGGGCTTCGCCATAGCGCCGACCCAAGTAATCAGGGATATGATAAAGCTCCACGCCTATGTCGTTGGCAACGTTACCTCCTTCGTTCAGATAGCGGGAATAACGGCCCTGAGAGACAAGCGCAGCTGGGAAGCCGTTGAAAGGATGCGCCAGACCTACGCTGAAAGGAGAAGGCTCGTTCTTAAGTACCTCAACAAGATGCCCCACATAACGCCGTTCAGACCGAAGGGCGCCTTCTATGTCTGGGCCAAAATTGACTCAGAGCTCGACATGAGCAGTGAGGATTTCGCCGAGTGGCTGCTCGAGAACGCGAGGGTTGTCGTTATTCCAGGAACCGCCTTCGGCAAGGCCGGTGAGGGATGGATAAGGATAAGCTACGCCACCAAGAAGAGCCAGCTCATCGAGGCTATGGAGAGAATGAATGAGGCACTATCAAAGCTCTAACGGTGAACAAGACATGGATGGTATCCTCGCCATCTTCATTGCAATATTTCTTGCCGAGCTAGGAGATAAAACCCAGCTCGCAACGATAGCCTTTGCTTCCAAATACGGCTGGAAGACAGCCTTCGTTGGAGCGATCTTGGGCCTGGCGGCGGTAAATCTTATCGGTGCATTTCTGGGAGACAAACTCGGCGACGTACTGCCCCTGGACGTTGTTCACAAGCTTGCTGGAGGACTTTTCATTATTTTCGGCGTGCTGATGATACTCGGAAAGCTTTAGGGAGGAGATATCATGGACAAGCGGTGGAGGTCAGTCCTGCTTGATACACTGGTTATGACTGCCGGTTTTGGAACTCTCACCATGATGGCCGTTGCGAAGCCCGATGTCATGGCGCACTTCGGAATTGACAGCGCCGCCTACGAGTGGCAACATATCGCTTATGTTTTCGGTCTCTTCATAGCCTTCCTTCTCGGCCATACTAAAATCTACGAGGGCAGCTTTAAGAGAAGCGTCGCCATAGCACTGAGCTGGGCGGCTGTTGCTCAGGCTTTAATCCCCCTCGCTCCCAACTGGCAGACCGTTGTCTTCCTGAGGTTCATTCAGGGATTCGTCGTCACGCTCGTTCCGCTCTTCAGCACCCAGATAGCCCACTTCTTCGTGGCTGAAAGGCCCTTCGCCAAGGGCATAATTCTCTCGGGCATTTTCTGGGGCGGCGTGTTCGGAAGCATAAGCGCCAAGTACGCTGTTGAGGCCTTCGGCTGGAAAGGCGGCTTCTGGAGCACCGTCGTTATCATGTACGCGGTTCTCGCTATCTGGTGGCTCTTCATAGAGGACTTCGAAATAATCCACATGAGTGAGGCCAGCGCAAAGATCAACGTCTGGAAAATGCCATTCACCTGGATCCTTGGCCTGACTTTCTTCCCAGCTCTGTGGATAATCTTCACCATCGTCGGCTTTTCCGCCTCGCTCGGCTATGAGATTGGCTGGACTAAGGAGCATGTGGCAACCCTCAGCACCAGCCTGAACATATCGAAGGCTCTCTGGAGCATAGGCATGGGCTACGTCGGCTACCTGCTCTCAAGGAAGAACCCGACAGCCAGAGGACTCTTCAAGGCCATTGTCCAGGTCATGATATTCTCCTACGCGATTGCGTTCATCGGACTCGTCATATACGCCAAGGCAATGCTAGCTGGCAACTACACGATGGCGCTCGCTTCAGTCGTCCTCATTGGCGCCCTCCAGGGAACGGGACCGGCGTTCTGGACCAGCGCTCCAGCCACCTACCCAAAGAGCATCTTCCCCAAGGCCAGCTTTGCCCTTGGACTCATCTCCAACTCTGCCAACATCATAGCCCCGGGCCTTACTGATGCGCTGGCAAGGCAGAGTACTGCCCTCGCCCTCGGGGAGCTGGCGATAATGCCCCTCCTCGGAATCCTGACGCTGGTGATTGTTTCGAGGATGAAACTCCCCGTGGAGGAACTCGGCGATGAGGTCTAAGCCCATCGTCATTTCCTTCTTTCTGCTTTTGGCGGCTTACTTCTACGGAATGGCAGCGATAAGCTTCGGAGATAGATACACCTTCTGGGGCTTTATCGTAATAGCGACGATCCATCTCCTATTCGCCTATGGAATCAAAACCAGCCACGACCTTATAATTGACATCTCCCCTCACATAGCTCTTCTTGACTTTCTCTTCGGCCTGCTGTGGGTTCTCATCGGCCTTTCAATTCCAGCGGTAAGCTTAACGCTATTTTCAGCACTGGCGCTTTTCATACTGCTGGATGAGGAAGTCAAAATGGAGCTGAAGAGCTGAACAACACTTTGTCTGTGCATCCTGAGACTGTCGTTTCAGTCCCCCGGCTCTGCCGAAGGAAGTTTGATTAAAGAGTTAACTTCTCACTAAACTGGCTGGCACGCTTTCACGTCTTATCAAACTCGCGAGTTTAACACAGGTTTAACTCAAAAGCCAGCGAATGAAGAGTCCTGCGAAGTTAGTATGTGAAGAAAAATACACGAACCCAATCAAATCCTCCAGCAAAGCAGACTTCACCTTAAATCGTTGGAATGAGTTTGCATGTCTTTTTCAAAAACAGCAATTTCCATGGGTTTAACTTGAAAACCTGTGAATTGAAATGTTTCACTCTCCTCTTAACGCCCGAAGGGTGTTATTCCTGCAGCGAAACGCTATAAAACTGGCAAAATGTGAAGTAAACCACTCAAAAACTACCAGTTTGAGAAGACATGCGAGCCTTGATCAAACTCAACGGGACGATAGTCCCGTGCGTTGAAGCTTCGCTTCAACGTCGCGCAGGCGAAGTTTGTTAGAATGTGGTGCGGTGGCCGGGATTTGAACCCGGGTCACCGGCTTGGAAGGCCGGTGTCCTAGACCAGGCTAGACTACCACCGCATTGAGAGAAAGTGGTGGGGCGAGGGGGATTTGAACCCCCGACACCCGGATCTTCAGTCCGGCGCTCTCCCAGGCTGAGCTACCGCCCCATGCCCAATGGATAGGGTAGAGAGCGTATTTATAAATCTTGCGGTGGTGTGGCCAGAGGTCTTTCAAAACCTAAAGAAATGGAAAGAAACAGTCATATCTTCGGCTCAACGGCATAAACGGTTCTGTCCTCCCCAAGGGCTTCCATCAGACCGCGATGCCTCCTGACGCAGCTCTCGCACTCGCCGCAGTGTATAGGCTTGCCATCTTCCGTGAAGCCCTTGGGCATGTAG
Source organism: Thermococcus sp. LS1 (assembly GCF_012027395.1). Lineage (NCBI taxonomy): Archaea > Methanobacteriati > Methanobacteriota > Thermococci > Thermococcales > Thermococcaceae > Thermococcus > Thermococcus sp. LS1. The sequence goes on from NZ_SNUJ01000001.1 coordinate 53,055, forward strand.
CAAGAGTTAGAGTACTCGTATTTGGCATCGAGCTCCTTCAAAAGCCTCGCTATTCCCTTCTTGTCGAGGTCGATGAGCGGTGCAACGACTTTTACTTCGGCCATAGTGCCGTACTTCAGCATTTCGTTCATCTTCTCGACGAACTCGGGCGTGTTGTCCGGGAACGTTGTTCCCTCTTCAGCGTTGAAGCCGACTATTATATCGCCCCCGCCGAGCGCATCGAGGAGCGAAGCGGCGACGCTGATGAGAACGACATTCCTTGCTGGAACCCAGACGCTTTTCGCAGTTTCCTGTGCAATGCTCATATCTTCGAGCTCTTCTGCGCTTACCTTCGGCGTCTCCCCGCCGACGAGGGTCGTCCCCCTGAGCTTCGAGAACTCCTCGAGAAAGTCAAGCCTAACTATTTTCAGCGGAACGTCCAGCTCCTTCGAGAAGAACTCCGCGACCTTGTTAGTAACCTTCTCTTCGTTGCTGCCGTAGTTTACTGTCAGCATTATCACCTCGTCGTAGTTCCTCTTCGCCCAGTAGAGGCAGGCCGTCGAGTCGAGCCCCCCGGAAAATAATACCACTGCTCGCTTCATGTTATCACCTCGCTTAGGTTAAAAAGAGGACTGAAGGTTAAAAACCTACTCCAGCGCCAGTCCAACTATGTCCTCAACACTCTCAAAGCCTTCCTCCTCGAGATACCTTGCTATTCCCTCGTTTATCTCCCTGAAGACCTTCCAGCCGCGTAGAGCCACCGCAGTTCCTATCTGGAGTGCTCTTGCTCCAGCTAGGAAAAACTCCAGGGCATCCTGCCACGTGGTTATGCCGCCTATTCCGATAACGGGGATATCAAGGGCCTTGGCCAAATCGTAGACCGCCCTCAAGGCAACGGGCTTGACCCCCGGACCCGAGTAGCCGCCGACCCTGTTGCTCAGTATCGGCCTCCTCGCGTAGACGTCTATCGCTATCGCCTTCAGCGTGTTTATGGCTGCGACCGCATCTGCACCGGCCTTTTCAGCTGCCAGACCGAGCTTCGTTATGTCGTCTATGTTTGGCGTGAGCTTCGCTATAACGGGCTTGTCCGTCGCGTCCTTAACGGCTTTGACGACCTCATAGACCATCTCCTGTCTCTGGCCTATCTCCATGCCGTAGCCCTTCGCATGGGGACAGCTGAGGTTGAGCTCAAAGGCATTGGCCACTTCGCTCAGCTTTTCAGCGAGAAAGGCAAACTCCTCCGGCGTTCCGCCGAATATCGAGACTATCAGCGGAAAGTCAAAGGTGTAGCCTTCAACCATCTCCAGAAAGCCCTTCCAGCCGGGATTCGGAAGGCCCATCGCGTTTATCAGCCCGTAAGGAAGCTCTACGATGGTCGGATTGTCGTATCCATCCCTCGGCTCAATTCCGATGGACTTGGTAACGACGCCGCCAGCACCTTCCTCATGAGCGCGTATCCACTGTTCAGGGGTCTTATCGTTTACCCCCGAGGCGAGAATAAGCGGATTTTCAAGTTTAAGACCGGCGACCTCAACGGAAAGCCTCACCACATTTAACACCCCGAAGGCAAAAGAGGTGGTTTGCTATTAAGGTTTTTGCCAGAATTTTAACGGCGGCGGGCGGGCCCGGGGGTGGGAACCCTCCACCGTCCGCTTCCACCGGGGCTCGCTCACCCCCGCTACCCCACGAGCGCCGAACGTCCCGCCTACCGCTGCTCCCTTCCGGGCCTGGCGGGGTTCGGCGGGTAAAGGGCGTTAGTCCGGCCCTCCAGCCGGACCCCGCCCACCGCCGGCCCCGTGGGACGAGGGATCACCGTTGTGCCCCGGCTTCCGCGGGCGGCTTTGGGAACCGCCCCCCGGGCTTCGGCCCCGGCATATCGACGGTTTCCGGTTACAGGGGACGCCGAACCCCCCGGCCTAGCCCGCCGCCAGGTTAAGTTACCAGAGCTGGATATATAAAGGTTTGGTAACGCTGAAACCAAAGGTGAAGAACCTTCGGATTGAAAAATTTTCATAAGCCAATGCGCAGATAAGTGCTTGGGTGATATATCGTGCGCCTAACTGAACATCCTGTTCTACATTTTAAGCGTGGAAGAGAGGTAACAATCTACTTCGAAGGACAACCAATCAAAGCCTATGAGGGAGAAACAATAGCAACGGCGCTCCACGCCGCGGGAATACGGGTTCTCAATTATTCTCAGAACTCCAAACGTCCGCGGGGGCTCTTCTGCGCCATAGGGAAGTGCTCCTCCTGTTTGATGGTTGTTAACGGAATCCCCAACGTCAGGACGTGCATAACCCTCGTCGAGGACGGCATGACCATAGAGCGTCAGAGAGGGAAGGCCGAGCTCCCGAGGGGCGCCAAGCCGCCGGAGTGGAAGGACGCCAAGGTCGTGAAGGCAGATATTGTCATCATTGGAGGTGGGCCCGCCGGACTGATGGCGGCAATCCATGCGGCCGACGCCGGAGCAAAGATCGTTCTTCTCGACGAGAATCCGATGCTCGGCGGTCAGCTCGTCAAGCAGACCCACAAGTTCTTTGGCAAACGCGAGCAGTTCGCTGGAGTGAGGGGCGTCGAGATAGCGAGGATTCTGGAGGATGAAGTCAGAAAAAGGGAGAACGTCGAGGTCTTCCTCGAAACTTCAGCGGTGGGAATATTCCAAGATGGAGATGAGAAGCTCGTTCTGGCCGTCAAAAACAACCGCGAACTCATAGAGTTCCGTGGAAGGGCCGTCATTGTCGCCACCGGTGCGATGGAGAAGATGATTCCCTTTGAGAACAACGATCTGCCCGGAATCTACGGCGCCGGAGCCATTCAGACCCTCATGAACACCTACGGGGTGAAGCCAGGCGACAAGGTTCTAATCGTTGGTGCGGGCAACGTGGGACTTATTCTGGCGTATCAGCTCATCCAGGCTGGAGTTGAAGTCAAGGCTATAGTCGAGGCGATGCCAAAGGTGGGAGGCTACTTCGTTCACGCGGCCAAGGTTAGGCGCTTGGGCGTTCCGATACTGACCAGGCACACTATTCTTCGCGCTGAAGGAAAGGAGAGGGTCGAGAGGGCCGTCGTTGCTCAGCTCGACGAGAACTGGAATGTTATTCCCGGAACGGAGAAGGTCTTCGAGGTCGATGTGATAGCCCTTGCCGTTGGCCTGAGGCCAAGCATAGAGCTCCTCCACCAGGTAGGCTGCCAGATAAAGTACATCCGAGAGCTCAGCGGCCACGTGGCAGTTCGCGACGAGTGGATGGAGACCACCGTGAGAGGCATCTTCGTGGCCGGCGATTCTGCCGGAATAGAGGAGGCTACCACTGCGATGCTGGAGGGCAAGATAGCAGGAATAGCCGCTGCCCTGAGGCTCGGCATAGCCGACGAAAGCTGGGTCAAAGAGATAGAGAAGGCACGGAGAGACTTGGACGAGTTCCGCTCCGGGCCCTTCGGCAGGCACGCTATGGAAGGTGTTAAGAAAGCTCTGGTGGTGAGAGAATGAGCGAGATTCCCGAGTACCTGAGAACCGGCTACATAACGCCCGAGGAGCTTCAGAGGTTCATCCCGCTTCCGAGCGAGGAGAGATTGAGGAAAAGGCCAGTGGCGATTCCAGAGTGTCCGCAGGAGATACCCTGCGCCCCCTGTAGGGAGATATGCCCAACTGGGGCGATAAGCATGCCGACTCCAAACGATTTGCCGGTCGTTGACTATGACAAGTGCATAGGCTGCTCTCTCTGCGTCCAGATATGCCCCGGTCTAGCGTTCTTCATGATGCACTACGTTGGAGACAAGGCGAGGATAACGATGCCCCACGAGCTTCTGCCGGTTCCGGAGAGGGGCGAGGAGGTCGTTCTCCTTAATCGCGTCGGGGAGCCCCTTGGTAAGGGAAAAGTACTCACCGTAGTCCCGAGGGAGAAGAGCAAGGGTGACACGCCGATAATCACTGTGGAGGTTCCAATAGAACTCGCCTGGGAGGTCAGGGCGGTTAAGGTGGTGAGAGAATGAGCGGGAAGAAAATTGTCTGCCGCTGCAACGACGTCACGGTTGAAGACATCGAGAGGCTCATCGACTCGGGCATCACGGACATCGAGGAAATCAAGAGGCTCCTCAGGATAGGCATGGGGCCCTGCCAGGGAAGGACGTGCATCCCGATTGTAATCTCAATCCTCGCGAGGAAGACAGGAAAGAGGCATGAGGATATACCGCTCCCGAAGTCGAGGGTTCCGATAATGCCCGTCCGCGTCGAGGTTCTGGTGGGTGGTGCCGATGAGTAAGATAGCGATCATCGGCGGCGGAATAATAGGCGTCGCGACGGCCTATGAGCTGGCAAAGCTCGGAGAAGAGGTAATTCTCTTCGAGAAGAACTACTTCGGCTCGGGTTCGACCTTCCGCTGTGCAACGGGAATACGGGCGCAGTTCACGGACGAGGCCAACATCAGGCTCATGAAGTACTCCATCGAGCGCTGGGAGAGACTTGAAGAGGAGCTCGGGGCCGAGATAGGCTTCCGGCACTCCGGTTACCTCTTCCTGGCGACGAGCGAGGAGGAGGTTGAAGCCTTTAAAAACAACATAAAGCTCCAGAACAGCTTTGGCGTTCCCACAAGGCTCATAGATATGGACGAGGCAAAGGAAATAGTCCCGCCTCTCAACACGGAACCGTTCTTGGCCGGGGCCTGGAACCCGATGGACGGAAAGGCCAACCCCTTCAAGACGCTCTTTGCATATCTCACGAAAGCCAAGGAGATGGGCGTTGACGCGAGGGAGCACACCGAAGTTGTGGCTCTGGAGCGCGAGGGAGACGAGATAACCGCGGTGAAGTTCAGAAGCAACGAAAAGGTGGAGAGCGTTAAGGTTGACGCCCTTCTCAACGCGGCCAACGCATGGGCACCGCTGATTAACGAGATGGCAGGCCTGAGCAGGGAACTCGTTCCAATAACCGCGTACAAGCACCAACTCGTGAAGACGGAGCCCCTCAAGCCTGGTCAGGTCGAGCCCCTCGTCTGTCCGCCGAGCTGGAACGACAGCTACGTCATTCAGGACGGCGAGGACGGTGGAATAATCTGCGGCTCGGGAATAGAGTACAAAGCCAAAAGCCTCGACGACTACGAGCCGACCTACGACTTCCTGAGGGGTGTGCTGAGATACGCCGTTCAGATAATTCCCGCCATCAGACATGCCCACATCGTCCGCCAGTGGGCCGGCTTCTACGCTAAAACTCCTGACAAGAACCCTGCCATAGGAAAGCTCCTCGACAACTTCTACATTGCGGCAGGCTTCAGCGGTCACGGCTTCATGATGGCGCCAGCGGTTGCCCAAGCGATGGCGGAGTTCATGACCAAAGGAAGAAGCAAAGTGCCCCTCGACTGGGAGTGGTACGACCCGTACAGATTCGAGCGCGGCGAACTGAGGAGCTCGGCCTTCCAGATAGGCTGATATATCCCAAAAGTTTGCCAAATATTCTTTTGTTTTTTACACTATGTGACGCAGGTTATTCGAGAATAGGGGCAAAATTTAAATAGGTCTTCTCAGAATTAATGCACGCATACGTACTTCCACGCCTCTTTCTGTCCTCTTCAAGGTCCGGAGGTGGTCACCGTGATTAGGGTTGATAGTGCCCTTTCAGCCTTTGGAGTTGAGGAGTCCCCATGGGGCCTTGAGCAGGGGGTGGGACACGGAGAATTCATGGAAATCTTCGAGCCACTGCCAGAAATAGGCGAAATTCTCCAGAAAAGCGAGAGCCTTGAGGAGGCAAGGGAGAAGCTCCTGGAATTCACGAGAAACCTGAGGTGGAAGTTCAAAAGCGGCGGGATAGAGGTAAGCCCCATAGACAGGTGGCTCGCCGTCTACGCCTGCGACGTCTTTGAGAACATTCTCTCGCCATACAGCGAAAAGGCAGCAGGTTTCTCAACGCTGGAATACCTCTGGAAGGCCGCCAAGGGCGACGAAAAGACCCTGAGCGTTCTCACTAAGGGCTTCCTCGAGGAGTTCAAACACCTCTTCCTTGCCATGTCCTGCAAGGCGAATTACTCCAAGGGCTGGCTCGGGCCAAAGCTGGAAAAAGCCGGCATAGTTTCACCCGACTTCAGTAAGGTTCACGGCAGGGAAGCGGGGAAGCTGCGCTCCGACTACCTAGACAAGGTCTACGAATACATAAAGACCTGGCTGAACCGCTATCCGAGTGGACTCGACGAGAGGATAATCAGGAAGAGAGAGGAGCAGAGGAAGCAGCTCCAGGAGTACTGGGGCATAGGTGACGAGGAGTGGTTCGACTACAGGTGGCAGTTCAGCCACGTCCTCAAGGGCAGGAAGGGCCTCGAAACCCTCAGGGAGCTCAACGAGCTCGGCATCGTCAAGGTTCCGGAGGAGGACCTGGCAGAAGTCGAGAGGGCAGTCAAGTATCGCATCCCCTGGGGAATAACACCTTACTACCTCCACCTCTGGGACTTCAAGGAGCCCTACAAGGAGGACAGGCACGTCAGAAGGCAGGTGATGCCGCCCAAGTGGTACATGGACAACATGATACTCCACCGCGAGGACAGGGAGTACGCCTTCGACTTCATGGGTGAGCACGACACCTCTCCGATAGACCTCGTCACGAGGAGGTACGTGATGATAGCGATCCTCAAGGCCTTCGACACCTGCCCACAGATATGCGTCTACTGCCAGAGGAACTGGGAGGTCCTTGAGCCATTCATGGCCGGCTCCTTCCCGGGCTGGGACAAGATAGAGAAGGCTATAGAGTGGTTCGGCGAGCGCGAGTCGATGATAGACGTGCTCATAACCGGAGGAGACCCCTTCGCCCTGAGCAACAAGATTATAGACAAGATAATGTCCCGCCTGAGCGAGTTCGACCACGTCATTAACATCCGCTGGGGAACAAGGATTCCAGTGACCGTCCCAATGCGCATAACTGAGGAGCTGGCCGAGATACTCGGATCGTACATCGAACCAGGCAAGAGGAACGTGGCCGTCTCGACCCATGTAGAAACGGCCTACGAGGTGACCCCAGAGATGGCCAGGGCAGCCTACAACCTCCGGAGGCAGGGCATCTACATCTACAACCAGCTGGTCTACCAGAGGAACGTCAGCAGGCGCTTCGAGAACGTCGCGCTGAGGATAGCCCTCAAGAAGATTGGCATCGACCCCTACTACACCTTCTATCCAAAGGGCAAAACCGAGCAGAGGGACTACCTCGTGCCGATAGCGAGGGTCGTCCAAGAGAGGAAGGAGGAGGCGAGGCTCTTACCGGGCCAGTTCAGGACGGACGAGCCGATATTCAACGTGCCGAGGATGGGCAAGAACCACCTGAGGGCCTGGCAGGACAGGGAGCTCATAGCCATAAAGCCCGACGGAAGCAGAGTGTACCTCTTCCACCCGTGGGAGAAGGGCATCAGCGAGACAAAGCTCTACACATACACAGACGTCCCGATAGAGGAGTACCTCCGCTACCTGGAAAGCATCGGGGAGAAGAGGGAGGACTACGAGACCATCTGGTACTACTACTGAGGACTTCTTATCTTTTTGCTATTTTCTCGGCAAGAAAAAGGTTATAAAGGGGCCCCGATTAGCATCGTGAGGGTCATCATGAGGATAGTCTTTGACATAGGCGGTTCAGTTCTCGTTCCGGACGATCCCGACATCGATTTTATCAAGGCCATCGCGTATGAGCTCACCAAGATAAGCGAGGACCATGAGGTGGCTGTGGTAGTCGGCGGCGGCAAAGTGGCGCGCAAGTACATCAAGGCTGCGAAGACCTTCACGCCCAACGAGACCTTCAAGGACTACATAGGGATTCACATCACCAGGGCCAACGCAATGCTTCTGATAGCTGCGCTCGGCGAGAAAGCTTATCCCTTCGTCGTCCAGGACTTCAGGAAGGCCTGGGAGGTCATACAGCTCAAGAAGATACCCATAATGGGCGGAACTCACCCAGGACACACGACCGATGCGGTCGCTGCTCTTCTCGCGGAGTACCTGCAGGCCGACCTTCTGATCGTAGTCACCAACGTCGATGGCGTCTACGACAGCGACCCGAGGAAGAACCCTGACGCAAAGAAGCTCGACAGGATAACCGTCGACCAGCTCGTCGACATAGCGATGGAGGGCGAAAGCAAGGCCGGTGGAAGCGGCGTCGTCGATGCCCTTGCTGCGAAGTTCATCCAGCGCGGCAAGATAAGGACGTACATCGTGGGCAAGAAGGACGCCTACAGCCTCTTCGATGTGATAAAGGGTAAGCACAACGGGACGGTTGTGGAGCCTTGAGGTTCCTTTCAATTTTGCTTCACAACGTTTATATATTCTGTCCGACTATTGTCCTACGGTGATGGCATGTCTGCCACTGAGAAGGTTTCAGTCCGTTTTCCCCAGGGCATCATGAGGGAAATTGATGAGCTCGTGGAGAGCGGCGAGTTCTCAAGCCGGAGCGAGCTTATCAAGGAAGCCGTGAGGTTCTTCCTGATGCACTACGAGTCCCCCGAGGATCTCTGGGAGACATATAAGCTCCTCGCGAGGGAGAGGAGGGTTCCATCCGAGAGGGAGATTGAAAAGCTCCTCGAGGAAGTGGACGAGGAATGGAAGCGTTCAAGGTCGTCTTAGACACCAACGTCATCATAACGGCCGCGATAAACCCCCTTGGAAGTTCTGGAAAGGTCATGGACTTAGTCGTCGGGAAGAGGGTTCTTTCCTACACCTCGGAGGCGATACTTGAGGAGCTTCGCTTCAAGCTGACGAGCGAGAAGGTTCTGCGATACCTTGAGAGCAGGGTTTACGCCCTATGGATTTACAGGATATTTCGAGCTTCGTCAATCCTCGTTGAGCCGGCTGAGCGCTTTGAGGTCTCGCCTGATCCAGACGACAACAAGTTGTTTGACGTGGTGTATTCGGCCAAAGCTGGCTTTCTGATAAGCCTAGACAAGAAGCACGTGCTGAAGCTGAGGGATGGGGAGAGAAGGTTTTCTCTTAAAGGGCATGAGTTTCTAATCTTAACCCCTGCCGAGTTCCTTGAGGTCGTCGAAAGGGATAAAAACTTCAAGGCGTAGTTAAATTAGTGAGCACCTATGTGCAAGATGGCACACTTCGGGAACTGCGACCCCGAGACAGCCGACCAGGAGTACTGCATTTTCCACAAGCCGAACAAGAGCAAGGAAGAGGCTGTAGAGTTCTACAGGAAGTTTCTGGAGAGGTTTAAGCCGAGGGTCGAGGAGATTGAGGTTGATGGAAGGAAGACAAAGAGGCTGGTTTTCGAGGAACCAGTGGATGCGAGGGAGTATGTGTTTCCGAAAATTCCAGATGAACCAATTGAGTACAAGGATAGGAATGGGAACAAATGGGAACAGAAGTTTTCGTTTAAATATGCAGTTTTCAAGAATACTGCAAACTTCAATAAAGCCACGTTTAAAGAGGATGTATCCTTTGAGCAGGTTCATTTTGAAAAGGGGGTCGATTTTATTAAAAGCAATTTTTTAGGCTATGCAGACTTCTCAAATGCCGTTTTTCATAAAGATACACAATTTGCAGAGGCAACTTTTGAAGAAATAGAGTTTTTCGGAGCCACCTTCAAAGGTAGGGCAAAGTTCGTAAGTTGTATATTTAAGAAAGGTGCAGATTTCTGGTTTGCAAAGTTTAATGACGCTGCTGTATTCAGTATGAGCGAGTTTAAAGAACAGGCTTATTTTCATCAAATAACATTTAGATCGAAGGTAGATTTCAGGGGCTGTAGATTTGAGGGTTACACTACATTCTCTCATTCCCAGATTGAGGATGCAGACTTCAAATATTGCAGGTTTCAGGACATAGCAGAATTCTGGAATACTTCATTTAACGGGAATGCATATTTTGACAACTCAAGCTTTGAATACGTTGTCTCATTTGAAGGCATAGATAGTAATCCCAACGTTAGATTTCATAAGATACTAAGCTTTTCTAACTGCGATTTTCGGCAAGGAATTAAATTTATCGGATCTCTCGATGAAGAAAAGTTCCAAAAGATGTTCAATCAAAAGTATCCTCAGTCTCTCCAAGAGGCCGCAAGAGTTCAACGCCTCAGTTATGAAAAAGAAGGCAAGCGCGACGAAGCCGATAGAATGTTCGTTCTTGAACGTCGTGCTTATCGTAAAGTCTTGAAAAATCGTGCAAAAGAAAAATATTTTAACGCAAAAACGCCTTATCAAAAATTTGAAGCTATCCTGTTTTTGATTTATGCATACATCTCAACAGCAATAGAAACAGTGTTAGCAGACTGGATATCACTCTATGGAACTAGTTGGGGGCGGATTATCCTAAGCTCTTTCTGGGTAATCACTGCAAATGCAATCCTGTACTGGACATTATCCCACTTCTCTTATGTAGAGGTCTATGGAATTCCCATTGGGACTATTTATACCAATGGAATCTCTCAAGGTGTTCCAGGCTTTTTAAACGCCCTCTACTACAGCCTCGTCACCTTCACCACCCTCGGCTACGGCGACATGCACCCGACCGGCTGGCTCAAAGCCCTGAGCGCAATCGAAGCCCTCACCGGGGCGGTCTTCATGGCTCTTATCGTCGCCGTCATAGCTCGCAAATGGATGCGCTAATCAACCTTCGGTTAAGGCCAACTTTTTATATCCCTCCTTCCTCTTTTCTCCGGTGGTGTCTATGAAAATCGTCGTCATCGGTTCTGGAACTGCCGGAAGCAACTTCGCCCTCTTCATGAGGAAGCTCGACAGGAAAGCCGAGATAACCGTCATCGGAAAGGAACCAACGATGCAGTACTCCCCCTGCGCCCTGCCGCACGTGATAAGCGGCACGATAGAGAAGCCCGAGGACGTTATTGTCTTTCCGAACGAGTTCTACGAGAAGCAGAAAATAACCCTCATGCTCGACACTGAGGCCAAGGAGATAGACAGGGAGCGGAAAGTTGTCATTACAGAAAAAGGTGAAGTTCCCTACGATAAGCTGGTTTTAGCAGTTGGATCCAAAGCTTTTATCCCACCGATCAAGGGCGTCGAGAACGAAGGCGTCTTCACGCTCAAGAGCCTCAACGACGTGAGGAAGATAAAGGCCTACATAGCCGAGAGGAAGCCGAAGAAGGCTGTCGTCATTGGCGCCGGCCTGATCGGTCTTGAAGGCGCGGAGGCCTTCGCAAAGCTCGGCATGGAGGTCCTCGTCGTCGAGCTGCTGGACAGGCTTTTACCCACGATGCTCGACAAAGATACCGCCAAGCTTGTCCAGACCGAAATGGAAAAGCACGGTGTTTCCTTCCGCTTCGGCGTCGGTGTGAGCGAGATAATTGGAAGCCCCGTCAAGGCCGTCAAGATTGATGACGAGGAAGTCGAGGCTGATCTGGTTCTCGTCGCCACCGGTGTGAGGGCCAACGTTGACCTCGCTAAAAAAGCGGGCCTCGAAGTTAACCGCGGAATAGTCGTCAACGAGCACCTCCAGACGAGCGACCCTGACATATACGCGATAGGCGACTGTGCGGAAGTTATTGACGCCGTTACCGGAGGAAGAATCCTCAGCCAGCTGGGAACTTCTGCAGTGAGGATGGCGAAAGTGGCAGCGGAGCACATAGCAGGAAAGGACGTCTCTTTCAGGCCCGTCTTCAACACGGCAATAACCGAGCTCTTTGGCCTTGAGATCGGCACCTTCGGCATGACGGAGGATAGGGCGAAGAAGGAGGGCATCGCGATAGCCGTCGGTAAGTTCAAAGGCTCCACCAAGCCCGAGTACTATCCCGGAGGCAAGCCGATAACAGTTAAGGTCATCTTCAGGAAAGACGATAGAAAGCTCATCGGCGCTCAGATAGTCGGCGGCGAACGCGTCTGGGGCAGGATAATGACGCTCTCTGCCCTAGCACAGAAAGAGGCAACCGTCGAGGACATCGTTTACCTCGAAACTGCCTATGCCCCTCCGATAAGCCCGACGATTGACCCGATAAGCATCGCGGCCGAGATGGCTTTGAGGAGGTTCCGCTGAGTGGGGCTCTGGGCCCCTTCCCCTCTCATTAATGACGTACTCGGTTTTCCACCTCTGGAGAGGTTTTCACAGTGCTGAAAGGCGAGAAGTGTTCAGGAAGATGGAGATTGCCTCCCTCTTAGTGCCCTCACCTTCTTGGTCCCCTTCTTCCTCTAAGCTGTTGGAACATCAACAAAGTTTAAGTGTCCCCCCAACAACTTGAGTTTTAGGTGATGGACATGGGCGTGAACGAAAGGGATAAAATACTTCTCGGTCTTGGAACCGGAGTGCTGCTGGCGTCGAGCCTGAGGGTCTTCGTTGCCGGCGCTTATTCCAGCCTTGAGAAGACGTTCTTCTACGGCGTGAACTTCCCATCGGGACTTGGTATAATACTCCTTATACTCGCCGCCATCCTCGTTGGCAAAATGAGCAGAAAAGCTGGAGCGGTCCTAATGGCGGCCTACGCGGTGGCTTCCCTTGCCACTGACGCCACCGAGTACACCCACCTGATAGCGGCCTTCACCATTCCGATCGCCCTCGCACTCGTCAAGGAGCTCGACATGAAATACCTAACAATGGGCATTGTGGCCGACTTGAGCCTCAGGGTTCTCGCGGTCGGGGGCGAACCCCTAGACTTCCCGCACACGAGGGTTATTCTGGGAGTTCTCATTCTCCTCGGGGCCTTTGCCCTCTGGAAGGAAGAGGGAACTCTCAAAAAACCTGGCTTCGGCCTCTACGCCTTCGCAGCCCTGCTGGAGCTCGGCCTCATCTATCCGAATGCCGTCATGCGCTACTCAGGAATCACCGTCTATTACCTACCGCATTTCATAGGCTACTCGCTTGTCATTGGTCTGGCGATTATTGCAGGACCCTACCTGGCCAAAAAACCTGGCGTAGCGTCTGCCCTTCTCATCGTAGGTGTGGCGACGCTCTTCGTCAAGCCTGCCAGTTTGATAGGTCTTCCCCTTGCCCTTGCATCAGCCATCGCCTTAGTTGAAAGCGCTAAGGGCAGCAGGGGTGGGGTAATCGGCGCCGCTTACCTCTTCCTCGTGGCAACTTTGGCTTTGGGCGCCTACGTCGGCAGGGACATCGGCTTGCCCTTCATGGAGGACAGGCTTGAGGCCCTAATTCTAGCCGCTTCCGTGATCTACGCCCTCGCGAGCTACGGTGGAAGTACCGAGGTTAGGCTTCCAAACGCAAAAGAAATAGTGGGCCCGCTTCTCGGCCTCGCAGTGGTTTCGGTAATAGTTCTAGCCCTCTTCAACGTGGGCCCAACTTACGTTGAAGCCAAGAAGGACGTCCTCATCTGGAGCTACAACGTCCACCAGGGCTTCGGGCCTTACCAGGGGACGTTCAACGGCTACGAGCTGATTAACCTCCTGAAGGAGCAGAAGCCCGATATCTGGGCGGCTCAGGAGGTCGTCGGTGGAATGATCGGCAACGGCTACCAGGATGTCCCCCTGATGATCTCCGCATACCTCGGCTACGCCTACGAGTACAAACCGGCCGTTGAAGGAACCTACGGCATAGCGGTCTTCTCGCACTGGCACATGAAGACGGAGAGTGAACTCAACCTCGAGAGCGTCGGACAGGCGAGGCCGGCTCAGAAGGTAACCATCGATGAGCTCGGATTAACCATCGTCAACGTGCACATGGGGCTGAACGAGACAGAGAGAGCAATGCAGGCGGAAGAGCTCCTCAAGTTCGCGGAGAGCGAACCGGTAGCCCAGATAATAGCAGGCGACACTAACGCCGAGCCGGATGAGAAGGCCATCGAAATACTCACGCGCGACTACTATGACTCTTTTGAGAAGAGGCCGCCATACACCTTCAACTGGGGCAACATCGACATCGAAAACATCGACTACATCCTGCTCAAGAAGGACTGGCCGGCAAAGGTCAAAGACTACGGATGCCTCTGCGATGTGGAAGTTTCCGACCACAGGCCGATATGGACCGTCATCGAGCTGCCGTGAGGTTTTTTACTCTTCCAACCTTTTTTGAAAATTGAACCACAACTCTTAAATTCCAAACCAGACGTATCTCCGCCCGGTGAAAAATATGAAGGAGATTTCATTGATTCTGGTGTCCATTGCAACCATTATTATTCCTCCCCTCGTCATGAGACACTGGGGCCGCAAAATCCTGAGAGAAGAGCTACCAAAGAAAGAGAAAAACTACAATCTGCTGAAGGCTGAAGTCACCTGTATCTTTGGAGCCTTCATACTCTACTTGCCTGCGATGATAGCCCTCGGAGCCCTTGACTGGGCCTCTGACGTGGTAGATAAGCTCCCCCTACCTGAAATATTCAAGGTGTTTGCATTTGCAGCAATCCTGATCTTCCCGCTTCTGCTGTCAATCTTCCTCATCATCTACGAGACCGTCAAAGTAGGGGTGAATATTACAGAGGAAAAGATTGAAAATCCAAAAAAGGAGGTTCTGAAAGTTCTCGCACTTATTCTTGGTCCAACAGTTGGCTTTGCCTTTATCTGGCTGCTGCTGATACTCTACCTGCCAGAGAGTTTGACCTCAAAGTGGTGGTTTGACCTGCTCATGTACTCAACCCTAATATTCGCTTTCTTTGCGCTCTTTCCACTCATCCTCATTAGAGTTGGGACAAAGAGCGAACTCGACCCCGAGCTTAAGGCCGAGCTCATGGGGTTCTGTGAGGAGCATGGAGTTAAAGTCAGGGACATTATCGTTAAAGGAAAGCCCGGTCAAAAGCTTGCCAATGCCATGGTTACGGGTATAATCCCCCGCTACCGCTACGTTGTTTTAACCCGCTATCTGGTTGATAACTTCGAAGAGGACGAGATTAAAGCGGTCTTAGCCCATGAGATTGGGCACATAAAAGGAAAGCACCTCTGGATAAACGCGGCTTTGAGCATCGGTTGGTTCATCTTCTGGATAGGACTCATCTACATCCTCCACAAATTCAACGTTCAGCTGTTCTCATCGCCGTGGGTTTTCTTCGGCGTTTTCTTCTTTGCCTTCTACTTCTGGCTCTTTGTTATTGAATCAAGGATAGCCATAAGGAACGAGTTCAAGGCAGATGAGTTCGCGGCGAATGTCGTGGGGCTTGAGCCAACTCTAAGGGCGCTTAAAAAGCTGGCCGAGCTCAATCTGCTGCCGGAAAAAACGGGGAAATGGTTTAACCTGTTGAACAGACACCCTTCGATTGAAAAGAGGGCAGAGCATTTAGAAGAACTGAGGGGTGTCTGAGATGAAATTGCTTCAGTTTGTTAAAGATGACCCGGGAAGGATTGTGATTATCTGCGGGTTTTTCCTAATGGTTCTGGGACTCCTCTTTCGTGACGGCAGTGCACTATCCCTGAGCGTGATGTTTCTTTCGACTGGTTTAATCCTTCAGCGGAGGGAACGGCATTGAAACAAAATTATTGATTAAAAAGGAGGCATGAAAATGAAAAAGCTCGGCATCCTGTTGCTGGTCGTTTTTCTGGTCGGGATTGGTGCTGGATGTATATGGGAGAACACGGGGACATCCACTACGCCCGCCGCAACGTCAAACACATCATCCCCAAAAGTAGTCCTCCAGCCCAAGCACTACCCGACGGAGGAGCTTCTCAAAAACATGAGGAGTATAAAGCAGTTCACCTACCTCGAAAACACAAGCATGATACTTCACGTCAGTATCTCTCAGAGGAACGTTACCCGGGATGAAGGCAACGTTACTGTGGTTTACAAACGGGAGGGCTATATTGATCTCGAGGGCAGGGAAGCCGACGTCAACACTACGACCAGAACCTTTCCGGGAGGGGCCGCCGTTTTCTCGCGCCAGATTATAAGGGACGGCGAAATCTATGTCTTTTCAAGCGGAACATGGCAGAAGCTGACGAATGAGACCCTCGGAATTGATCCGGAGGCAGTTCTAAACCTCACCTGGGAATACAACGTTGTGAGCTTCGTGGCAAAGTATCTACAGGAGGAACCCTTCAACACAACCATCGAAAACGATACGCAGCTGCTCTACTATCGGATAACAAAGGAAGACCTCGATGCCATTACCAGGCTGTTCATAGGCTCCAATGCGAACATGACGTTCAACGTTACCAACGGCATCCTTGAGGTCAGGTTCAGGAATGGCGTTTTTGTCGGAGGCAGAATAGCCTATCAAATGGAGATTCGTATCTGGGGCAAGGACATCTACGGTCAGAAATTTGAAGTCTATGAAAAGGGTCATGTCTACGATGAGTTCGTTGTTAGGGACATAAACGTCAAGAAGCCCGTCAAAAAGCCCGTTTCCTACCGTGCTTGAGGGAAAGTTTTTTGGAACCTCTTTCTAACTTTTCACGATGTTTCCGGGCAGGAGAAAAGTCAGCAAGCTAATGGCCTATATCCTGCGGCACTCGCCGGAGGAGTTCGGACTGAGGCCAGACATGGAAGGCTTCGTGCCCCTTCCCGAACTCGTCGATGCCCTAAGGACGGTTTATCCAGATGTTACGGAGGAGTTCGTACGCGAAGTAGTCGCCCGCGATGCGAAGGGCCGCTACGAGATTCAAGGAGACAGAATACGCGCCCGCTACGGTCACAGCTTTCCGGTGAGCCTGAACCACGAAGAAGACACCGAGAGCCTTTTCCTCTATCACGGCACGCCGAGGAGGAACCTCGAGAGCATCCTCCGCGAAGGGTTGAAGCCCATGAGGAGGCAGTTCGTCCACCTAAGCACGAGCAAAAGCGAGGCAATCGAAACCGGCAGGCGGCACGGGCGGGACGTGGTTCTTCTGGTAATAGACGCCGAATGCCTCCGAAAGAAAGGCTTGAAGGTTTACAAAGCCGGAAAGAATGTCAGGATAGTCGAGAAAGTCCCACCGGAGTGCATCACTCTGGCAGTCTAAGCGCGAAGAGGAAAGCTACTCCGAGAGGCACGAGCGTGCTCGTGAAGTTCAGCTTAAAGCTTATGGCAGAGAGATAGCCTCCGAGTAATGGACCTACGACCCAGCCGAGGCTCATCATAGCGTTGAGCAGGCCCATCGCCTGACCCCTCTCCGTCGCTCTGACCTTCGTGGCAACATAGGTCGAGGAGGCGTTTAGGGTCAGAGACCACTTGACGCCCGAAAAGAGGGCCACGACGATCATCAGGTAGAGATTCTTAGCGAAAGCGTAGCCGAGGAAAGCGATGGCGTAGCCGGCTATCGCCAGCAGGTAGAATTTCTTGGCGCCGTAGCGGTCAATCAGCTTCCCGAGGTAGTATCCGCTCACCGCCGCCGCTAAAGAGTCTATTCCAAAAAGTATCCCTACCCACTCGCTCCCAAAGACCTCCCCAAAGTAAACCGAGACCACTGAATAGACCTGACCGGAAGCTATCATTACGAGCAGAACTGTAAAGTAGAAAAGGCCCAGATGGCCCCTCATGAGCCGCTTGAATGCCGCACCCTGGAAAGTTGCCTTTTCGCTTTCCCGCCCTTCCTGGACGAGTATAAGCTTTCTTGGAGCCCTTTTCGGCCTCGGCCTCTCCCTGAGGAGGAGAACTATCGCGGAGGAAAGGACGAGGAGAGCCCCTGCTATGAGGAAGATTCCTCTGATCCCGACGTATTTTATAAGGAAGCCGCCGATGAAGTTGCCCAGCATATAGCCCGCGTTCTCAATCGAACCGAAGAGCCCGTAGGCCGAACCCACCCGGGTTGAGAGCTCCGCTATCAGCGCAGAATGGGCCGGCATCATGGCCGAACCAAGTGCCCCCTGGAACGTCCTCAAGGCAAGCAAAGCTAGCGGAGTTGAAACGACCGCCATGAGGGCATAGAAGGTTCCCGTAGAGAACAGGCCGAAGGATATGAAGGCCTTCCGGTTCCTAGTCCTATCGGAGAGATAGCCAAAGGGATACTGGAAGACCGTCGAGGTCAGGTTGAAGGCGACGCTTAGAAGCCCGACCATCAGCATGCCGCCGCCGAGGAGCTTCATGTAGACGCTGAGATAGGGAAAGGCCATGCCGAAGGCCGCGTTGGCGATGAACATACTCACCGCTAGCAGGACCACGTTCCTGCGCTTGATCTTTATTCTGCGGACCTTCCCTGCCTTCTCGCGCCTTCCCTGCGTTACGACGAGCTCCCTTCTGCTCATCGCTCGCGCCTATGGGAAGCCTCTTATAAAACTTCCTCCAAGGTGATTTTAGGCTGAGGATTTATTATGGCGCTGAAGCATCTCGATGGTTCTCTCTTCAGAACACGACCTTTGAGAGAACTTGGAAAAAGTGCCAATGTTTATGGAGAGATAAAAGATACAAGAGAGACATCCTAAACCCTCCTCACAGCAACACCATCGGTCGGGAGAACAAGGTAGTAGTCGGCCTCCCAGTTGAAGGCACGCTGGTACTCCTCCAAGACTGTCCTAGCAATGCTCAGTGCCCTGTCACTATCGACTATCGCTATGGCCGAACCGCCGAAACCTGTTCCCGTGAGCTTCGCGCCATAGGCGCCGAGCTGGAGGGATCTACGAACGAAGAAGTCCAGCTCTTCGCAGCTTACATCATAGTTCCTCGCCAGATCCCAGTGAGAAGCTGTAATAAGCTCTCCCAATGTGTCTACATCCCCCACCCTGAGTGCATCCCTTGCCTCGAGAACGCGCCGGTTTTCTCTAACGATGTAGCCGAAGAGGCGCCTGTAGAGGGAGGGAATGTTTCTCAGCTCTGCCTCTTCAACCTCCTTAGAAGTTCTCTTACCGAGAAGCCTTAAGGTTTCTTCTGCAACCTTCCTACGCTCCACGTAGGCTGAGTTGGCCAGCTCCCTCTTGACACCGGTATAGAAGACGATCACCTGAATGTCCCTCGGGAATTTTATGTATTCGTGCCTCAGCGTATCAGTATCAAGGAAAATGACGTGCTCCTTCCTCCCATGGGTCATGGTGAACTGGTCGAGTATTCCACAGGGGACACCCACAAACTCGTTTTCGGCTTTCTGAGCCAGGAGGGCCATTTCTATGGGAAGTAATCTCAGTTTATATGCCTCGTTGAGAAACGCCAGAACTGCAAGCTCAAGACTCGCTGAAGAACCCAAACCCGAGCCTATAGGCAAGTCTCCATTCAGAATTCCCTTCATGCCACCTACCTCGTGCCCTTCCTCCCAGAGAACCCAGAAGATTCCCTTTATGTAGTCCGCCCAGTCTCCACTTCTTCTGATGTCATCAAGCGAGAACTCCTTGACCTCACGGAATATCTGCGAGTAAACCCTGATCTGCTCGTCCTCCCTGGCATGCAGAACCGTATGGATGTTTATTGCCATCGGCATGACGTAGCCAAGGGCGTAATCAGTGTGCTCACCGATAAGATTCACCCGACCGGGAGAATCAACGCGATACATGATTCCACCTAGATCAGTAGGGCTCGAAAATATTTAAGGGTAGCGAGGCTCAGGCGTTGCTGTACTGCTTTAGGATGTTGTAGATGTGCTGTGCTGCGTCGGTGTAGAGGGTGAACTTCTTGCCCCTCGCATGGAACTCCACGTAGTAGCCGCCGCCCAGTATGGCCTTCTTCAGCTCAAGCCAGCTTACCTCCTTCAATGGGATGTCCTCGTAGACCTCCCCAACTCCAGCGGCCCTCAAAGCGGCCTTGACAGCGACGGTGGCAACCGTGCCCCTCAACCTGTATTTCCCAGTAAGCTTCAAGCGCTTGTTCGTGATAACGAGCGTTCCGACCCTCTCCTGGCTCATTGCGCCCATCTTGAAGCGCACCTCACCGCGGTATAGTTCCTTCTCCGGCTCCTCCTCCGGTACGGAGACCTTCTCAACTTGGGCGGGAACCTCAACCGGTTTCGCTTCGGCGAAGCGTTTGGCCTGCTCCTCCGTGAGCTTCGCCACCGCCCCCGTCTCGGCCTCGTAGGCCTCAACAACGGTCTTGAGCAGGAAGTAGTGGAACTCGAAGAGGTACTTGAAGAACTTGACGTCGCCGATTACGAACCTGTCCCGCTCGTCGAGCATCTCCCTTGCCTCGCTGAGGAGCTCGCGCATCTTTTCAACGTCGCCGAGGTAGAGGGCGTCGCAGGCGCGGGCGGCGAAGGAAAGCGGGTCTATAATATTCTTCGGGGCAATATACCAATCCCATCCGGGGGATTGTGAATCAAAGGCCCGAGGTTCAATCTTTGATTGGAAAACTGCGTCTAATGCAAATATTGAAAATTTGAATTTTTCTGAAGCTTCTGAGAAGTTGCCCTCTGATAGGTGCTTTAGTCCTTCAGTTAGGGGATAATAAAGATATTCCGGTATCGTGGATTTTTCCAATTTTTTGTATTCGCTTGCACACTCCTCATAACTAAGGGAGTGTTTTTGTAATTCATTCTGGATAAGAGTTTTGAACTTCTCTTTAAGCTCGAGATACCTCGTTGCAAGGTTTTTTACGCTTTCAACTTTTTCTTTGTTGATACGCCCTTGGGCATAAATCATAAACAACAAAAAACCGGATCCAATACTTAATCCTAGTAATATTCCAATGGACATTCCCCTATCTAATAACAACGTATCTTCTAACAGTAATCCAAGCATAACCCCAACTACATAAAAACCTATAAAATAGAAACCAAGGAGTAGCAGAAAATTGCCTTTACTATTTTCCCATAATTCCTTTATTGCCCCACCAAAACCACTATATTCTTTGTACTTCTCGTACTCCCAATAATCATCCCGCAGTCTCTCTCCTCAACAAGCGGTTTAATGGCCTCCGCGCACTTTAGGATTTTCTCCACATCCACCGGACTCTTTATTCTCTCAAGCTCCGCCTTCATCTTTTCCAGAAGAGCGTCGAGATTGACGTTGGCCTGCAATGGACACCACCAGGGTAAAAATAAGTGCATTGATGTATTTAGCCCTTTCGCCCAGTTGCGGACCTTCACAGGCGGGCTTCGCGGGGGTTACCCCCACTTTGTCATCAAGTGCCCGATTTCCGATGGTTCTCGCTAAAAATCCCTTGGAGAGTTCCACGATGACCCTCTCCAGAAGAAAGAAGAGGGAGCTTTTTCTCCCGAGAATGAGAGAAAGAAAAACTTATCCCATCTGCAGCGCTTCTCCGCGGAGCTCACCGCGCTCAAATCTGTATGGGTCGTACCACTCGACTGGAAGGTTCGTTATCCCTTTGGTTATCAAATCGGCGACCATCTCCGCCACAGCCGGCGCCATCATGAAACCGTGACCGGAAAAGCCAGCGGCAATGTAGTAATCGCTCAGCTCCTCGATTTTCCCTATGGCAGGGTTGCTATCAGGCGTTTTAGCGTAGTAGCCCGCCCATGTTCTGAGTATAAGGAGCTCCCTCAGGGCCGGGATTATCTTGGTGAAGTAGTAGCTGACCTCACGGAGGAACTCGTAGGTCGGATTGAGGTCGTAGGTCGGTCCCAGCTCGTAGCCGACGCCTCCAACAACGCCACCGTGACTGGTCTGGGTGAGATAAGCGTGCCCGTACTTGAAGGAGATGACCATCGGCTTAATCGCTCCCTTCCTTATGGGCTGGGTTATCACCGCTTGGTGCTTGTAGGGTTCTATCGGAACCTGGGTCTTTATCCCGGCCATCGCGTTGATGAGCTTGGCCCAGGCGTTGGTGGCGTTAACGACGATGCCCGTCTTGATAACTCCCCTGTTGGTCTTGAGACCCTTTATCTCACCGTTCTCGATGATGAAATCCTTGACCTCCGTGTACTCAACCAGCTTAGCCCCAAAGCGCTCGGCGTTGAGGGCAAATGCAGCGGTTGAGTAGAAGGGATCGGCCTTTCCATCAGTGGGGTTCCACGATGCCGCTATGACCTCACTTATGTCAAGGAGCGGGACTATCTCCTTCGCCTCTTCTGGAGTTATGAGCCTCGTCGGGACGCCGAAGCGGTTCTGGATGGCTATGTTCCTCTTGAACTCCTTGACCTCATCATCGTCGTAGAGCAGGAAGAGATAGCCGGTCTGCTCGAAGGAGAAGCCGTACTCTTCACTATAACGCTTCCAGAGCTCGACGGAGCGCTTCATGACCTGAACGTTGGCCTCGTCGTTGAACTGCTGCCTTATGCCAGTTCCACAGCGGAAGGTCGAGCCTGAGCCTATGAAGCGCTTCTCTATGACGGTGACCTCCTCACCGCGTTTAGCTAGCTCGTGGGCGAGGGTCACACCTATTATTCCCCCGCCGATGATAACGATTTCGCTTCTTTCGGGAAGTTCTTTCGTCGGCATGGCCATCATCCCCCAGCGGCGGTAACCTTCATCTTCACGTTCTTGAGCGGCGGTCTCGCGACCGGCAGGTCAATCCTCGCCATGTCCAGGTTGGCCCTCTGAGAAACCACCACCGCGCCGTTAAAGAGGCAGAAGCGACCTTGGCAAAAGCCCATGGCCAGGTGGGTAAGGCGCTTGATTATCTGAAGGTCTGTTATGCCACTTCTCACCACGTCATCGACCTTCTTCAGCGAGACGTCGCAGCCACATATCTGGACGTCCTCCAGATTAAAGGAGTCGAACTCTATCCTGTGGATGGTGATAGCCTCAGGCTCGTACTCCTTCAGCTTCTCCTCATAAACGCACGGCTGGGCCTCGTAGCCGAACTCCTCAAGGATGTATGCCCCAACGAGTCTGCCCTCGAGGTAGTTGGCATAGTGGGGCTTTATGCTGACGGCGCTTCCAGCGACGTAGATGCCATCCCTTATTCTGTGCTGGGAGTCGAGAACTGGCATGTAGTAGCCCCTCTTAAAGCGAAGCTTTCCGCCGGCCTGGGTTATCGGGTTTATGTCCGGCCTCCTGCCGTCGGAAACTATCACAGCGTCAACCTCGTAAACGTTGCCGTTCATGTCTATCAGCTTTTCAACCTTTTCCGTTCCTTCAACGCGCTTCGGGTTTGGGACGACGATGTACTCAATGTCCCACCTCTCGAGCTCAGGAACGATGTCCTCGGGCCTGCTTCCAACGACTGCGACTTTTTTGCCGGGAGCGACACCCCAGACGTTCATGACCTCAAGGGCAAAGTCGCGCCTGAAAACGCCCGGAATGTCGTTGTTCTCAAAGAGGAGAATATTGCCAACTGCTCCAACGGCCAAAACAACGCGTCTCGCCATGAGTTCTATAAGCCGGTCCCCCTTAACGATGGGAACCAGGAAGTACTCCCCCTTGTCGAAGATTCCCAATGCTATCGTCTTCCTGAAAACGCGAACGTTCTCATTGAATTGGGCAACGAGTGACTTTATGACCGCCTTGGGCTCACCATCAAAACCTTCCTGTGGGAGGCCCCTGAGCCACATGTCTCCGCCGAGCCAGCCGCGCTCCTCAATGAGGGCGACCGTCAGATGCTCCTGAAGCTCAAGTGCTGCCCCTATTCCGGCGGGGCCAGCACCTATAACGGCCACATCAACGACCTGTCTCGTTACGGGCTTGCTCTTGTCTATCTCAACAGTCTCCTGAAAATCCCCATAGTTCTGACGCTCTATTCTCATGCCATCCTTTACAACCGTTTTTCTGCCGTTGATGTTCTTCACGCCGTTGACGACCATCGGAACGGGGCCGAACGTAAAGGCCCCTCTCTTTCTCCCCTCTGTGCTGGTGGTAAGCCAGTAGATGCCGTTAGCCAGAAGGGCAACAGTGAGCTTTTCACCTTCATAAGCCTCGAGAGGTTTCCCCTCAAAGTAAATCGTGATTCTCCTAGAAGGGTCTTTTTCCGTCAGGTCGAGCGGTCTCATGCTCCCACCCCAAAGATTTTACGAAACGAACGTTCTTCAATATACATCAATGCTTATAAACGTTAGGTTGACCAAAAAGGGTCTAAAACCATTGGTTAAACAAATAGGAGAAAAGAGGAGGAAACGTCAGGCAAGGCCCTTCGTGAGGACGAACTCGGCGACGTTCTCGAGCTGGCTCTTGGTTCTGGTTTCCATGACGGTTTTGCCGCCCTTCTCGATGGGCACCTTCTTGAATATCTCCTCATGGAGCCTGACGACGTCCTCCGGCGGCTTGGTGAGGAGGCTAACGATTATAATCACCAGCAGTGCCACGAAGAAGTTGATGAAGAACACTGGGACGCCGTTGAACCAGCCGCCGATGGTTCCGAAGAAGCCCGGAGCGTCCGGGTGGAAGGCCCAGCCATATATCTTGGCCTCAAGCAGAACCTCACTGACCAGACCGTAGGCCATGCCAACTATTCCGCCCTCCTTGGTTACTTTCTTCCACCAGAGGCTGAGCGTCAGAATTGGGCCAAAGCCTACAGCGAGACCTCCCCATGCCGTTGCAACCATCTGGTAGATAATTTTCGGACCGCTTATTGCGAACCAGAGGCCGACGAGGGCAACGGCGGCGACGACAACCCTAGAGATGTTGACCATCTGCTTCTTTCCGAGCTCTTTTCCGAGAACCTTGTGGTAGAAGTCCCTCGCGATAGCTGAGGAGGCAACCAGCAGCTGTGAATCCGCCGTACTCATAACTGCAGAGATTATGCCCGCGATGACGAATCCGGCCAGCCAGCTGGGCATCAGCTCAACAGCCATGGCTGGTATTACCTTCTCAGGATCGCTGACCTGAAGGATGCCTGCCTGATACATAGCGAAGCCGAGGAATCCAGCGAAGAATGCTCCCCAGAGGACGATTATAGTCCAGGTGCCGCTGATAAATATTCCCGGCCTCCTGAGCTTCCTCGGGTCTTCAACACTCATATAACGGGTGACTATGTGCGGCTGACCGAGGTAGCCGACTATCCATGAAGCGTAACCGATGGCAAAGATTATCGCCGCCCAGCCGGTGGCCCCTCCGAAGGGATGGAGCTTGTTTGGGTCCACCTGTCCTATTATTTCCGTCGCCTTGTCGAGACCGCCTATCTTGGCCAGAGCCAGGAACGGGACGATTATCAGCGTCAGCAACATAAAGAGCGCCTGAACGACGTCGGTCCAAACAACGGCAAAGAATCCACCGGTAATAACGTAAGCCGTCAGGATTATGACGGTTATCAGTATTCCCGCGTTGTCGCTTATTCCGAAGCCCTCCGCAAAGGTCTTACCGCCCGCGGTGAACTGAGCGGCAACGTAGGCAGTCATGAAGATTATGATTATCAGCGCGCTGAGAATCCTTATCATCTTGGTGTCATCTTTGAGTCTGGCCTCCAGGTAGTCCGGTACCGTTATTGCCCTGAATTTGCCCGCGTAGATTCTGAGCCTCGGCCCTATGAGGAGGTAGTCAGCCAGCGTTCCGAAGAGGCAGCCTATCGCTGCCCAGAAGGCTCCAAGACCGCTCTTGAAGGCCGCTCCAGGATATCCGAGCATCAGCCAACCGGAGAAGTCGCTCGCCTTGTCGCTCAGGGTTGCGGCCAAAACGTGGACTCTCCTACCTCCGACGAAGTACTGCTCCTCAGTCTTGGTGTACTTGTTGGCCCACCAGCCGATGTAAGCCAGGAGGGCGAGATAGACCAGAAAACCAAAGAGTATCCCGCCGTTCATGCCTTACCCTCCTTCCTAAGTTCTACCATAAGGTCTTCGTCGTAGGCCAGAATCTCATCGTCGACGTAGTACTCCTTGCCGGTTATTCTGTCCCAGTAGCCGTAGACCAGCATTGTCAAAATAGCCAAAAAAGTCGGAACCAGTAGGGTTGCCCAGGCTGCACCACTAAGGCCCATTTTGTACCACCTCAATACACCAGTGTGAATTAAAGGGCATCAGTCCCCATTATGGGCATTTGCAAATATAAATGTATTGGTTTAACAATTCCAAAAATGAAATGCAATGTTCAGAAAGAGCAACAAGCTTCGGGGCAACAGTTAATAAGAGTTGAGGTATAAAATGTTGGGGTTGAGATATGAAAGTCAAGGTCATGAGACCAATATTCAAACCAGAGGATGGCTCAAACACGGATTTCGTGCTGTATCCATACTACATATTCCACCTCAGGCTTTTCTACAAGCGCCTTGGAAGGAGCGACAGGGTTTTTGACTACTACGCCTACGTTGATCTCTACCGGCTCGGTGCCGAGAGGGGAGACGGCTTCATAGAGCTCTACGAGTGGAACGTCGACGAGAGGCAGGTAATGGAACCGCTGGTGGACTACGAAGAGGCCAGATTCAAAGCCTTCGAGAGTGCCATAACCTGGGGAAACTCGAGGGTCATATCCTGGTGGCTGCCGAGAATTGAGATAATCAGAGAAGAGCAGGCCTACAAGGTCTTCTGGGTGTTTAAAAAAGGTGGAGAGACCTTTGTGATGGACAGCCTGAACGGAAATGAATTTAAGCTGAAGGATTTAACCGGAACCAAGGAAAGAACGTGCAAAGGGCTCTGGTGCCGGTGAGAGCTCATCTCGCGTGAATCTCCACTATGTCCCCATCCTCCAGCACGTGGTCGGCCCCAACCCTCTGGCCCGGGAACTTGACACTCTTACCCCAGACACGAGCGTATCGGAAGTTCTTGGCAAAGTCCTTGTGGATTCTTTCCGCCAAATCCATAACCGTTGAGCCCTTCTTGAGCGGTACCGGAGGATAGGCCGGCTCTTCCCCGGGACTCTTCGTGAAGACCCTTATTATTCCGGCCAGCTCGTACAGCTCGTCCTTGAGCTTGTCGAGGTTTATCTTCTTTCTCGCGGAGACGGGTATGATTCTGAATCTGTCTCCGTAAGCCTGAACGAGCCTCTCGTAGTTCTCTTTGCTTCCAGGGGCGTCGCCCTTGTTGGCGATGATTATCGCCCTTCTCCAGACGAGGCTCTCGTCGAGCGCATCGGCGAACTCCTCCAAAGTCACAGGCTCTTTGACGGTTATCTCAGCGGAGTGAATCCTCTCCTCGCGGAGCATCTTCATGACTTCGCTTACCTCGCCCTTTATGTTCTCCTGACCGTTGATGATTATTCCACCGCTCGCTGTCCTCTTTATCTCGACCCTCGGGCGGCGCTTGTTGAGTTTTATTCCCGCCCTCTCGAACTCCCGCAGGAGGATTTCCATCTGCTTTACGGGATCCTGAGAGAGATCAACGACGATGGCTATAGCATCGGCGTTCCTTATAACGCTCAGGAGCTGAGGCCCCATGCCCTTTCCGAGGGCGGCACCCTCGACGAGGCCGGGCACCTCAACGAGCTGTATCTGAACATCCTTGTGATGCATCATTCCAGGGATGGGCTCGACTGTAGTGAAGGCATAATCAGCAACGTCGATATCAACGTTTGTCAGCGCCTTCATGAGGGAGGACTTTCCTACATTCGGAAGGCCAGCCAGGACTATCTGAGCAGCACCTTCCTTCCTAACGCTGAAGGAGTAGCCTCCACCTTTCTTCTGAACCTGCCTCTGCTTTTCAAGCTCCTTCCTCAGCTCAGCTAGCTTTCGCTTTATCTGGAGCCTGAGCTTCTCCGTTCCCTTGTGCTTGGGAACGGTGGAGTACATTTTCTCGAGGGCCCGAATCTTCTCTGGAATCGTCTTGGCGTTCCGGTATTCTTCCTCCGCTGCTAGGTACTCCGCTGTTACGTTGGTTGGCATGGCTGACCCTCCAGAAGCCTCTGGATTAAAGAGCGGATGGCGTTTTATAAAAGTATGGTTCTCGAAAATCGGCAAGTTTATATAATCTTCCGAAAATTTTTTACAGGCGGTGATGCTCATGCGAATGGGTTTGGACAAAATAGACAAAAAGATTCTCGCCATACTCCAAAAGAACAGCAGAACGCCCCTGCGGGAGATCTCCAAGGAGGTCAATCTGGCCGAATCGACCGTTTATGAAAGGATAAAGAAGCTGAAAGAGAAAGGCATCATAAAGAAGTTCACCGTCATTCTCGACCCGGATTCCCTTGGCTTCAGGATTCTCGCGTTTATACTCATAAAGTCCAAGGCCGGCAAGTACTCCTACGTCGCCCAGGAGCTTAAGCAGTACCCGGAGATAATCGAAATCTATGAGACCACCGGCGACTACGACATGCTCGTGAAGATAAGAACAAGTGGAAGCGAGGAGCTCAACGAGTTCCTCGACACCATCGGTGAAATCGAGGGCGTTGAGGCGACCCACACCATGGTCGTGCTCAAGGTCCACAAAGAGACGACGGAACTTCCGCTCTAATGCCCATTTTTGTCCACAAAAGCTTATAAGTGTCCCATTTCTATTTCTCTCTGAGCGTTAATATGGGGGTGTTTCTATGAAGGTACTGTTTCTGAGCGCGGATGGTTTTGAGGATCTGGAGCTGATATACCCGCTCCACCGGATTAAAGAAGAAGGCCACGAGGTTTACGTCGCCAGTTTCCAGAGGGGCAAGATAACCGGAAAGCACGGTTACACCGTAAACGTCGACTTAGCTTTTGACGAGGTTGATCCTGATGAGTTCGATGCCCTCGTTCTTCCCGGTGGGAAGGCCCCGGAGATAGTCAGGCTCAACGAGAAGGCGGTTATGATAACCAAGAGGATGTTCGAGAAAGGCAAGCCGGTCGCGAGCGTATGCCACGGGCCACAGATACTCATCTCCGCCAAAGTCCTTAAAGGCAGGAAGGGAACCAGCACGATAACCATCAGGGATGATGTGATAAACGCTGGAGCAGAATGGATCGACGCAGAGGTAGTCGTCGACGGCAACTGGGTCAGCTCAAGGCACCCAGGCGACCTGCACGCCTGGATGAGGGAGTTTGTGAAGCTCCTCCGCTGAGCTCCAACTTTTCTTGTTAACTTTTCTCCGGCATAAGCCTTATACAGAAAAGTGATGAGATTTTTCATAGGTGCAAGCCATGAAAAGGCGAGGCGGGACTCTCGGTGCACTCCTAGTATTAATCCTCGTGGCAGTTCTTGTGGGTGCGGCGGTGACGTTAGCCTTAGCGCTCCACGGCGACATTGAGATCAGAGGTATAACCCCAAAAAAGACCGCCGGAGCACTCGTCGAGTTTGGAAAGTTCAATGCGTCCTCTCTTGTTGTCAGGAGCACCGTGGGAGATGTATACGTGGTCAAGGCAAACGTGAGCGGCCTCGTGGTCAAGAGCAACCTTCCAATAAACGTTAGCTTTGAAAACGGCGTCCTCGAAGTGTACTGCCCGATTAAAGAGAGCATTACCGGCAAAAGGAACATCTGCAACGACTACAAGAACGGCACCGTTGTGGTAGAAGTTAGTGGAGAGCTCGAGTACCTGGGCATGAGGGACGCCGTCGGGGACTTC
Source organism: Thermococcus sp. LS1 (assembly GCF_012027395.1). Taxonomy (NCBI): domain Archaea; kingdom Methanobacteriati; phylum Methanobacteriota; class Thermococci; order Thermococcales; family Thermococcaceae; genus Thermococcus; species Thermococcus sp. LS1. The sequence continues at coordinate 81,997 of NZ_SNUJ01000001.1, forward strand.
CTGATCTCGGCAGGAGTCAAGAGGATAACAGTGAGGCACGTCGTTGGCGATTTCGATGGCGAGAGCTGGGCGGGGTACACGATCGAGAACGCAGTTGGAGGTATAACTCTCCACGCGAACGACCATGTGAGCATCAACAATGTGGTAGGCGATATCCTAGTAATCGTCCCGCCGGACTTTAGTGTGGCCCTAAACGCCGAGGATGTGCTGGGAAACGTTAAGAACACAGCAGGCGGGAACAACGGCACAATAGTCGTTTCGATTTCCAATGTGGTCGGTGATGTGAGCATCAAGGGATGACTTTTTAAGCCCCTTCCCCTTTCTTACAACCGGTGAGGAGAAATGGTGAAGAAGCTGATGCGCTCAAAGGAGAACAGGGTCTTCCTCGGGGTTATTGGGGGGATAGCCGAGCACCTTGAAGTAGACCCGACGCTCCTCAGGATTATCTTTGTCGTCCTGCTGGTATTCAACCCCTTCGCGATGGTCCTGCTCTACTTCCTGCTTGCCCTCGTCCTGCCCGAGGAGGGGGGCGAGGAGAAGCCCATCGAGGAGAGGCTCAACGAACTGGCGGACGAGACCGGAAAGAGTATCAACGAGGTCTTTTCAAGGAACGACAACACCAAACCCCTCGCGGTAATACTGATAGTAATCGGCGCGGCCCTTATAGCAAAGCCGTTCTTCCCCCTGATAATCGGCCCCGTTGGAGGAACGACGCTCCTCGCGGCAGCTCTCTTGGTGATAGGCATAATACTGCTGACGAAGGGTGATTGAAATGAGAACGCTCGGAATAATCTTCGTTTTCCTTGGGCTTGTCCTCCTGCTGAAGCAGTTCAATCCAGCTTTCATAGCCTGGCTCCAGCCCTACGCTGGGGCGATAAAGGGTGCCTTCTGGGGCGTTACGCTGGTAGCCTTCGGCCTCTACATGCTGACAAAGAGAACCGCGAGGAGGGTTGTACTGGTCCTCTACCTCATCTATCTGCTCCTCTATCTGGTGGTCTGAATGGAGCGGTGGAGGATCATAAAGGCCTTCACCCTCGGCCCGCTCCTTGAAGCAGCTATCCCGAAGCCCGGCAACGTGAATCGCTTTAGGGACTTCGAGGATCTGACCTTTTACCACTTTCTCTTCGCTGAAACTGCCGTTATAGACATCTACTACGAGGCCGTTAAGGTCGGTGAGCTCCTCAGGAAAGGAGCCCTCCTGCCGAGTGAGGCAGGAATCGGCGAGCTGATCAAAAGAGCAGTTCAGAACGCGAAGGAGGCACAGAACGCCAATCCCAACTTCGGCATAATAACCCTCTCCATTCCACTGATGATTGCCTTGTCCATGGGCAGGAACATGCTCGATGCCAGGGAGAAGGTGAAGCTCCTCATCGAGGAATCCACCGTGAGGGATACTATGGAGCTCTACCGTGCAATAAGGATAGCCAACCCGAAAGGCATCCCCAGCGGCGTTAAGTACGACGTTTACAGCAACGATTCCTTCAGGGAGCTCTTCCAGGACGGAATAAACCTAGCAAGGCTCGCCGAGATGAGCTGCGAGAGGGAACTGATATTCTGCGAGTGGCTCAACCAGTACGAGCTCAGCTACAGTACCTTCGCGAGGCTTTACGAACTCGTCAGAGAGAAATCGCTCGAGGAAGCAGTTCAAACGGCTTTTCTGGAGCTTTTGGCGGGCAACCTCGACACGCTCATCATCAGAAAAGCGGGCATAGAGGAGGCAAAGCTCGTCCAGAGAAAGGCGAGGGAAGTCCTGGAAGGGAAGCTTACGCTCGGGGAGTTCGACTCCTTTATGAGGGAAAAGAAGGACTTAAGGAACCCCGGAAGTCTGGCGGACGTAATGGCAGTAGCGTTGAGCCTCCTCATCTTAAGGGGCTACCGTTTCACTCCAGAACCCTGAACCTCTTTGCCCCGCCGAGCCCAAAGCCCAGAGCCTTACTGTCAACAACAACCGCGTCCTTTCCGAGTTCGTCGAGGATGCGGAGCTTTAATCCCGAAAGCTCGAGGACTTCCTCCTCACCGCCGAACTCCTCGTTCACCTGTCCTTTTATGAATTCGTAAGCTTCGAAGCCGACAAGAACGACATCGGGCTCGTAGCCGTCGAGCTTTAGCTCGTTGGCCTTCTCCTCAATCAGGCTTAGAACCCTGATCAAATCTCCCCTCATACAACCACCGAAAGAATTTGGAGAAGGGGCTTAAAAGTCTTCCTCAGAGGCCGAAGGCGCCCTTTATGCCGTTTATTATCATCTGGACGGCCATAGACGTTAGTATCAGACCCATCATCCTTGTCATGACCTTGATTCCGACCCTTCCGAGTTTGGTTTTGATTCTGTTGGCCGAGCACAGGACGAGCCATACCGTGAGACCTATTGCCATTATGCTGGCTATGACCGTCGCTTTCTCCGGAAGGCTCACGCTCTTGGCGGTGTAGATCATCACCGTCGTTATCGCGCCCGGACCTGAAATCAGCGGGATGGCGAGAGGAATTATCGCAACCTCCTCAAGGGTTACCACTTCCTCGTCGAACTCCTCCGTTTCCTCCCTGCTTATCTTGATCGAGGAGAGACTTCCCGAGAGCATATCCATCGCCATGCGGAAGAGTAGAATACCGCCGGCTATGGCGAAGGCATCTATGCTCGAGCCGAAGAACCAGAATATCCACTGGCCGATGAGGGCGAAGGTTACGAGCGTTACCACTACCGTTATGGCAGTTTTCCTCGCTATCTCTCTTCTCTCGCTCCATGAAAGGTCGTGAGTGACGCCCAGGAAGACTGGCACTGCTCCAACGGGATTCGTTATCGCAAAGAGGCCGCCGTAGAGTATGACGAAGTACTTGAGGAGCTCTATCACTTTACCACCCGCGGCGGCTGAGAGAAAAGAAGTTTAAAAAACTAACTCTTGATAATCTCGAAGGAGTACGTAAGCTCCGCTCCACTGAGCTTTATGTGGGCCGAGGCGGAGCAGTATTTGTCCTGACTCAGCTCTATCGCGCGTTTGGCTTTCTCCTCGCTCACGTCACCGTAAATTTTGTAATGGAGGTGAACCTTCTTGTATATCCTCGGGTGCTCCTCCCTTCTCTCACCGCTGATTTCGACTTCCAGGCCCTCAATCGGCTCGCGCATCTTCTGGAGTATCATAACCACATCATAGGCGGTGCAGCCAGCAACGCTCAGAAGGAGAAGCTTCATGGGGCTTATACCACCCTCGCCAAGGATGACGGAGCAGCTATCGCTCTCTATCCTTCCGATGAACTGATAGTCCTTGAACCACTCCACCCGGCCTTTAACCTCGTCCCCCATATTTTTCACCCATAAAAGTAAACACAATTTCTTTTAAGGCCTTTTCGTAGGCACAAATATGTATATACGGCCCTTCGACCCATGGAAGGCAAAGCTCTGCACATGCCCCTTTAAGTACACACTGAACGTCTACACCGGTTGCGATCATGCCTGCGTTTACTGCTACATAACGAGCTACATCCCCCACGCCTTTCGTGTGAGGATAAAGGAGGGACTTTTACCAAAGCTCGAGAAAGAACTGAGAAAGTTCGACAGAAGGTACATCATAGCGCTCTCATACTCTTCCGACCCCTATCCAACCATAGAGCGTGAGCTCGGAATAACGAGGAAGGTTCTCGAGCTTTTCAAGAGATACGACATCCGCTGTTTGCTCCTCACGAAGTCGGACGTCTTCGAGCGTGACCTCGATATCCTGAAGGAGCTCAAGTGCGCCGTTGGGATAACCGTGACCACCGTAGACGAGAGAAAGGCAAAGCTCCTGGAGCCGAACGCACCCGCACCTAAAGACAGAATTAGAGTCCTCAAAAAGGCTAAAAGCGAGGGAATCCCAGTTTACGCGCGCATAGATCCGATAATCCCGTTTTACACCTGGGGAGACTTCGATAAGACCCTCAATGCGCTGAGCTTCGTTAATCACATAACCGTCTCGACGCTCAAGCTGAGAATCGATTCAAAGAGAAGGATGTTTGCGAAGTTCCCGGAGCTCATGGAAAAGCTGTGGCCGCTCTATGAAAAGGGTGAGAGGATAGGGGGGTATTACTACCTTCCGCGGGAGCTTAGAATAAAGATCCTTCAAGAGGCGGAGAGAAAAATAACCGAGAGGGGTATTACGTTTGGCTCGTGTCGGGAAGGTTATCGGTCGTATCCGAGCTGCGACGGTTCTCATCTAGTTCCTCTCTGACTTCAGCCTCTATCTCCAGTCTCTCCATCTCCCGCTTCTTGGCCCGGTATTCTGCAGCAGCCAGTACAAAAGCCTCGAAGAGCGGCTCCATTTCGGGCAAATGCTCCGCCTGCCACTGGACGCCAATCACAAAGCTCTCTTCTGCCTCGATCGCCTCGATGAGACCGTCAACGGCGTAGGCAACGGGCTTTATTCCCTCACCGACCCGCTTGATGGCCTGGTGGTGGAAGCTGTTGACGCGCAGATAGACCTCGTTGGTACCCTCTATGTTGAGCTTGTCCTTGAGAATCTCATAGAGCTTCGAGCTCATCTTTATCCTTACTCCATGGACGCGCTGGGTCGGACCGATAAGCTTCAGATCCCAGTCGTGCTTGATGGCTTTAGGAATCTCCGTTAGATCCTGATACAGAGTTCCACCCAGGGCAACGTTTATAACGTGCATTCCACGGCCGATGCCCAGAATTGGCACACCTTTCTCAATCGCTTTTTTTACAAGGCATATCTCAAATTCGTCCCTCTCCACATCCACATATTTGATGAAACTCGATGGATCCTCACCGTAGAAATGGGGATGAACGTCGGGGCCCTCAATGAGGAGGATTCCGTCGGCGTGCTCCAGAACCTCCTCCGGAGAGGAATCCGCAGTGAAAACCGCAGGAATGCCCCCGGCTTTAATCACCTTTTCCACGTGCATTTTATCGAGAAAAAGACGGTTTCTGGAATGGTCTATCTGACCGATTATACCTATCAAAGGCTTCATAGCGACCACCTGAAAAGAAGTTGAAGAAGGGAGTATAAAAAGGTTTACGGAAAAGGATGAAATCAGCCCTTAAGGGCCTTCATTTCCTCCTCTATGACCTCTGCGAGCCTCTTAACGCCCTCACGTATCTTCTCTTCTGGGACATAGGTAAAGTTCAAGCGCATGGTGTTCTTGACGTCCCTGTGGGCAAAGAATGCCTCACCCGGAACGTAGGCGACACCCTTGGCAACGGCCTTCTCCATCATGAGCTTGGTGTCGATGCCCTCAGGGAGGGTAACCCAGATGAACATTCCTCCGTCCGGCTTGGTCCACTTAACGCCCTCCGGCATGTACTCCTCGAGGGCCTCGAGCATCGCATCTCTTCTCGGCTTGTAGAACTCTATAACCTTCGGAATGTGCTCGTCGAGGTGGCCGTCAGCAACGTACTTCCAGGCGATGACCTGACCGAATGGGTTGGCACAGAGGTCAACGGCCTGTTTGGCTATCTCCATCTTCCTGATGAAGTGCGGGTGGGCTGCTATCCATCCCAGCCTGAAGCCTGGAGCAAATATCTTCGAGAAGGTGCCAAGATAGATAACCCTTCCCTCGTCGTCAAAGTGCTTAATAGGCGGAATCGGCTCTCCGGAGTAGCGGAGCTCGCTGTACGGGCTGTCCTCAACGATGAGGAAGTCATACTCCTGGGCCAGTTCTATGAGCTTCTTCCTCCTGTCGAGGCTCATCGTAACACCCATCGGGTTCTGGAACGTCGAGACGGTGTAGACGAACTTGATCCTCTTGCCCTCGGCGTTGAGCTTCTTGAGCTTCTCCTCGAGGAGGTCAACCATCATACCATCGTCGTCCATTGGAATTGAGACGAATTCCGGCTCGTAGTACTTGAAGGCGTTGAGAGCAGCCAGATAGGTTGGACCCTCAACGACGACTATGTCGCCGGGGTTTATGAAGACCCTTCCAATGAGATCAAGGGCTTGCTGGCTTCCAGCGACCATCATTATCTCGACTTTGCTCGTTGGGATACCGTAGCGCTTTTCCATCCACTCCGCGAGAGCAAGGCGGAGCGGTGTGAAGCCCTTGGTCGTTCCGTACTGGAGGGCCTTATCTGCATGAGTGGTAAGTATCTCGGCGGTTATCTTCTTGATCGTCTCCACAGGGAATGTCTCCGGGGCTGGAAGGCCGCCGGCGAGCGAAATAACATCTGATGTCTCGACGAGCTTGAGGAGCTCTCTAATCTCCGAGGCCTTCATTTCCTGAGCCTTGTTAGAGAAGTAAGTCTCAAAATCCAGTGAACCAGAACTCAGCTTCCGCATGAGTTTTTCCTCCACTTCCGTTCCCCCCATTCAATGAACACTTTTGAGCGCGTCACCAATTCTATACACGTAAGGGTAGCGGCGATTGGTTATAAATCTTTCTGCAATGGTCGTTAGAGCCCTTTACTTTTGTAAAGGAGCCTTTTTGAGCCTGTTTGTGAACATCAAAGAACATAAGGCTTCACCAGTGAACACGAAAAGTTCTATAAACCCCCTAGACATAATGTGAATTTACCGGTAAGGGGTGAGAGCGATGGCGGTAGTAAAAGAAGTGCTCGAAATAGCGGAGAAGATTAAGAACATGGAGATTAGGGGAGCCGGGAAGATAGCCCGCTCGGCCGCCTACGCACTCCAGGTCCAGGCCGAGCAGAGCAAAGCGACCAACGTTGACGAGTTCTGGAGCGAGATGAAGCAGGCGGCAAAGATTCTCTTCGAGACGAGGCCGACGGCAGTCTCTCTGCCGAATGCGCTCCGTTACGTCATGCACCGCGGAAAGGTGGCCTACGCAGGAGGAGCCGACCTCGACCAGCTAAAGTTCGTCGTCATCAACGCGGCTAAAGAGTTCATCCACAACTCCGAGAACGCCGTTGTGAGGATTGGAGAATTTGGTGCCAAGCGCATAGAGGACGGCGACGTCATAATGACCCACTGCCACAGCAAGGCAGCTATAAGTGTCATGAAGACCGCCTGGGAGCAGGGCAAGGACATAAAGGTCATCGTCACGGAGACGAGGCCCAAGTGGCAGGGCAAAATAACGGCGAAGGAGCTTGCCAGCTACGGCATTCCGGTCATATATGTCGTTGATTCTGCGGCCAGGCACTACATGAAGATGACGGACAAGGTCGTCATGGGCGCGGACAGCATCACCGTGAACGGTGCGGTTATAAACAAGATCGGAACTGCCCTCATAGCGCTGACTGCCAAGGAGCACAGGGTATGGACGATGATAGCGGCCGAGACTTACAAGTTCCATCCGGAGACCATGCTCGGCCAGCTCGTCGAGATTGAGATGCGCGACCCCTACGAGGTCATTCCAAAGGAAGAACTGGAAACCTGGCCAAAGAACATCGAGGTCTGGAACCCAGCTTTCGACGTTACTCCACCGGAGTACGTGGATGTCATAATAACCGAGCGCGGAGTTATTCCACCGAGCGCAGCAATCGACATCCTCAAGGAGGAGTTCGGCTGGGCCCTCAAGTACACCGAGCCCTGGGAGGACTGAGGTTTTTCCTTGTCTCTTTATTTCTCGTCATTTGATGGTGAAAAATGAAAGGCTTTAACCTCCGACGCTTCCTGCGGTGAACGCTTCGGCATATGCCTTCACGACTTCCTCATCGCCCATTATCATGAGGACTCTGACGAGATCCATGCCCTTCACTTGGGCAAATTCCACGTAGAGGTACTGACTGTCTCTAACGAAAAAAGCTGAATACATGGGTTTTAATGCCTCTGTTTCTAAGATTTCCACATGTTCCTTTTCTTTGAAGCCAGAGAATTTGATTTTATTAAGAGTGGCCTTTAAAATTTCCTCGGGCTTACAGGTACAAGTTCCGTTGAACCAAGTGGAAACGAACCGTCCTCCACCAGTGCTGTTGAACCAGTAAGGGTTCTCCAAGAGCTCACCTGCCTCGATTTTCCAGCTTCCGTTGGATATCGGTATCGTGTAAACTGCTATTCTCACTGAACCCGCGGAGACAGCGGTCTCTTTTCGTTTGTCCACCCTTTTCAAATCGCTCCAAGAGTTCCCGTCGTTTTTGACTCTCCACCGAAGGAATAGACCATAGCCAGCTTTCCCTTCCGCTTCCAGCACTGCCTTTCCTGTAGCCTTGGTGATGTAGCACGGTGGGCTTATCCCCAGTTCCTCAGCCCAGTCTTCGATCACGTAAAAGCCCTTATCTCCATGGGGCCACGGGGTAAAGCTCTCCTCGTACTCTACAACTGACCCGTTTGGTAGATAACGGTGAACAGTTACCACAGGCATCGAGGGCCAGTAGGATACGTTCGAAGTTAGGAGGCAATTCTTTGAACCTTCATCCTGTTCTGTCTCTCGGATGGGCATTTTGGAATACAACACCACCGCAAGAAAAAGTAAAATAATGGAAAGTATGAGCAGTTTTGTGATAGTTCTACCGTTCAACTGTATCACCCCCGGATAATGGTTCTGGCCCGCTTATGCATGTTGGGTATATTACGTATAAATCCGCGTTTTGCCAGTTCCCTACCAAAATCCAGTCCACGCTTAATGCCTCATAATTTCTTGCTCCCGTGTGGACTTGTAGGTATTCGTACCCGTTGCTGTAAATTCGGTATCCTGTAAAGGACATTACATGAGGCCATGTTATCCATTTACCACTTTCCTCTAAATACGCCTGAAATGTTCTAAATAATCCTGGTCTGTTGTTGTCAACCTCATACTTCAATTTGCCAAACAACCAGGAGGGATCTGGATTCTCGTACCAATAAACTTGATATGAGCAATGTGGAGGATCAGCCAGTTCCCCTTCCCAGTAGCGGCGAATGGCGTCTTGGTAAAATGCTTCAAGACCAGGCCCAATGTCATCGGGAGCAGTGTTCCCACAGTAATCAGTGTGCATAAGGTCATGGAGGATATCTATTATGGCCTCCCGATACCAGTCAGTACGATATTGAGGCTCGTAATAACCCACAACCATAGAACCTGCGATTGGAGCGCATGCGTCGTCATCTCCCCAGGGATCCGGGGCTGGCCCAAGGTTTGAATCTGTATCTGATGCTCCTCCTGGATCTGTATCGGTCCATGCTGGAACGCCGTAGATTATCTTCTCAGACGTTATTGTTGCCAGTGGAGTAATCGGGTATTTCGGTGTTGTAAGTACTATGGATTCTATTGATTTCCACTCTTTTTGGTTCTTGGTGGCCTCAACTTCCAGTGAGAGAGTGTACCTGCTTGGCTTTTTGTACTCCCTCCCCTTTATGTCCATTAATTTGTCTCCTATTAGTAACCCATAGCTTAGCCCTCCAAGGTAGGCAAAGCGGTAGTTTTTCGCTCCTTTCCTCACCGCAAGTTCTTTCATCAAGTCGCTTGGGGTCTTTTCCCCAAAGCCCGCTTCGAGAATTGCCGGCGGCAAATTCCTGTTGGCAGAGACGATTATGTAGCCGATGGTTTTTCCATTCTTGACCATTCTGAACTCATAAGCGGCTAATCTACCATCGGGGAAGTAGAGGGGTGTTGGGTTGGTTGGGACTGCCCCGTTGAATTCCGGGAACTTGTGAAGTTCCCTGACTGCCAGTGCTTTGACTGTCGCTAGAGGTACTGCTTCTGGCTTGTCAACTGGTGCTGCCGTCACGATCCCCCCTAACAAGAAAAGTCCGATAAGTAATACTGCAGGGGCCTTCCAGTTCATGACCTGCACCTCCGGGAAAATAGCAGTGCACAATGAAACGTCAAAATATTTAAACATTTCTATCATCAGGAATGATAAAGTAGTATAAAACCAAGTTATTTAGATAAGAATTCTAAATTATTGAACAAACACGAACTCACTCAAGATGAATCAACATCCTTCATAATAGAAGGAATCAAACGATCAGACTTTGGCCATTCGGTTATGTCCTTTCAAAACACAGGGATGATATTAAACGAACCACACGCAAGGGTTTAAAACGCCTAACCCTTTTATACTTCGGAGACAAAAAACTGAGAGGGTGATGATAATGAAAGCGTACCTTGCTGAGAACGTCAGGGGCATCTACGCCTTTGACGAGAGCGGTAATCTCATCGACCAGAAGGTCTTCTCGGGAAAGCCAGAAGTGAGCCTTGACAGGCTTTTGAAGGGCGAGTCGAGCGACGAGCTCCTTTCGTTCCTCAAAGAGCTTGAAAGCAGGGGCTACGACGAGTTCGTAGTCGAGGACTCGGAGCTGAGCAGGGCTTTAAAGGAGCTCGGATACAATGTTACTGCTGAGTTCCCCAACATAGCCGGTGAAAAGCTCCGTTCAAACCCGGAGGAGTTTTTGGGCGAGAACTGGTTTGAGGAGTACTTCAGCGTCGGTGTGGCCCTGACAAGGCTCCGCATACAGGAACAGAGCGGTGCGAGAGATAAGATGATAATCCAGGCCATTGAGGCGCTTGATGACATTGACAAAGTCATCAACCTCCTAGTTTCCCGCCTCAGGGAGTGGTACAGCCTCCACCTCCCGGAGCTGGACGAGATTCTGCCCAAGCATCAGCAGTACGTTGCCTTCGTCAAGACCATAGGACCGAGGGAAAACGTCACCGAGGAGAAGCTCAGGGAGCTTGGCCTTCCCGATGGAAAGATCGAAAAGATAGTCAAGGCCGCCGAGAGCTCCATGGGCGCCCCGCTCGGCAAGTTCGATAGCGACATAATCCAGAAGCTCGCCAGCGAGATAAGCGACCTCTATAAGCTGAGGGAGCAGATAGAGGACTACCTCGAGACTGCCATGGACGAGGTCGCCCCGAACCTCAAGGCCCTCGTTGGTGCGAAGCTCGGTGCCAGGCTACTCAGCCTCGCTGGAGGCCTCAAGGAACTCGCCATGATGCCGGCATCGACCATACAGGTTCTCGGTGCCGAGAAGGCGCTCTTCAGGCACCTCAGAACCGGTGCCAAGCCGCCGAAGCACGGTGTCATATTCCAGTATCCCGCCATAAACCGCTCACCGTGGTGGCAGAGGGGTAAGATAGCAAGGGCTCTCGCCGGCAAGCTTGCCATAGCTGCCAGAGTCGACTACTTCTCCGGCGAATACATCGCTGAAGAGCTCAAGCAGGAGTTGGAGCAGAGGATAAAGGAGATCAAGGAAAAGTACCCGAACCCACCCAAGAGGAAGGCCAAGCCAGAGAAGAAAAAGAAGGAGAAGAAGTTCAAGAAGAAGGGCAAGGAGAAGTTCAGGGGCAAGGAAAAGAAGAAAGGAAAAGGCGAGGGTAAAAAGGGTGGAAAGAAGAAAAAGAAGGGTGGCAAGAGGTGATTTGAATGAAGATTAAAAAGCACAAGTTCCCGGGCGTTTACGTCTTCATCGATGAGGACGGGAGCGAGAAGATAGCCACCAAGAACCTCGTCCCCGGCCAGAAGGTCTACGGCGAGAGGCTGATCAAGTTTGAGGGCGAGGAGTACAGGGTCTGGAACCCGAGGAGGTCAAAGCTCGGCGCGGCCATACTCAATGGCCTCAAGCACTTCCCGATTAAGCCGGGCTCAACCGTGCTCTACCTCGGTGTAGCGAGCGGAACTACTGCATCTCACGTCAGCGACATAGTCGGCTGGGAGGGCAAGGTCTTTGGAGTGGAGTTCTCGCCGCGCGTCCTCAGGGAGCTCGTTCCGATAGTCGAGGAGAGAAGGAACATAGTTCCGATACTCGGCGATGCAACGAAGCCAGAAGGTTATCGCGCGCTGGTTCCCAAGGTGGACGTCATCTTCGAGGACGTCGCCCAGCCTACGCAGGCGAAGATACTCATCGACAACGCAAAGGTCTTCCTCAAGAGCGGCGGCTACGGAATGATATCCGTCAAGAGCAGGAGCATTGACGTCACCAAGGAACCGGAGCAGGTCTTCAAGGAGGTCGAGAAGGAGCTTGCAACCTACTTCGAGGTCGTCGAGAGGCTTTCGCTTGAGCCCTACGAGAAGGACCACGCGCTGTTCGTGGTCAGGAAGCCTTGAGTCTCTCTTTACTTTTGAGCATGGGGGTGCCGGGATGGTTTTTGACTCGGCGATCCCTCTATTGGTGGTACTGGCGCCATTTCTGCTCATTGTTTCTTTTGTGGCCATCAAGATAAAGCTCTACCTCGATGAGTACGTTCCCCGCAGGGTTGTCGTTAGGCATGATGGCGGACGTAAGATCATTTCTGTGGAGACGAAGAAGAAAAACATCCAGATACCTGTGAAGGAGTTTTGGAGGACGAACTGCAGAGAGACGCTTGAGGTCAGGCTCAACGGGCTTGCCTTTGGGAGGTACCGACTGGGCCTCTACAAGGGCGCATACGGGTATGTCGACTCCTACGCGGTCTCGGATTCCGGCCTGCTCATAGAGGACACAAACGGGAAAAGATACTACCTTGCTTTTGATAACATTGATGAAGTCGTGGATGCGATAATGGATGACAGCATAAGAGAGAAGGCAATAACGGTGAGAGATAAAGCGAAGGAAAATAGAACTTAAAGGGATCGGCAGTATCCAGAAACGACAACATTTTCTGGAATTCTTGTCACTTGGAGACTCGGTTGAATTCAGATGAGCTTCACCTGGTATCGCCAATCGTCGAAAAAGCCTTTCACTTTCACCGAAAGACTTTTATAACTCCCGTCTCAACCTTAGGCGGAGTTACGTTCAACTTTTGTAGGTGATGCCCCATGAGAAAGCTCCTGAAGCCCGTCAAGGACGTCGGTATCGTCGGCTACGGTGCCTACGTTCCAAGGTATAGAATCAAAGCCGAAGAGATAGGAAGGGTCTGGGGAGTTTCGAGCTTCCCGATCGAGGAGAAAGCCGTTCCAGGTCTTGACGAGGATGCACTCACAATTGGAATTGAGGCAGCGAGAAACGCCCTCAAAAGGGCGAGGATAGATCCAAAGCTCATCAGGGCGGTGTGGTTTGGCTCGGAGTCCAAGCCCTACGCCGTTAAGCCCACCGGAACTGTAATAGCTGAAGCCATCGGCGCTACGCCAGACGTCAGCACCGCCGACTTCGAGTTCGCCTGTAAGGCTGGAACCGAGGCACTTCAGACCGCCATCGGTTTCGTCGGCTCAGGAATGGCCGACTATGCCATGGCCATCGGTGCCGACACCGCCCAGGGAAGGCCCGGTGACCACCTCGAGTTCACCGCCGGCGCTGGAGGTGCCGCTTTCATAGTTGGCGAGAAGAGCTCCGAGACCGTTGCGTATTTTGAGGGAAGCTACTCCTACGTCACCGACACTCCGGACTTCTGGAGGCGCCAGCACGAGCACTACCCGAGGCACGGAAACAGGTTCACCGGGGAGCCGGCATACTTCCACCACATAGTCAACGCCGCCAAGACCCTGATGGAGGAGCTTGGTTTAACCGTCAACGACTTCGACTATGCCGTCTTCCACCAGCCTAACGTTAAGTTCCCGCTTACCGTCGGCAAGATTCTTGGAATCCCCAAAGAGAAGATACTCCCAGGACTGCTCACCGGAATCATAGGAAACACCTACAGCGGCGCGACTATGGTAGGCATTTCCGCCGTTCTCGATATCGCCAAGCCTGGCGACAGGATTCTGTGGGTCTCCTTCGGTTCTGGAGCAGGAAGCGATGCCTTCAGCATCGTCGTACAGGACGCCATAGAGGAGAAGCGCGACCTCGCGCCGAAGACTATGGACTACGTGAACAGGAAGAAGTACATCGACTACGCCCTCTATGCGAAGGCGAGAAGGAAGTACATAATGTGAGGTGGTTGAAATGAAGAAGGCCGTCATAATCGGTGTCGGAATGACCCCCGTTGGGGAACACTGGAAGCTTGCCCTTCGCGATCTGGCCGTTGAGGCGGTTCTCAAGGCTATGGACGACGCTGGAATCGACAGGGTTGACTCCCTTTACGTTGGAAACATGGTCTCAGGATCATTCGTCGAGCAGGAGAACCTCGGAGCGCTCATAGCCGACTGGGCTGGCTTGGGAAACATCCCCGCCGTTAAGATTGAGGCAGCCTGTGCCAGTGGCGGTGCCGCCGTCCAGGAAGGAGTTAAGGCCGTTCTGAGTGGTCTCGAGGATGTAGTTGCCGTCGTCGGCGTTGAGAAGATGACCGATGCCTGGCCAAGCGACGCCACCCGCTACTTGGCTTACGCCGCCGACGCCGAGTGGGAGCTCTTCCACGGGGCCAGCTTCGTCGCCCTTAACGCGCTCATCATGCGCTATTACATGAAGACCTATGGCTACACCGAGGAGGACTTGGCTTTATTCGCCGTTAACGCTCACGCCAACGGCGCTAAGAACCCCTACGCGATGTTCAAGAGGCCGATAAAGGTTGAGACCGTCCTCAAGAGCCCATACATTGCTGACCCGCTCAAGCTCTTTGACGCGTCCCCTGTCTGCGACGGTGCCGCGGCCCTGATAATCACCACACCGGAGAAAGCGAAGGAGCTCGGTGTTCCTAAGGAGAAGTGGGTCGAGGTCGCCGGAATAGGAAGGGCCATCGACACCATAAACCTCGCCAACAGAGAGGATCTTCTTGACCTCAAAGCTGCAAGGGTAGCCGCTCAGAGGGCATACAAGATGGCAGGCGTCGAACCAAAGGATATAGACTTCTTCGAGGTTCATGATGCGTTCACAGTTATGGCCGCCCTCAGCCTAGAAGCTCTCGGCGTTGCCAAGAAAGGCGAGGGAGCAAAGCTCGCGAAGGAGGGTCAGATAGCCATCGACGCTGATTATCCGATACAGACCATGGGTGGACTAAAGGCCAGAGGACACCCAGTCGGAGCGACCGGCGTTTACCAGACAGTCGAAGCGGTTCTCCAGCTGCGCGGAGAAGCGCCGAGCCAGGTACCCGATGCTGAAGTGGGTCTGACCCAGAACATAGGTGGAACCGGCTCGAACATAACTGTTAACGTCCTGAGGAGGGTCTGAAAATGGCGAGGCCGATGCAGGTTTCGAGGCACTGGAGGCACTTCCGTGAGAAGTACAGGCTCATCGGCGGTAAGTGCGAGAACGGCCACGTTCACTTCCCGAAGAGGAGCGTCTGCCCCGTCTGCGGCTCGAGGAACATCGAGGAGATTGAGCTCAGTGGTAGGGGCAAGATCCTAAGCTGGACCATCGTTAGGAACCCGCCGAGCGGCTTCGAGTACTACAAGCCCTATCCGCTCGCCCTTATCGAGCTCGAGGAGGGACCGGTGGTACTGGCCCAGCTGACGGACGTCGATCCCGAGGAGATTGACTTCGGCATGGAGGTCGAGGTCGTCACCAAGAAGATAAGGGAGTTCGAGGAGGACGGAATAATCCTCTACGGCTACAAGTTCAGGCCGCCGATTAAGTGAGAAGCCTCTTTTTCCACCATTTTTCCCAAACAATTTCTGGCATTAATGTATCAAGCCAGTGGTGACTTCATTATCCAAACGAAGTCAACCAAACAAAAGAAATCTGGAACAGTATCAACTCTTCTCAATCCTCATCCTATCCCCGCTCTCGAACTCCAGCTCAAGTTTGCCTTTCTCCATCTTCACCTTCACACCATCAACAACGGCCTCTAGCTTTCCATCCTTGGCCTCGACGCCGAGCATCTCGGCTATCTCTCCAACACTCCTCAGCGAGCCGCTCATCGTGGTTTCGAGCTTCTCCCCACCGCTCTCTATCGTAACCTTCAGCTTCCCCTTTCCTTCCCGTATAAAACTCTCCTCGTTCAAGTTTCCCACCTTCTCAGGGTTTGGCGGACGTATGCAGGGCATCCCATCCACCCAATAGTTTAGCTTTCCCTCTTCCCTTTATCATCCTTTCGAATGTCCTTCACCATTCGAACCCATATCCCGCTCTGCTCTACCCTTCTGAAGCCGTAGTCCTCGTAGAATTTCATGGCCTTCTCGTTCTTCTCGCCCACCCAGAGCTCTATCCTGTCGTTGTACTTGCTCAAGTATTCGAGGCACTTTTCCATCAGCTTGTGCCCGATTCCGTGTCCCTGAAAGCGCTTATCAACGACGAACTCGTGGATAGCTCCAACGGTCCTCCCCTCGTACTTGCTGTACCAGTCGTTGTCACAGACGATAAAGCCGGCTATCTCGTCGCCGACCTTGGCAACAAAGAAGCCGTCCTTGGCTTTGTTCCAGCACCAGCGGAGGTAGCGCTTGGCGTAACTCTCCCCCTCACCGCCGTACTCTCGCATACCTTCGTAGCCGCTCATGTATATCTCTATCAGCCTCTCAAGGGTCTCCTGATCGAGCTTTTGCAGCTTCTCTATCCTTACCTCACTCATCAATATAAGCTCATCGAGGGGTTTAAAAAGGATAGCTCCGAGCTTTAGGTGGAGTCAGAAGGTGATTAAAATGGCAAAGGCTAAGCCGAAGTACTGCGAGATATGCGGCGCGCCCATAAGGGGTCCAGGTCACAGGATAAGGCTCGAAGGAGCCGAGGTTCTCGTCTGCGACCGCTGTTATGAGAAGTATGGAAGGAAAAAGGCGGGCTTCAGCATAATGCCCACAGGCAGGCAGCCAGTCAGGAGGACCTACTCACGGCCAAAACCCAAGCCGGCTCCTAAGCCGAGGACGGAAAGACCTCTTTACACAGAGGAGATAGTCGAGGACTTCGCTGAGAGGGTTTACAGGGCCATACAGCGCTCGGGCAAAAGCTACGAGGAGCTTTCGCACGAAATTGGCCTTTCGATGAAAGACCTGCGCGCGATAGCCCACGGCTACCGTGAGCCCACGATAAAGGAAGCGAAGAAGCTCGAGAAGTACTTCAAGATAACCCTCATCGAGAGAGTTGAAGAAGAAGTTAAGGAGAAGGCCACAATTCCAAAGGACTACGAACCGACACTTGGCGATATAGCCAACATCAAGATTCGGAAGAGGAAGAAGTGAGGGCTCAGAACTCCTCCAGCTCTTCCTCTTCCCTCTTCTTCTTAAGCTCCTCAGCCTTCGTTCTCTTCGGCGGGTGGAAGCCTTTGAGCTTCTCGAAGGTTCCCCACATACGAATTAACTCCTCCCAGACCTCTGTATCGGGGGGAATAACCAGGATGTGAGCCGGTGGGTGTATGTCCATCAGCCTGCCTATGGCCTTAGCTGGAGGCAAATCTATCTGCGCTATCACGTGAGCCCTGAACTTTTTCCTCGGCTTCTCACCGCTTATCTTCTCAAACGCCCAATCAGAGAGTGCGGGGGGCATTATCCTCGGGTCTCCCCTTATCTTCATGCCGCCGTAGCGGACGAGGTCGGCCAGTGCTATGCTGGCCTTCTGGAAGTTGTCGGTCCTTACCAATACCATCGTGTTTCTCATGTTCTCACCAATTCGTCCTTGTCGTGAGCCTTTTTAAGCCTTCTCAATTTTTAGTTACCGAAAGTTTTAAAAAATTCGAGTGAGGAAAAAAGTGCAGAAAACAACCGGAGGGATGATGATGTTCCTGAAGAGGAGGCACCTGGAGATTCTCAGGGAGATGAAAAACACCGAAAGTGGAGCCGAAATTGAGGCCAAGCTTCCAGAGGAGTTCCAGCTCAGAGCGCTTGAACTCTACATACTCGGCTTTGTTGAGCTCGAGGGTGGAAAAATCAGGTTCACCGAGGCCGGGAAGAAAATGCTCGAGTTCGCTGAGAAGCTCGATGTGGAGAAGCTCCCCGACCTCTTCGCTGACAGCGAGATAATCAAGATACTCGAACTGGCTGTCGAGACCGGTCAGATTCCAGAGGAGTGGATGGAGCTTCTTAGGGAGAGGCAGCTGGCCGACGAGAACGGTATCAACGACCTCGGCAGGGAGCTTCTCCAGATATACCGCGAGAGCCACCCGATAGTCTACCTCACACCCGAGGTAGTCTCCTTCCTGAGAGGGATGCCCAAGATTGGAACACTCGACGAGCTGGTGAACTACAAGAACTCGAAGCTCTACGGGGATAACATCGTCAACGCTCTGCAGGCCATGAGACTGCTTCTGATTTCACCGGCAACGGAGAAAGGTAAGGCCTTCGCCACAACGCCAGCTGCCAAGCTCGCACTCAAAGCTGCAAGCATGATTCCCGTCTTCGCCGGAGCTATAATCCTGAGGAAAGAGGATTTTGAAGCCCTCAAGGCCGGAAAGAGGAGCGAGAGCAGCGATGCCCAGGGCTTCACCGATGAGAAAGGAATCACTGAATTCGGTAAGACCGTCATGGAGACCTACGAGGCCATGGGAAGGGTTGAGGAGAAGGTACTGCCCATTTACCTGCTCGCAGACGAGCTCAAAGTTCTCAGGGCGATAGCAGAGATAGAGAAGAAGCACGAGGCCAACCCGGAGATACTGCCCACCTACACCGAGATCGAGAAGCTTGCCAAGGTCGATGACCTCGGAGCCATACTTCACCTGCTCGAATCAAAGGAACTCCTCGAGAGAAAGTTCATGAAAAACAAAGACACCTATTGGTTAACCGGGTGGGGCAGAGAAGCCAAGGAGTTCGGCATTGTAACGCCCGATGGAATGAAGGCCTTAACCTACGCCGAGAGCGGCGACGTTCCAACGGCCGAATGGGTGGTTAAAGCCAGGGAGGAGGGGCTCATCAGGAACGGAATAACCGACAAGGGCAGGTTCTACCTCAGGCTCAGCAGGGAAATCAAGAGGAAGCCGTATCTCACCAAGTACGATGCCGCCATACTCATCAAGACGCCCAGGAAGAAGTACATTCTGCGGGACGAGCTGGTCGGACTCGTTAGAGACTACGTTGGCGGGAACGAGAAGGACATCGTAAGGGCCATAGGCGAGGCAGAGGCCAAAGGATTCATAGTTGAGCTCCAGAACGGCATGATCAAGCTCACCGAGCTTGGGGAGGAAGTTAAGACTGCCATAGAGAACGCCAAGGCCCAAGAAATCGTGAAAGTCAAGTTCAGCATTACCCCAACCCTCTACAACGTGCTCCGTGTAATCTACGAAAACATAGAAACATTCAACAGGATCTGGAAGGAGAGCACCGAAATCAAGGGATACAAGAAGGACGAGATCGACGTCATTAAGAAGCACCTAAGCCTCAGCGATGAGGAGATAAAGAAAGCCCTAACAATGCTGAGGGCACTTGGATTCCTCGGCGAGAAGAGCCTCACAGAGGCCGGAAAGGTGCTCGTCGAGGCTTATCTCTGAACCATTTTCTTTTTGTCCGTACTTTTAACACCTGAATGACCTAAACCTTTAAAAACTCCTTGCGTTCATTTATAAAGGGTTTTTAAACCCACCATCTGGAGGTGTAAGCCTTGGTCGACATGAGCAATGTAAAGCTCAGGATTGAGAACATTGTTGCTTCTGTGGACTTATTCACGCAGCTCAACCTTGAGAAGGTCATCGAAATATGCCCCAACTCCAAGTACAATCCCGAGGAGTTTCCGGGAATAATATGCCGCTTCGAGGAACCGAAGGTGGCCCTGCTAATATTCAGCTCCGGCAAGCTCGTCGTCACCGGTGCCAAGAGCGTCGAGGACATCGAGAGGGCCGTCAACAAGCTGATCCAGATGCTGAAGAAGATAGGCGCCAAGTTCCAGCGCGCGCCGCAGATAGACATTCAGAACATGGTCTTCAGCGGCGACATCGGCATGGAGTTCAACCTCGATGCCGTCGCTCTGAGCCTGCCCAACTGTGAGTACGAGCCCGAGCAGTTCCCGGGCGTTATCTACCGCGTCAAGGAGCCCAGGGCGGTAATACTGCTCTTCTCCTCAGGAAAGATAGTTTGCTCTGGAGCCAAGAGCGAGCACGACGCCTGGGAGGCCGTTAGGAAGCTCCTCAGGGAGCTTGAGAAGTACGGGCTCATCGAGGAAGAGGAGGAGTGGTGAACTCTTGGAGGGCGCGGGCCTTGCCCGCTTATGAAGTTTTGTACTCTCCCCTTTTCCGTGAACACAGGCCAAAAGAGTACCATCCCGAAAATCCGAGCAGACTTGATTACGCAATCGACGGGCTTGAACAACACAACCTCTGGATCAACGTAAGGGAGCCGGAGGACGCGACCGTAGCCGAACTTCTCAAAGTTCACGGACGCGAACACGTCGAACTCGTTAGAAAACTGAGTACAGATTTTGACTACCTCGATCCCGATACCTACGTTTCTCCGGGAACCTGGGAGGCGGCTTTGAAGGCGTTAGGGGCTTCAAAAGAGGCCGCCCTATCCGCCATGGAGAAGAAAGGCCTTTATCTTGCCCTGGTTAGACCGCCCGGGCACCACGCAGGCAAAGACGGCAGGGCATTCAACGCCCCCTCCTTAGGCTTCTGCATCTTCAATAACGCTGCATTTGCCGCATACACTCTGAAGGAACTCGAAGGGAAGGCCGTTATCATAGACTTCGATGCCCACCACGGCAACGGGACGCAGGAGATATTCTGGCACGACCCGAACGTAATCCACATAGACCTCCACGAGCGCGACATCTATCCCTGGAGCGGTTACGAGCATGACGTCGGCGGCAGAGATGCAAAAGGAACAAAAATAAACATACCCATGCCTCATTACTCTACTGATGACGACTACATCTTCGCCTGGAGAGAGGTCGTACTGCCGATCCTTGAGGAAATCAAACCGAAGGTCGTTTTAGTATCTGCAGGCTTTGATGGCTTTCGCGGCGAGTACCTCACGATGCTCAGACTAACGGAAAGGTTCTTCCGCTATGCGGGCTCAACGCTGTCCAAGTACTCCCTTGCGGTAATCCTCGAGGGCGGCTATAACGTTGGGCTGAAGAAAGGTCTGCCGGCTTTCATAGAGGGCTACTTAAACGGGGGAGACGTCGAAGAAATCGCCCATCCAGGCTACGAGGCAATAAAAACGGTGGAGAGTGTGGTAGAAATACAGAGGGAGTGGTGGAGGATTTAAGAAAAATAGGGGCATCAGAGCCCCAGCATCTCTTTTGCAGCCTGGACTCCGAGGTCGAAGGCCTTCATGTTGACCTCAACGGCCTTCGGCGGGACGCTTACGCGGATAACCTCCTTAACGTGCTCGGCGTCGAGCGGGAAGCCCGGTGTCTGAGTCAGCGCGCCGATGAGGACGACGTTCGTGGTGATGACGTTGCCGGCCTTCATGGCGAGCTCTTCGGCGTCGAAAGCCATGAACTTGGCCTCAAAGTCCTCCTCGACGACCTTCTTTATCTCCTCGAGGCTCGGGTACTTGGCGAGGCCCATGGAGACCTGAACCGGCGGAATCGGCCTCGCGTTGGTGAAGACCAGGCCACCCTTCTTGAGGTAGTTGATGTAACGGAGGGCCTCAACCGGCTCAAAGCTTAGGATAACGTCGGCCTTTCCCTCAGGAACCATCGCACCGTAAACGTCCTCGCCGAAGCGGACGTAAGCGATAACGCTACCAAAGCGCTGGCTCATGCCGTGAACCTCACCAACTCTCACTTTGTAGCCAGCGTGGAGGGCGGCCCAGCCAAGAAGGTTGGCGGCGGTGAGGATACCCTGGCCGCCAACTCCGGTGATAACGATGTTGTATTCCCTCATAGCTCTCCCTCCCTGACCTTCTCAAAGGCACCGAACGGACAGACCTGCGCACATCCGCCACAGCCCCAGCACATGAGCGGGTCGACCTTGGCCTTGCCGCTCTCGGCATCCCAGTAGATCGCAGGACAGCCGTAGGCGTTGATACATATCTTACAGCCGGTACACTTCTCCTCGTTGACCTGGTATAGCGGCCACTTGATTCCGGCCCTTCTGAGCTCACCAATCCTGTGGAGGGCGCAGACCCTTCTCGAAACAACGACGCTCACACCCTCAACCTGGAGGGCTTTCTTGATGGTCTCGATGGTGGCCTTTATGTCGTAGGGGTCAACGACCGCAACGAAGTCCGCACCGAGTGCCCTGGCAACCTCTTCAATCTTGATCTGCTTACCCGGTCCGTGCGGGGTGTCGCCCGTTCCCGGGTTCGGCTGGTCGCCGGTCATTGCCGTGACGAGGTTGTCCACGACAACTATGACGACGTTGGAGCGGTTGTAGATGGCGTTCGCCAGAGCCGGAAGTCCAGTGTGGAAGAAGGTCGAGTCTCCAATGGTTGCCACGATGACCTTCTTCTCTTTGCCCTCCTTGTGCTCATCCTCAGCGACAGAGCCGTTGAGGGCTATGCTGAGACCGTGGGCAACTCCGATCGAACCGCCCATCGCGACGGTTGTATCGACGGCCTTGAGCGGCGGGAGAACACCGAGGGTGTAACAACCGATGTCGCTCGGGAATATCGCCCTAGGCGTCGCGGCCTTCTTTATGGCGTAGAAGGTGTTCCTGTGAGGACAGGCAGGACAGAGGCTCGGCGGCCTCGGCGGGACCATCTCACTAACTTTCTTATACTTCTCGTCAAGCTCGGCGAAGTCTATGGGCGTCTCAAGGCCGAGGAACTTCGCTATGGCCTCGACGGCCCTCCTCGTGGTCATCTCGTAAATCCTCGGGACGAGATCCTTGCCGTGAATCGGGATGGTGAGGCCCTTGTCGTAGGCCCAGGTCTTGACCTGCTCCTCAACGACGGGCTCGAGTTCCTCAACGATGAGAACCTTCTCAAGGCCGTCAATGAACTTCTCGAGCAGGCCGTAGGGAACAGGGAAGGGCGTTCCAAGCTTGAGGATCTTGACGTCTTCGATGCCGAGCCAGGCAAGGGCTTCTTTAACGTAGGCGTAGCTCAGACCGGGAGCGATGATACCGATCTTGGCGTCTTCCTTACCCTCTATCCAGTTGAATGGGCAGTTGTTAAGCTCCTCGCGGATCTTCTCGATCTTCTCTAGTATCTGCGGGTGGAAGCGTCTGGCGTTGGCTGGAACATCGACGAATCTGCTCGGATCCTTTTTGAACTCACCGAACTTCCTCTTACCGGTCTTTATTTCCTCTGGAAGCTCGCCGAGAACAACATCTCCCCTCGCGTGGGAGCTCCTGGTGGTGGTTCTGAGGATAACGAAATGCTTAAACTTCTCGCTCAGCTCGAAGGCGTACTTCGTCATCTCCTTGGCTTCATGCGGTGAAATCGGCTCGAGAACCGGGACGTTGGCGAACTTAGCGTAAACACGGGTATCCTGCTCGTTCTGGCTGCTCCACATGCTTGGGTCGTCCGCCACCATTATGACGAAGCCGCCCTCGACGCCCATTCCGACGGCGCTGAGGAAAGTATCCGCCGCGACGTTCAAACCAACGTGCTTCATTGCCGTCATGGCCCTCAATCCGGCCCAGGCAGCGCTCAGAGCGGTCTCAAAAGCCACTTTCTCGTTGGTCGAGTACTCCATGTAAACACCGGCCTTTTTAGCAACCATGGCCATGGTGTCGGTGAGCTCTGAGCTTGGCGTTCCAGGATATGCCGCGAAAACCGCTATGTTGGCCTCAAGCGCTCCCCTGGCTATGGCCTGGTTACCGAGGAGGATAACCTTCTCCCCGGGCTTGTCCCACAACACTATGTCGGTAACCTTCGCCATCCAAAATCACCTCATTTTTCTTCCTTCAAAACTCCAACGTCCTTCGCGAACTCGACAAGGGCATAAGCGGCAGAAGCAACATCTTCCGGCCTCTCATAGCTTGGAATGCCTGCCTTTTCGAGAACCTCCTTGGCGGGCTCGCTTATGTAGCCGGCCATGAAGAGTCCAAGAACGGGCTTGCCGTTGTTGACCTCTTTAACCGCCCTGACGACACCTTCAGCGTGCTCGGTTGGCGTCATTCCTGCGAAGGTTGGGACGACGCATATCGCTATGAGCATGTCAACATTCGGATCCTCGAGGAGGAGCTTCGCAGTTCTGTAGTAGTCCTCGCCTCTCGCGCTCGCTATCATGTCAACAGGGTTCTTCACCGCTGCCATCGGCGGGAGGAAAGAGCGGAGTCCCTCCATCGTCTTCTCCTCGAGGTTTGCAAGCTTGAGGCCGCGCTTATCAATTTCATCCGCAGTGAGGACTCCTGGCCCACCAGCGTTGGTTATTATCGCGACGCGCTTACCCTTCGGCAATGGCTGGGTGAAAGCCCTCGCCATGCTTAGCATGTCATCTATAGTATCAGCCACGATGATGCCGCTCTGCTTGAATGCGGCTTCGTATATCTTGTATGAACCAGCAAGAGAACCCGTGTGGCTTGAGGCTGCCCTGGCTCCACTCTCACTCTTTCCAGCCTTGAGGACTATGACCGGCTTCTTCTTGGTAACACGCTTTGCGACCTCCATGAACTTCCTTCCATCCTTGATGCCCTCGATGTAGAGTGCTATGGCCTTGCTCTCCGGGTCGTTCGCCAAATACTCCATGAACTCGGCGAAGTCAACATCGGCCATGTTGCCTATGCTGACGAACTTGGAAAACCCTATGCCCTCCTTGATGGTCTTGTAGATGATTCCAGCCCCCAGAGCTCCGCTCTGGCTGATGAAGGCGATGTCCCCCTTCTTGGCGTTGGCTACGAAGGTGGCGTTCATGTCGTTGTGAGTGTTCATTATGCCGACGCAGTTCGGTCCGACAATCCTCATGCCGTATCTGTGGGCTATCTCAACGAGCTCGCGCTCCTCCCTCTTGCCCTCCTCGCCAACCTCGCCGAAGCCCGCTGTTATGAGGATTACTCCCTTGACTCCCTTTTCGCCGCAGTCGATTATCGTCTGCTTTACGAACCTCTTCGGGACGACGACAACCGCGAGCTCAACCTCATCTGGGATGTCCTTGACGTTTTTGTAGGCTTTGACGCCCTGAACGACCTCATCCTTGACGTTAACCGGGTAAACCTTGCCGTCCTTGTAATCTTTGAGGTTCTTGAAGACCTCGTAGCCTAACTTGAGGGGGTCATTAGAAGCTCCAATAACAGCTATGGCCTTGGGTTTAAAGAAGTAATCAAACGTCATCACATCACCGAGCTAGACTCGGCGGAATTCTATATAAGCTTTCCTAAAAAGGACAGTGAGGCAGATATGGGCATGGAAGGGAACAAGTAAAGCTCTGATGGGCTAAAAAGACCATCACTGCCCACTTCCAAAGAAGTCGAAAGATTTAAGTGAGCTTTGGTTATTATATCCGCTGGAGGTGATGACATGGTGAAGGTGAGGTTTTTGGGCCACGCTGCCTTCGAGATCGTCGGAAGCAAGAGGATTCTGATAGATCCCTTCCTGACCGGCAATCCTGCGGCTGCCGCGAGGCCAGAAGAGCTTGAAGCCGACCTGATTTTGATAACCCACGCCCACGGTGATCACATTGGTGACGCCGTGGGGATAGCCAAAAGAACTGGCGCCAAGATAGTCGCCATGTACGACATAGCCAATTACCTCGTCGAGAACAACCCCGGTATAACAACTATCGGAATGAACTATGGTCCGACCGAGGTTGATGGGGTCAAGATAGTCCAGGTTCCAGCCTGGCACTCCAGCAGCGACGGCAAGTACAGCATCGGAAACGCGGCTGGATACGTAATCGAGCTTGATGGAGTCAAGATCTATCACGCCGGCGACACCTTCGTGTTCAAGGACATGGAGCTCCTCAACGAACTCTACGGGCCGATTGACCTGGCTTTACTCCCGATTGGAGGCCACTTCACGATGGGACCGAGGGAGGCCGCAAAGGCTGTGGAGCTTCTTAAGCCAAGGAAGGTCGTCCCTATGCACTACAACACCTGGCCGCCGATCGCCGCGGACCCGGAAGAGTTCAAGAGGCTCGTCGGGGACAAGGCGGAGGTCATCATCCTCAAGCCGGGCGAGAGCCTGGAACTTTGAAAAACCTTTTAAGGAGCTTTCCCTACTCTTTTTTCAGGTGATAAAATGGTTAAAAGGGCCATTGCCTTGGTGCTCATCCTGTTCATGGTTTCATCCCTCACACTGCCCCTCTCCGCCGCTCAGGAGGAGACCCCAAAATACGACCTGATAATCGTGAGGAACGATGATTTGATAGATTACATCGTGGCGTGGCCCTACGCCAAGATGCTCGGTGTCCCTATTCTGCCCGTTGATCCGAAGGAACTCGATCCTGGAACGCTGGCCCAGCTCCAGTCCTACGCTCAGTTCGGCTGGAACCATGTACTTATCATAGGAGACTCTCAGGCCGTAAGCAACGAGGTTCAGGACGAACTGCTGAACATAGGCTTTGTGGTCGAAAGGATAGGTGGAGCCGTTAGAACGGAAACCGCCGCAAAACTGGCCCTCCATTTCTACCCCAACGGCGCGGAGACCGTTGTTGTCGCAAGCTCCAGTGATTACGGTTCGGCTCTGGCGGCGGCAAGATGGGCAATGAACTATGGCTATCCTCTGCTCCTCACACAGGAAGACGCTCTGTCAGACTCAACGGCCAACGCAATACAGAAACTCAACCCAGATCTTGTCATACTGATCGGGGCAGGAATGTCAAAGGATGTCCAGAAGAAGATAGAGTCCCTGGGTTACGAGACCTACTGGGTGAAGGAGAACATAGAGATAACCGTGCCCAAACCTGAAGAAGGAACCAATTGGGTCATGGTTATCGCCGCGGTGATGCTGTCTCTGGCAGTCGCAGTACCGGTTTCGCTCTACTACGCCAAGAAGCGCTGGGCGGCAAACAGGGTGCCTATCGAGGTGCTCACCGAAAAAGAGCGCATAGTTGTCAAGGCAATCCTTGAGAAGGGTGGAGTTGTCAAGCAGGAAGAGCTTCCGGAGCTTACCGGTTACTCGAGACCAACGATAAGCAGAATCATCCAGGAACTCGAGAAGAAGCAACTCGTGACAAGAGAGAAGGTCGGGAAGACGTTCATCGTCAAGCTGACGAAGGAGATAATAATCAGAGACTAACGGTCAGCAAGCCCGAACCGCTCATCACGGTTCAGACCCTTAATCTTTTCTTCATCCCAGAAAAAGGGAAGAATCAGGCCTTCCTGAAGAGATGGCCGTGCGCTTTGTTGATGTGCCTCACGTAGTCCTTACTCCTGCGGAAGACCATCCCGCACCTGGGGCAGCGGAAGTAGAGCTCTCCGTCCCTGTCCTTGAACTTGATGGCCTTCAGCACCGCCATCTCCTCCACCCCCGTCGCTGGTAGGAGATTGAATTTTTAAGCTTTACCTTTTTCTTGGGCCTCGTCGTTCACGGTGGGGATGTAGTAAACAACCCATGGAGCCTTTTAGCAAGAAAGCAACACTCTTTTAAAGCCTAAAAATCATACCATATCTTAAGATGAAGCGAACAGCAACAGTCAAACTCCAGCCCTCGAAAGAGCAGGAAAACTCCTCTTCGAGTTAGCGGACATTAGTGCTAAAGCGTGGAATAGAGTAAACTACCTCCGAAGACAAGAATACTTCCAAGGAAAACCCATAGACTTCTTGAAAACTCAAAAAGTCGTTTACGAGGAATTCAAGAAGGAAATCGGTTCTGCGACAATCCAAACAATAGCAAGGAAAAACGCCGAAGCTTGGAAGGGTTTCTTCTCGCTCGTGAGGAAGAAGAGGAATGGAGAACTCCCCTTTTGGCTTAAACCAAAACCACCGAACTACTTGAAAGAGAACGGAAAGCGTAAGCCTCTCATAGTTCTGAGGAACACTCAATACGGGTTGAGGAGAATAAACTCATCCTCAAGGGACTCGGAAAGTTCAAACACCTCAAAATTCAATTCAAGGGGAGAATTCATCTCAAGGGCAAGGAAGGGAGATTAGAGATTACCTACGACCCCGTTAAGCGTAAATGGTATGCCCGCATCAGTTACACGGTTGAGAAAAAACTAATCAAGGGTGAGTGGGTGAAGGTTCCAAGAAAACCTTTGGGTAACATTTCAGCGGGGATAGACTTGGGAGTGAACAATTTAATGGCTGTGTATGTTGAAAACGGTCAAAGTTTCTTGGTCAATGGCCGACCCTTGAAGTCAATAGCCTTTTACTGGCAGAGGAAGATTGCCAATTACCAGTCCAAACTCAATAGATCGGGAGCTAAGACGAGCAGGAAACTCAAAAGAATGCACGAAAAGGCCAAACTCCAAGCGAGGCACTACATTAACACGGCTGTAAGACAAACCGTCGAAAAACTCTATCACCTTGGTGTTTCGAGAATCGTGGTCGGCTATCCGAAGGACATATCCAGAAACTCTAAGAGAGGAAAAAGACAGAATTTTATCCTCTCCCACGTGTGGAGGTTTAATTACGTTATTCAAAGGCTGAAGGAAGTTGCTGAAGAGTATGGTATCACTGTTGAAGTCGTTGATGAGGCTTTTACTTCTAAGCTTTGCCCTGTTTGCGGGAAGCCTCATGAAGGGGCTCGCTTTGTTCGTGGTCTTTATGCGTGTCCCGCAACGGGGTTTACCTTCAATGCTGACCTCGTTGGAGCGTTTAACATTTTGAAAAAGTGGTAAAAACGATAACCCCGAATCTGGGCGGGCTTTACGCTCAGAGGAGGGGTAATGGGGGGAAGGCCCTCCCCGAGGGGCCGAAGGTTCGCTTTAGTTTGGGCTTTAATGAGGCCCCTCAAACCTCCAGCTGGGCGAGGGATTAAACCATTGAAACCCTCGCCTGGCAGGAGGAGGTCAGGTCAGACCCATATCCTGTTGCCCTTCACCTTGAGGTAGCCCAGCGTTTGAAGCTCCTTCAGGAAGTCTTCTATCGCTTCTTCATCAAAGTATATGTTGAGCCTCTCGTGCTTCCCCTCGACCACTATGGGTTCTCTCTCAAGGAGGGCGTCAATGAGCTCGTTCTTCTTCCTGTGCTTTTCAGCGAGATCGAGGATGACGTCGGCCAGGACGGAGCGAGCTATACCGTCGAACATCGCCTCAACGATACTCTCCTCGGTTGCATAGTCCTCAGCTATCTCGAGGGCAGCCTCAACAAGCTCCCTGTCAACCTCCATGACCTCAACGTAGTAGTGCTTCTCCAGTGTGAACTCTGTCACCATGCTCGTCTCAAAGCGCTCCTCGAGCTCCTCGAGGTACTCGTCAACCTCCTCTATCGGAAAGCGCAGCTCGACCCTCAAGCCATCCAGCGGAGGTTTCTCCATGAGGACGAGCCTTCCGTCCTCCTCAACGACCGCACCAGTCTCGATGAGCGAGGTGACTATGAGCAGCTTACCCAGGTCAGACTCGTCAAAGAGCTCCTCAAGGGCCTTCCCCTGGTTGACCTCCCAGTTGACCATGATGTCGTCGAAGGCAGCCCTCAGCTCCTCGAGGCTCTCTTCAAGGGGCTCTATACCCTCCGCCTTCTCAACGAGCTCGGCATAGGTGCCGCTTATGACGATGTAGTGAGCTATCTCGGGCGAAACCTCTTCCTTGGTCCTGTTCATTATCCCAGCCCTGCTCAGCTCCCTCGAGAGGGCGTTCATATCGTCCTTGCTAAGAACCTCGAACCTCAACCGTCTCACCGATTAAAGAGAAAGCAGGAAAGGTTATTAACCTTTAGGCCTCGGCAAGGGTCGAGAGGAGCGCCTTCAGGGGCTTGTTGTGGAGGGACGAGAGAACTTCCTTAAGTTCTCCCTCCATACCCTTCTGATAGGAGGTGTAGAGGTACAGCGCGTAGGCCATGAGCTTCGGGTCGCCCTCGTTCATTCTCTCAACGGCTTCCGCCAGGACAGGATTGGTTAGAAGCTCATCGGCGAGGCTCCTCAAGGCTTCCCTGTTCCCTTCCTCAATGGCCTTCCTAAGTGGACGGTAGAAGAGGGACAAAACAAGTCTGGCGAGCCTCTCCCTCTCCTCTAGCTCATCCATTGGTGTCTTTGGCTCCTCCCGCTTGCTCCACAGCAGGTATATGAGCGGGAAAACTATGGCCGTTAAGGCAACAAAGAGATACGGCAGGAGCGGGATATTGATCTCTCCGGGGAGGCGGTTCCTGATGCTCATGAGGGCGAGGAATCCCACAAGCATCCAGACGCCCATGAGCAGGAGATAGTAGATCAAGTAGTCTTTTCTCCGGAACGCCCTGTACTTGGACGGTGCGCCTATCTCATCAAGGTAGCGAAGTCTGTTCTCCACGAGCTCTATCTCAGCCTCGAGGCGCTTTATGCGCTTATCAAGTTCCTCCAGAACTTTCTCGTTTTCCATTAATCCTCACCCAGCAGAAGGCGGGCTATCTTCTCGCTGATTACACCCAGTATTGCCTCGCCGTTCTCCCTCGTCGCCGACCCAGGGTCGTCGTTGACCCCATCCGGGAACAGTTCCCTCCCTATGTCCTTCCTGATGACCCTAACCCTGCTCGTCCTTTTCTCGCCGACTGCTTTGTCCATCTTCACTAGTTCCGGTCTTATGGCGAGTATCACCGACGTTTCGTCCTGGCCTGCATGGCCCTGGCTGGAGCATATGCTGAGTATGTCCTCCCTGAAGTCGATCCACCAGTTTATGAGCCATATCTCGGCGTTCGGATAGCTCTCCGCAACTTCCTCGGCGGCCTCAACGAGCGGATAAACGTTGCCCCCATGGCCGTTCATGAGAACTACCCTCTTGAAGCCCTCCTCGACGAACTCCGAGATGACTTCCCTAACGTAGGCTTTGAAGGCATCGGCCCTAACGTCGATGGTCCCGGGATAAACGTTCAGGACGAATGTATGGCCGTACCATATCGGCGGCGCTATTAGAACGTCCTTCCCCGCGTTTCTCACTCTCTTCTCCACGCGCCTGCAGAGCTCTAGAGGGGCAAAAACGTCGGTACCCAGAGGCAGGTGCCTGCCGTGGGCTTCCACACTCCCAACGGGAATAAGAACCGTGTCTATCGATTTCTTAGCTTCCTCAAAATCAGGCCAGGTGAGTTCTTCCATCCTCATAATTATCCCCTTACCCCATAAGGAGTGCATCCTCATAAGCCTTTTCTATCTCCGCGGTGACCTTTTTCCACGAGTAGCGCTCCTCCACAGCTTTCCTTCCGTTGCTTCCGAACCACTTTGCAAGTTCCTCGTCGTTGAGGAGCTTTTGAATTGCCTCCCTAAGCGAAAGCTCGTTGCCTGGTGGAACGAGGAGTCCACTTTCACTCTCCTTAATTATCTCGGGGATTCCCCCAACGTCCGTCGCGACAACGGGAATGCCTGATGCCATCGCCTCGAGAATCACTATACCGAAAGCTTCCGCCGTAATGGATGGAAGGACGAAGACATCCGCCATACCAAAGAGCTTCGGAAGGAGAGAGCTCTCTACATAGCCAAGGAAGCGCACCCTGTCCTCCACCTTCAGGAACTTAGCCTGCGCCTTCAGGAAGGGGAGCATCTCGCCTGAGCCAACCATGAGGAGCGTCGCGTCCTCTATCTTCGAGAAGGCATTAATGAGAACCTGAGGGCCCTTGCGGTAGCTCATCCTGCTGACGTACAGGACGACCTTTCCTTCAATGCCGAGTTCGGACTTGAGGCGCTCCCTTTCCGTCTTACTCAAAGGTTTGAAGATCTCATCGTCCACCCCGTTCGGGATGACCCTCACAGGAACGTCCGTGAAGTGGTTGATGAACGCCTCCGCAGCCTTGCTGACGGCTATTATCTCATGGGGATAGCGGAGATACCTGCTGAAGAGAGGGATAGTTAGTCCGAGAGCTTCCCAGAGCCGCGATTCGTGGGAAAAAGATATGCTGTGGGTCGTCAGCAGGGTCGCCTTCCCAAGGGTTCTGCCGGCTTTAACAGCCTTAAGCGCGAGAGGTGTAAAGGCGTGGTGGGAGTGCACGACATCGTAATCCTCCAAAAATTCACCCAGCTCTTCACTTGATGCGAGGGAGTAGCTCATGTTGATCCCAAGTATAGGGCTTACCCTCCCCGGAACCTTAACGAGCTCGATGCCGAGGCTTTCGAGTTCCTCCTCCTTCCCGGTCTCGAGGTCGTTGGTAACAATGGCCACTTCATGACCGCGCTCTCTGAGGTGGATTGCAAGGTGGTGCATGTGGCTGGCGACACCACCAACCTTGGGGTAGTACCAGTCACTGACGAGGGCGATCCTCATTCACACCACCGTCCCGAGCATGTGTGTGATGAGCAAAGCGACTACTCCTGCGTCCATAAGCCTGTAGTTGCCCCTGAACCCGTAAACGGCCACTCCCAGTGCCCCGAGGGCGAAGTTGAAGGAAGCGAGCAGGAGCACCAGTGAGAGGCCCGAGAAGACCACCACGAGGGTCTCTGAGGCTTCCCTGCCGAGGACTATTGGCGTGGTTTTCAAGCCTGCCCTGAGGTCGCTCTCGTAGTCCTCAAGGTGGTTTCTCAGCTCTAAGGCAAAGGAATAAAGGAGCACCGCGACGGCTATGGTTATCTCCCCCCGCGTGAGGATACCATCGAAGTAAGCCCCGTAGAGGAAGGGCAACACCCCGAAGAATATTCCGTGGGAGAGCACGTCGATTATCGGACGGGCCTTGAGCCTCGGTGGGGCTGAGTAAACCGTTGCAAGGGCAACCATTGTAATGTATATCCAGAACTCGCCTCTGCCAAGGGTGCTGGCGAGGAAAATTCCCACGAGAATAATCAATGTGGAGGATATGACTCCAGCACGGAAGCTCAGCTCACCGCTGGCTACCGGGTTCTTATCCCACTTGGCCGGGTTGAGGGAATCGGTATCGGCATCGAAACAGTTGTTTATCGCGAAGGCATATGCAACATACAGGAGGAGCGAGACAACCAGTATGAACGCATCATAAACATCGGGATTACGGGAAAAACTCATCGCTAGGCCAAGAAGGCCCATGCCAACGAACGCTCTTCCATCGAGGATTCTGGTGTTTTTGAAGATTGCCTTAAGCACGGGTTAATCACCTCCAAAAGGTATTGAAGTAAGGAGAAGGGTTAGACCTTCTCCAGAAGCCCCCTCACATACTTTGGCATCTGGAAGAGGGTCTCGTGCCTCTCCGGATCGTAGTAGTAGAGCTTAAGCTCCTTCGCGCGCTGAAGGTCAACCTTTCTGAAGTCGATATCTCCCTTGACTCCGACGAGGAAGCTCCATGGAGATGCGTAGCCTATGACAGGGAAGCTGAAGTAGTGAACCTCGTCGAAGACCTTCTTCATATCCCTGTAGGCGTCGAGCAGCTCGTTGGTGAATAGGTACACACTGCCTGCCTGGGTGATGTACAGACCGTTATCGTTGAGCTTCTCGTAGGCGTTTCTGAAGAATCCCTCGCTGAAGAGCATCTTTGCCGGTCCAACGGGATCCGTTGAGTCAACAATGATGACGTCAAACTTCTCATCCGTGTTTTTGAGGTACTCAACGCCGTCGCCGACTATAACTTCCGCCCTCGGGTCCTCGAAGGCGCCCCTCGCGACGTTCATGTAGATCTTGGAGACCTCTATGACCATCTCGTCTATCTCGACCATGATGGCTTTTTCCACAGTCTTGTGCCTCAGCACTTCTCTCAGCGTTCCTCCGTCGCCGCCACCTATGATGAGCACCCTTCTCGGATTAGGGTGAGCGAGCATGACGGGGTGGACGAGGGGCTCGTGGTAGCTTTCCTCACCTATCTCGACGAGCTGAACCGTCCCGTCGAGGACAAGGAGTTTGCCGAAACCTTCGGTTTCGTAGAGCTCGAGCCTCTGATACTTAGTCTGGGTCTCAAAGAGCCTCTCCTTAACCTTGAAGCCCACTCCGTAGCCCCTCGGATACCACTCGATGAATGCATTCTCCTGCTCGTTAAATCCCATAAGTTTCCACCTCTAAAAGCTGAAGAAGGGAAAGGGCTTAAAAACTAAACCCTCAGTAGGGGAACATTACGACAGCGGCTATGGCCGCAGCCGGCTTGTCCCTGACGGTTATTTCGGCCGAGGCGACCTTGAACTCCTTCAGCTTCCAGCCTCTGACGCGGAAGCCTTCCTCGACCATCTTCCTGACCATTTCCTCGGCCTCTTCCTTGGTGCAGTATCCGGCGTACTCGTAGATTAGTCCACCCTCGTTGCCCTCACTGATGCCTATGCCAAGCGCGGCGCTGATGGTCATCCCGGGCTCATCGCTCTCGATGTGCGCATAGACGGTCGGAAGCAGCATTCCTATTGGCACGTCGTGGACTTCGTCGATCCACTCGATGTGAGCAGGTATGACGCTGCTCAGCTTGACGAGGTTGACGTTGCCTATGCCCAGCTTGAGGAGAGCGTTATCGAAGGCGTTAAGTTTAGTCCCGCCTTCTGCGGTGGCAGCACCTATAAAGGCTCTTTTCGGGGTCGTCCAGCTCATCTCAGCTTCCTCCTTTCCTTTCTCACGGATTAGACGGTTATACGTTAAAGCGAGGATTCGCTCACTCGCTAATCTGTGGGGGACTTAAAAACGTTTCGCTATATTGGAAAGAACTTCAAAAAATCTTTTCTAGGCAAAATATAAGGGAGAGCAAGGTTTGAGGAATTAACCGGCTGTTTTCTGCGGTTTTGCTATGTAGTGATTCACCACTCTGCCCAGAGTTGCAGAGGTGAATATTCCAAGGACGCTTGCCAGGGAGGCCATGGCGTACATGTGTTCGCTTAAAACACCCGAGACGTAACCGATTTCACCCACGAGAAGGCCAAGGACGCCGAAGCTTGCTATTCCAGCGCCCCTAACGATGGACGTTGAAACGTCCTTGTGTCGGACCACAGCCGCTGACAGGACAAGCCTGACGACGTAGACCACGACGAAGAACTCCAGCACGATGAGGGAAAGCTCAGTCTCAAAGTTCAAGCCACGCCAGGCAAAGAATATGGGAGCGAAGATGCCGTAGGTAACTCCGCTCACGATAGTGGTGAGCCTCTCGTACTGCTTAGTTCCGACGAGGTCGCTGTGCATCATGAGACCGGCCAGGAAACCGCCTATGCTGAAGTGCATACCAATCTCCTCGCTGATGAACGCTAGGGATGTGGAAAACACCATGAACAGGCCAAATACAGCCTCGTCGCTCTTAAGCCTCCTCAGGAACCTTATGATATAGACTTTCTGCTTTATGCCTATGATGTAGTTGATGTACATGATGCCGCCAATGAAGACCGCATCCTTGAGGATGCTGGTCACAATGGGAGTGTAGTTCCCGGGGCTTTCGTGTATTCTAACCATTATATAGACTATGAAGAGGCTCATGACTTCACTTATGACCGCGTATGAGAGGGCAACATGAAGGAAATCCTCACCAAAGAAGCGCTTTAGGCGGAGCACTATTGGAGCGGACGCTATTGACAGTATCGCCGCTGCAATGACGTTGTCCGAACTTATCGTCCAGTTCGTGAAGGGCAGGGTCACCACAAACATTGCAATATACGTGAGCACATAGAGGGGCAGGGTTATCCTGCCGGCGTAGTGGAGCTCCTCCGGCGTCACCTCAAGACCAGCCGAAATCATCAGGAAAAAGAGACCAAGCTCGGCCATCAGAAGCATCTGATCTCTCGGCATCTCCAGCAGAATGGCGCTGAGTATCATACCTGCGGTTATTTCACCGAGGAAGCCAGGATAACCCAGTCTCTCGAAGCCTTCAGCTAGAAGCCTTGCAAAGGCTATGATTACAAAGACGTACCCTATGATTTCCATGTTGGTTTCCTATGGCGGCTGGGTTAATAATGTTTCCGCTGGGCAAGGCTTTTATCAATTAAATGAGAGCTTTACCCATGAGGCATTACGAGATAGTTCGAATAAAGGAGAACGGAAAGGTTGAGATACCCCTCGATTACGCCTATGAGCTCGGTCTTGTCGAAGGTGCCTACTTCCTTCTGGAGATTGACACGGACCTCAACGAGGTGCACATGGAAAGGATAGCCCTGCCAGGGAAGAGGCTCGTGGAAGTCGAGCTTATTGTCGAAGACAAGCCCGGTGTTCTGGCGAAGATAAGCGGTCTCTTCGGGAAGCACGGAGCGAACATACTCTTCAGCGAGTCCGAGGAGCTTGAAGGCATAGAGCTGGCCGGGATAGTTGCGGTCATAGACGTGAGCGGAATGAGCGGCACGCTGGAGGGGCTGAGAGGGGAACTTGAGGTGCTGAAGGAAGTTAAGGAAGTAGTCCTACGCCCCCTGGAGTAGGACCGATACCAGAGTTGCCAGTATAAAAATCGCCGTGAGGACGTTTACCTCCTTTCCTATTTCTCCAAAGCCGACGTGAACTCTCTTCTCGAAAATACCCGCTGCCTTCAGAAGGAAGAACAGAACCATGGCTAGGACTATGTATACGATGTCCTTTGGATCAAAGACGGCTCCTAAATACAGCCCAGAGCCTAAGGTGACAAGGGCGAGGAAGATGGAGGAAAACTTCCAGACTGCTTTAATGTCCTCGGAGGTGCCCTTCAGCAGGTGGTAGTTGAGCTTTGTGAAGGAAACCAGCGTGCCGACGCTTCCGGCGTAGAGGACGTACTTCCACGCCCCATCGAGGCCAGAAGAGATCAAGCCCTTCGCGTAGGAGCCTACGAAGGGAGAAACGCCGCCTATAGCCAGACTGAGCACGACCACGGAAAGCGCCATGAGGGGCGCGTTCCTGTAGCCGAACTTCCCGAGCTCCCGGGTTTTTCTTCCCAGAGCACCAACGCTCAGGAAGAGGCCACCCTTGAAGAGGGAATGGGCCAGCGCGTAGTATGCTGCCCCGAGGAAGTTGAGGCTCGCTATCCCAAGGAGCACATAGCCCATCTGGGAGACTGTGTGGTAAGCGAGCAGCCTCTTCGCGTCCCTCTGGAGGAGTGCCATGCCTATGCCGAAGAAGATAGAAGCGATTCCCGTACCCATGGCGATGGTTCTTAGGGTTCCCCCTACAGGAAGGGCCGAGAACATGAGGATCAAGCCGTAGGCGGGAGCTTTAACCACCGCCCCCGAGAGAACCGCGCTGACCGGGGTGGGAGCGCTCGAGTGGGCATCCGGAAGCCATGAGTGAAGCGGAAAGATGCCCGCCTTCAGGAGCAGCGAGGCAAAGGCTATCCCAACGGCCGCGTTCAGCTCCCTCGAGGGGACGGCGTTCTCGGATATAAGGCTGAGGTTTAGATAGCCAGTTTCCATATATATCAGCCCTATGGCGAAGACGAAGAAGTAGGAAGCCAGAAGTGAGAGCATGAGGTACTTGAAGGCAGCTCTCCTCGAGTTCGGCTCGTCTGAGAAGGTTATGAGCGCGAAGGCCGAGACAGATGCAATCTCCATGTAGATGTAGAAGTTAAAGAGGTCTCTGGCTATGAACGCTCCCAGAAGGCCAGCGTGGAGAAGCAGGAGCAAAGCTAAAGCCTTGGGCGTTTTCTTGTCCCTGAAGTCAAAGTAGGAGATTGAGTAAAGTGCCGCAAAGGCGAAGAGTATGAGCTCCCCTACAATGAATGGCATGCTTAGTTCGCTTATCCCGACCTCTATGCCGCTTATCCGGTTCCAGCCGCCGACTATCTCCCCCTCCGGGATACCCATAAAGAGAACCGCGGCAGGGAGGAGGGCACCGAGCAGGAAGGGAATCTGAATCACTTGCTTTTTTGCCCTCAGCGTGTCCAGCAGGACGATAAAGAAGGCGAAGAGGAGTGGAAACGCTACCATCAGCGAAATCACAGCCCGTCCCTCCGCATGCGCATTATAATTGCCAAGGCTAGGGAAGTTATCGCGACATCAACTACAAGGGTAGTGAGCATAAGCGTCGCTGGGAGCGGGTCAACGGGATCCGTGGGCATTATGGGGACGTCCTTTCCCGGCAAATATGCCAGCCCCACGAAGAAGAGAACCAGGCCAAGGGAGACGACGTTGATGGAGAGCACTAGCTTTATCGGCTCCTTTTTGGCCATCAGGCCGTAGGTTCCGATGAGCATGATTACTACTCCCGCCTGCTCCGGGCTAATCACTTTCCACCCACCTCAGCAGGATGTAGAATACGAACGTGAACGCCGCACCGACCTCGAGGCCGACGATGACGTTGAAGGGAACTATTATGCCTCCTTCCGTTGGAAGGAAGTTCGCGTAGAACGCCCCGAAGGCAAGGCCAGCAACGCCGAGGAGCACGAGGAACGCTCCGGCGGAGCTTTCTATCAGTCCAGCCCAGTTGAACTTGAATTTCCTGCGAACTTTTTTATAGCCGTGGGATGTGATTAGGAGTATTACCGCCACTGCGAGGATTACACCGCCCTGGAAACCCCCTCCCGGGCTGAGATGGCCGTAGAGCATAAGGTAAGCCGCGTAGGTTACGAGGAAGGGGCTGACGAGCTTCGTGGTCGTCCTCACGACGATGCTCATCTTCACTTCTTCTTCCCTCCAATGAGCAGGTAGAAGCCAATGACGGCGGTGAAGAGCAGGCTCGCCTCCCCGAGACTGTCATAGGCTCTCCAGCCAGCTAAGATGGCCGAGACCAGGTTGGGTATCCCTATTTCATCCCAGTTCTCAACGTAGTAGGCATAGCTTCCGCCAAAGGAGTGGGAGTAGTCCAAGTTAAGGAGGACAACAGCCAGTGCGAGAGTTATCAGGAGAGCGGCCTTCCTCACCTCGTCACCTCCTCTATCGTGAAGAGGAATATTCCGATGACTATCGCGCCGACGACTATGGCCGAGAGGGCAACATCGGGGGCTCTGAGCTCGAATAAAGCCAAGATGAAAAGCAGACTGAGGAGGGAGTACTTAACAACTGCATTAACCAGGTTCTTTTCCTCAACAACAGCCACTGCGAGTATTATCATGGCCACGAAGACGACATCAAGGATTGTCCCAAGCATACATGTCCACCACTACTTTGGGCTTTACGCCGTACTTGTAGGCCCCGCGCGCTATGGCGTGGGAGACCATGGGGTTTATCATCGCTATCAGGAAGGCCAGCACGAGAAACTTCAGCCTCACCAGAGCCGGAGCGTTCATCATGAGGACGAGCGCTAAGATTATGCTCATCGCGCCGCCTGTGTCGCACTTCGTTGCCGCGTGGAGGCGGGTGTAAACGTCGGGGAAGCGGAGTATCCCCAAAGCGCCAAAGAGCATAACCGCCCCACCGAACAGGAGGAGTATCGTCTCAATCATGAGCAGCCCTCCTCTCCAGGTATTTAGCCAGAATTAACCCCCCAACGGCGTTCACCATGAGCAGGACTATGGCGAGGTCTATCAGGTAGTACTCCTCCCTGATGACCGATACAATGGCTATTATCATCACCACCTTCGTCGTTATCGTGTTGAGCCCCACTATCCTGTCAGGAAGGGTCGGTCCCCTAACCACGCGGTAGGTTATCAGTATCGCCGTAAAGACCAGCAGGTAGAAGGTACTCACCAGAAGACTTTCTTGAGCCATTCCTCGATATCCCCCTTTATCTTCTCTCCAGCCTTCTCACGGTTGAGCGTTTCGAGGTCTATCCAGTGGACGTAAAGGTAAGTTTCCCCGAGCTTCTTGCTGACGTCAAGGGTTAGAGTTCCCGGCGTCAGGGTTATGGAGTTTGCCAAGATGGTAACACCCGTGTCGGAGTGCAGATCGGTCTTTATCTTGACTATGCCAGGGTGGATGTCCAAGAAGATCACGTTTTTAGCCACCTTGAGGTTGCTCTCTATGAGCCTGAAGGCCATTATGATGAGGTACTGCGGAAGGTAGAGGAAGGCAAAGTAGAGAAGCTTCTCCAGAACGTGGCCGCTCCGCCTTATGTCCTCGGTCAGCAGGTCCCTCATGAAAGAGGCTATTATCAGGGTAACTGCCGCGCCCAGAGAGAGGTTCCTCGGCTCGAGATCAGCAGAGATGACCACCCAAAATGCCAGCAGGGCGGCCCAGGTGAGGACTATTCGCTCCCAGACTGGGAGCTTCGACGCCTCAAACCTCTCATGGAGAACCCTCTCTCGGAGGTTCTCGAGCCTCTCTTTGAGGTAGAAGGGGATGCGGCTCATGTTGTAATCTATGGCGCGGGAAGTTATAACGGTTTTGCAGATGCAAAGAGAATGCCCAGAAATGTGAAATCCGTTCGGAGAACTCCCCAAAAATAGGGAATTTTTGCGCCCAGAGCCCTTCTCGGCCGGCCATGAGAGGGTTCCGTCATGGAAAGGTTTAAATCTCGAGCGGTTTTAGAGGAATTTGGTGATGCTTATGATTGAGGTCGGTGAATACAAGGTCAAGGAGGGCCTTTACTACACAAAGGACCACGAGTGGGTCCAGGTTCTTGAGGACGGTACTGTTCTCGTCGGAATAAGCGACTACGCCCAGAAGGAGCTCGGTGACCTTGCCTACGTCGAGCTCCCTGAGGTCGGTAAAGAAGTCAGCAAGGGCGACGTTCTCTGTGAGCTCGAGAGCGTCAAGGCTGTTTCCGAGGTCTACGCTCCGGTCAGCGGCGAGGTTGTCGAGGTCAACGAGGAGCTTGAGGACAGCCCCGAGGTTCTTAACGAGGACCCCTACGAGAACTGGATAGCCAAGCTCAAGCCGAGCAACCTCGACGATGAACTCAAGGAGCTCATGGACGCCGAGGCTTACGCGGAGTATCTCAAGTCCCTTTGATTGCCCTCAACTTTTCTCTCCCTTTCGCTTCGGAACGCTTAAGTATCTTACAGCCCTATTCTCTTCGGTGATCCCCCATGAAGGTTCTGAAGGAATGGGACGTTAAGGTTAGACTCGTGAAGACGAAACGCGGCGCTATTCTTCACATGATAGCGCTCGAGCCCGGCCACTTCTACCTCGAGCAGAACCCGCTGAAGGACTCCAAGTACGGCGTTGCTTACCGGAAGATCAAGGAAAACTTCCCCGAGTTCTACATGTTCTGGGAAATAAAGAACAACCGCTATACGGGCAAGCTTCTGGCCGGGGCGTTCTTGGAGAAGAAGGAAATAGACGAGTTCGTTACACTCCTGGCAAAGAGTGAGGACTTCAAGAAGTTCGAGGAGATACTGGAGGAAATCGAGGAGATGGAGGAGTGAGCTCAGGCTTTGACCATCATCATCTTTTTCTCAGATACCCTAGAGGTCTTCATCGCTCGTTTCTTCCTCTTTTCAAGGGGTTAAAAGGCTGACGGCTCGGCCAGTATGCCCTTCATCATGGCATGCCCGATTCAGCCACTCCGGAGTTCGTCATCGCCAGAGTTTCATTCGCCAGGGAATTGATAAAGGTGCCGCAACTTCTGGGGCAGTAGTTGTAAGAGGAAAGTTGAGAAGAACAGAGAAAAGAGCTCAGGCGTTCTCTCTCTGCTCTTCCCTCTTCTTCGTCAGATACTCATGGATGGCCTTGGCGGCCCTCCTTCCGTCACCCATAGCGAGGATAACCGTTGCCTCGCCCCTTATCGCGTCACCGCCGGCGAAGACTCCCGGAATGCTCGTCATGAGGTTCTCGTCGACGACTATCTTACCGCGCTCGACCTTCAGGCCGGGCGTGTTGACGATGAGCCTGTTCGGGTGCTTGCCTATGGCTATGATGACCGTGTCAGCCTCGAGAGTTACGTATTCGCCGGTGCCGACTATCTTCCTCTTGCCCCTGCTGTCTTTCTCGTCGAGCGGCTTCATCTTTTCGAACTTAACCGCCTTGAGGTTGCCCCTGCCATCGCCTATGAACTCGACCGGGTTGAGGAAGAACTCGAACTTGATGCCCTCCTCCTTGGCGTGCTCGACCTCCTCGACACGGGCGCTTACATCCTCTGGACCGCGGCGGTAGGCGATGATGACCTCGGCGCCGAAGCGCCTCGCGCTCCTCGCTGCGTCCATTCCGGTGTTTCCGGCACCAATAACTATAACGCGCTTGCCGACTTTGACGGGCGTGTCGTACTCCGGGAACTTGTAGGCCTTCATGAGGTTGACCCTGGTCAGGAACTCGTTGGCCGAGTAGATGCCGTTGAGGTTAATTCCTGGGGCGTTGATGAACCTCGGCGTTCCAGCTCCTGAGCCAATGAAGACGGCGTCGTACTCCTCGAGCAGCTCTTCCATGGTGACGGTCTTTCCGACGATGTGGTCAGTCAGGATTTTCACACCGAGCTTCTTGAGCTTTTCAATCTCGCTCTGGACTATCTCCTTAGGCAGCCTGAACTCTGGAATGCCATACATGAGGACTCCGCCGGCCTCGTGGAGAGCCTCGTAGATTGTGACGTCGTAGCCGAGCTTGGCCAGCTCGCCAGCGGCGGTAAGTCCGGCCGGACCGGCTCCGATGATTGCAACCTTCTGGCCCTTCTTCTCGATCTTGGGTACTATCTCAAAGAGAAGCTCCTCGTCTATGCCGTGCTCCCTCGCGTAGTCGGCGACAAACCTCTCGAGCTTGCCAATGTTTATCTTGTCACCAACCTTGCCCATAACACAGTTCATCTCACACTGATCCTCCTGAGGGCAGACACGACCGGTGGTCGCCGGCAGGGAGTTGCAGGCCCAGATGACGTTGAGGGCCTCCTTAACGGCCTTGTCAGGGTTGTCGCGGTACTCAACGAGCTTGCTTATAAAGCCCGGAATGTCGATGTGAACGGGACAGCCCTTGATACAGGGCGCGTAGTTGTATGGACACTGAAGGCAGCGCTCGGCCTCCTTAACAGCCAGCTCGAAGGTATATCCGAGATTGACCTCGGCGAAATCCCTAATGCGCTCCTCCGGCGGCCTCTCCGGGGTCGGAACGCGCTCCTTAATGAGCTTTCTCTTAACCGCCATCACTGCTCACCTCCCTGGAGAGCCTTCATGTACTCCTGCATGGCCCTCGCCTCCAGATCAGTGTAATAACCGCTCCTCGCTATGAGCTCGTCCCACGCGACCTGGTAGGCATCGAACTCCGGACCATCTATACAGGCAAACTTAACCTCGCCGCCAACGGTGACTCGGCAGGCTCCGCACATTCCGGTTCCGTCGACCATGATTGGGTGAAGGTCGACCTTCATTGGGACTCCAAACTCCTTAACGACGTTGAAAACCGCTCTCTGGTCGCCCGCCGGGCCGACCATGAAGACGAGATCCCAC
Source organism: Thermococcus sp. LS1 (assembly GCF_012027395.1). Taxonomy (NCBI): domain Archaea; kingdom Methanobacteriati; phylum Methanobacteriota; class Thermococci; order Thermococcales; family Thermococcaceae; genus Thermococcus; species Thermococcus sp. LS1. The sequence continues at coordinate 124,451 of NZ_SNUJ01000001.1, forward strand.
TCCTCGCTCTCAAGAAGCGCACGGACCTTCTCGATGAGCCTCTTGGTGACGTTCCTCATGTTCGCCGGGAAGTCGAGGTTCGGGTCTATTGGAACGGGCTCAACTAGGTGCCTTGAAACTGCCTTCTCAAGCTCCCCTTTGAGAACTACCATCGGTTCAAAGGTAACGTTAAGGGTCGTAACGTCGTTTCCAAGCTCCTGCCAAGCCTTTGCTATCGGGAAGACCTCTACTATTCCGGTGTAGGCCCCAATTGCGAGGATCTTCCCAAACTTCTTCATCGGAACGGGATTTCCAAGCGGACCGGCAATGTTGAGTATCTCATCACCTTCCTTGAGCTCAACGGCCATTCTCATGGTGGTTCTTCCCCTAGTGAAGACCACGAGGACTATCCAGCCCTTTTCGCGATCCCACATGACGGGGGTGAGGGGGATTCTCTCACCGTTCTCGAAGGCCCTAACGATTACGAACTGCCCCGGCTGAACCTTTCTGGCCACATGGGGGGCGTGAACCTTATACCAGGTGTTCCGCATGGCAATCTCCTTTTTCTCGAGGATTTTATACACAATGAACACCTCCGTACACGTGGTCAAACTTGGGCATCTAAAGGTTTGCAATATAAAGTGTTTATAAATATGTTGTCAACCAAAGGTTTAAAAGTGAAAAAGAATTTCGAAGAACGAGTCCGAAATGCCAAAATGACTCGATTATACCCCCAAAGTTTGAAAATTCGAACGTCCAAGAAACGAGCTTAAACTGTACGCATATTGGAAAAGGAGAAAAGGCCCTTAGAGCTTTCTAAGGAATGTTATGTATCCTGTGTGCGCCAGCATCGTTGTTTTTGGTCTCATGCACTCCTTCTTGACCTCGTGCTCCCTGACAAGGACCTCCACAACCCTCGGTTTGTAGAAGTGCTCCCTGTACTCCTGGAGGGCCTGGAAGAAGCGATGAACCTGGTTCATGCACGGCGTGTAGGCAACAAAGTAACCACCGGGCCTGAGGACTTCAACGGCATGCGGGAGAACATTCTCGGGCTGTGGAAGGTCGAGGACGATGTGGTCGGCGTAGTCCTCATCGATGCCCTCGTAGATGTTCTTGAGCTTTATCGTGACCCTGTCAGAGAAACCGGCTAGCTCGACGTTCTTCTGCGCTATCCTGGCGAAGTCTTCCCTTACCTCGTAGCTGATAACCCTGCCGGCCGGGCCAACGATGTTCGCGAGGAAAATCGTCAGCGCTCCACTGCCGACACCAGCCTCTATAACCGTATCTCCCGGCGAGATTCCGGCGTAGGCGATGATTATTCCCGCGTCCTTGGGGTGCACTATCTGGGGTCCTCGTTTCATTTTGGCTATTATGTCGTTGATGTCAGGCTTCAGTATCTTGAACTCCTCACCCTTGTGGCTGGTCAGGGTGTCTCCATAGCTCTTATCGAGAAGCTCCCCAAGGTTGATTATACCCAAATCCGTGTGGAACTCCCTATTTGAGACCGTTACAAGGTACCTCTTCCCCCTCCTGTCTATCAGCAGTACCTTATCCCCCTCCCGAATCAAACGCCTCACCGCCCTTCTTTACTATCAGGCCATCTTTTGATATGTAGAAAACCATCGAGGCCATCTCCTCGAGCATCGCTACGTGTTCCCTGCTTAAAATGTCGACGTTGATGAAATGGATTCCAACCCACTCTTCCAGGGGAATGGTGCTGATGCCCGTGAGTATTGCCTTCACAGCCTCATCTCCCCCAAAGTGGACGTAGTGGGCCAGCCCAAAGGTTACGAAGTACTCCGGCTTGGTGGGGCAGTGCGTCATCCTGTTAACGACCGTGTGGTAGTTCTTCAGGAAGCTGTGAGAGTCATAGGCAGGCACGACTTCCTCTATCACCTCACCGTAGCTGGCCGAACCCGGGCCTATCTTGACAATCTTGATTTCCTTGATGAGCTCGATTATCTTTGAGTACTCCTTACCAGACACCTTGCGGGTGTAGTTCCGGAACATAAGATCACCGATACCAAAGAAGTCGCCTATAACAACCCCACCCCTCTCAACAAGTGCCGGAATCAGGAAGCTCCACGAGAACTCCTCTATAGGATATGTTGATGGATACTCCACAAGAATCATGTCTCCTCTGTTGGCCTTCCCAAAGAGATGTTTCTCAAAGACGGAAGTGTCCATACAGCTCACCAAAAGGGTTTTTAACCGCTCCTCTTTTAAACCTTTTAGGTGGGAGAGATGAGAAAGTTCGTAGTGTGGCCCAACGAGCTCGATGCAAGGCTCAGCAGGCGATACGGGCGGACCGTTGGAAAGGAATTTGCCGTTGATGGGCCAACGATTCAGGAAATCGTCGATGCAGCCGAGAGCCTCGGGATGAAAGTTGTCGAATTGGATGAGAACAAGCTGAATCCAAGGTTAGCCGGCCTCGACGAGGAGTACAGAAGGCGTGGCATGGTCAGGATAGAGAGCAAGCACCCCAAGGGCAAGAGCCTGAAGATGATAGGTCAGAAGATCAGGGAAATCAGAAAAACCCGGGCTAAGGCCAAAGACAAGAAGTCCAAATCCAAGAGGAAAAAGAGGTAATCACTCCTCCTCTTCCATTTCTACGACTATTGCAGTGGTAGTGTCGATGACGCCATCGATGTTGTGTATGTCGTGGAGTATCTTTCTGGTCAGCTCGCCGAGGTCCTTGGCCTCTATATGAACTATGGCATCATAGGGGCCCGTAACTGCGTCGGCCTTGGTAACTCCAGGAATCTGCTTGAGGGCCTCTATGACGCTCTCGACTTTTCCAATCTCAACTGTCAATAAAACGTACGACCTAACCATTTTTCACCACCGCGGAAAGGCTTTACGTTTTTATTTAGCCGACCATCTCATTTAAGCTTTTCGTAGGGGCCGAGTGATAGGCTCTCCCGCTAAAACCAAAAACCTATAAAGCGCCCCGCCGATTTTTTCTGGTTGACCATGAGGGTTGAAGAGCTTCCCGTTGACGAGAGGATAAAAAGGATCATCCTGGAAAGGGGCATAGAGGAGCTCTATCCTCCCCAGGCGGAAGCCCTGAGGAGTGGAGTGCTGGAAGGGAAAAACCTAGTCCTGGCCATTCCAACGGCTAGCGGAAAGACCCTCGTTTCCGAGATAGTGATGGTTAACAAACTCCTGCGTGAGGGGGGTAAAGCAGTCTATCTCGTCCCCCTTAAGGCCCTGGCCGAGGAGAAGTACCGTGAATTTAAGGAGTGGGAAGTCCTCGGCCTCCGCGTTGCGGCCACAACCGGCGATTACGACTCCACAGACGAGTGGCTCGGGAGGTATGACATAATCGTCGCGACTGCCGAAAAGTTTGATTCGCTTTTGAGGCACGGCTCGAGCTGGATTAAGGATGTTAAGCTCGTCGTGGCGGATGAAGTCCATCTCATAGGCTCTTACGACAGAGGAGCGACGCTTGAGATGATTCTAAGCCATATGCTCGGCAGGGCTCAGATTCTGGCCCTGAGCGCCACCGTCGGAAACGCTGAAGAACTGGCCGAATGGCTCAACGCCGAGCTCGTCATGAGCGACTGGCGGCCGGTTCAGCTCAGAAAGGGAGTTTTTGCACAGGGTGAACTCTTCTGGGAGGACGGGAAGATAGATAGGTATCCAGCCAACTGGAACTCTTTGGCTATTGACGCCGTTAAAAGAGGTAAGCAGGCCCTCGTCTTCGTCAACACAAGGCGTTCCGCTGAGAAGGAAGCCGTGAGCCTGGCCCCGAAGATAGCGAGGCTTCTGACTAAGCCGGAGCAAAGAGGGCTCAAAGAGCTTGCTGATTCCCTTGAGAGCAACCCCACCAATGAGAAGCTCAAGAAGGCTTTGAGGGGTGGTGTGGCCTTTCACCACGCCGGCTTGAGCAGAACTGAAAGGACGATGATAGAAGATGCCTTCAGAGAGGGCTTGATCAAGATAATAACGGCTACTCCGACTTTGTGTATGCATCCCGACACCTACGTAATTACAAAAACCGGTGTCAAAAAGGTCTCTGAGCTTACAGTCGGAGACGAAGTGCTAACCCACAAAGGCAGGTTTAAAAAGGTCATAACACCATTAAAAAGACCTCACAATGGTAAGATGCTGATAATAAAGGCTAGAGGAACGGTTCCAGTTAGGGTGACTCCCGAGCATATGGTGTGGGTCGTGAAGAGGATTCGCCACAAGTCCCACTACTCCGATGGCACACAGGTTATATGGTGGGAGTTTGAAGGGCCGGAGTGGATGACTGCTCAGGAGCTCAAAGAGCTTGTGGAGAACAATAAGGACGAGAAGATTTCGTACATGCTCCTTCAGCCAATCCCAGAGACCAATGTTGATGCCAACAAGATTCCCCTAAGGAAGGAGACCTATGTTGCCAACCAGTTCGGGAAGACCAAGAGACTTCATCCTTCACTCAGTAGAACGCCCGAGTTCCTGCCTCTGAACTTTGAGACAGCGAGGCTAATCGGCCTGTGGATTGCAGAGGGCTCCGCGACTAAGACCGGCGTGATTCAGTTTGCAATTGGCTCCCACGAGGAAGAACTGACAGAGTTCCTCATTGAGACAATCAAAAAATACTTTCCCCGCGCAAACGTCGTCGTAACCGACCACCAGAGGAACAGGAGAACCGTCCGCTTCTGCAACAAGAGGTTCGCCGAGTGGCTCAGGGAGAACGTGGGGAGTAAGGCCCATGAAAAGCACCTGCCAGAAGTTCTGTTCCTCAACAGAAGCCGCGAGATTCGGCTCGGGCTGCTAAGGGGGCTGATTGAGGGAGACGGCTACGTCAGAAGGAACGGTGCAAACAGGGTGAACTACATAAGTTATACAACCGTTTCACCGACCTTGGCCTATCAGCTCCAGCTCCTCATAGCATCTCTGGGCTACGTCTCCTCGGTTCAGAAGAGCGTTAGAAGCCCGGGCCTTGGCAAGACCAGAAAGCCCGTGTACGAGGTCAAAGTAAGCGGGAAGTCTTACTATTCCTTGCTCGATGAAATCGGTCTTGAGGTTCCGCCGAAGGGCAACAGGACATACAACGTAAACATGATATGGAATGGCTACCTCCTGTTCAAAGTCCGCTCCATTGAAGAGGAGTTCTACGAGGGCGAGGTCTACAACCTTGAGGTTGAGGGGGACGAAAGCTACAGTGTCGGCTTCATAGTTCACAACTCCGCCGGGATAAACCTCCCCGCCTTCCGCGTTATCATAAGAGACACCAAGCGCTACTCCAACTTCGGCTGGGTTGACATCCCAGTTCTCGAGATACAGCAGATGATGGGGCGCGCGGGAAGGCCGAAGTACGACAAGGTTGGAGAGGCTATAATCGTCGCGAGAACCGAGGATCCCAAGAAGATGATGGACAGATACGTCTTCGGAAAGCCTGAAAAGCTGTTCTCCATGCTCGCCAATGAGTCCGCCTTCAGGGGGCAGATTCTAGCCCTAATAACCAACTTCGGGGTGGAAAACTTCCGGGAACTCATAAACTTCCTCGAAAAGACCTTCTACTTCTACCAAAGGAGCGACACGTCTCAGTTAGAGTGGAAGGCCAAGGAGATAGTCTACTTCCTCATTGAGAACGAGTTCATAGACATGGACATTGAGGATCGCTTCATAGCCCTTCCCTTCGGCAGGAGGACTTCCCAGCTCTACATAGACCCGCTTACCGCCAAGAAGTTCAAGGACGCCTTCCCGAAGCTCGAAAAGAACCCCAATCCTTTCGGAATCTTCCAGCTCATAGCTTCAACGCCCGACATGGGCACACTGAACGCGCGCAGGAAGGAAATGGAGGACTATCTTGACATGGCCTACGAGATGGAGGAGAAGCTCTACGTCAACATCCCCTACTGGGAGGACTACAGGTTCCAGAGCTTTCTCAACGAGGTCAAAACAGCCAAGATTCTCCTCGACTGGATAAACGAGGTGCCCGAGACGAGAATCTATGATACATACAACATCGATCCCGGTGACCTTTACAGAATCCTTGAGCTCGCCGACTGGCTGATGTACTCGCTCATCGAGCTCTACAAGCTGTTCGAGCCAAAGAAAGACGTTCTGGACTACCTCCGCGACCTGCATCTAAGGCTCAGGCACGGCGTCAGGGAGGAGCTTCTTGAGCTGGTCAGACTGCCCAACATCGGAAGGAAGAGGGCGAGGGCGCTTTACAACGCCGGCTTTAGAACAACGGAGGACATCATGAGAGCCAAAGTGAGCGAGCTTCTGGCAGTTGAGGGCATAGGCTTAAAGGTCGTAGAGGGATTGTTCAGGCACTTTGGCGTCGAACTCCCGAAAGCCTCGAAGAAGAGCACCGAAGAAAACAGAAAGAGGAGAAAGGGAACCCTGGATGACTTCCTGAAGTGAGCGGATTAAATTTTTAAATCCCGGCCTTTTACTTTGGCGTGGGCACTATGATAATCATCGTGACAGGAATGCCAGGTTCCGGGAAGAGCAAGATTGTGAGGGAGTTTGAAAGAAGGGGCTTTCCGAGCGTTTCTCTCGGGGACATCGTCAGAGAGGAAACGGAGAAGCGCGGACTGCCCAAGACCAAGGAAAACATCGCCAAGGTCAGCATCCGCCTGAGGCAGGAGCTGGGCCAGAACGCCGTGGCAAAGCTCGCCGTTGAGAAGGTTCGGGAACTCCTCAGAAAGAATAAAGCAGTTGTAATCGACGGCGTTCGCTCCCTCGACGAGGTGGGAACATTCAGGAGTGCCTTTCCAAACGAGGAGATAATAATCGTGGCCGTCCACACACCACCGAGACAGCGCTTCGAGAGGCTCAAAGCCAGGGGAAGACACGACGACCCGCAGAGCTGGGAGGACTTCGAGGAGCGCGATTGGAAGGAGCTCAAGTTCGGCATAGGAAACGTCATAGCAATGGCCGACTACATGATAGTCAATGACTGCCCGAAGGAAGAATACGAGAGAAGAGTTAAGGAGCTCGTTGAGAAGATTTTAGCCGAGCATTGAGTCGAGGAAGAGCATCACGTAGAATCCAACAAAGAAGCCCAGAGTTACAAGCGTCTCGTTTTCTTCCCTCTTGTATATCTCAGGAATCATCTCCTTCACAGTTACGTAAAGCATGGCTCCTCCTGCCAACCCAAGGCCGTAGGGCAGAGACCAAGCAAAAGCCGTGAAGAAGACTGCTCCGAGGATCACCATCGCCATTTCAGCCAACCCGCTCAGAACGCCGATCATAATCGGCTGGAGGCGCTTCTTCTGGATGACAGCTAGAGGGAGCGAGACGACCGTTCCTTCAGGGAAGTCCTGGATGCCTATGGCTATGGCCGTAACTAGGCCAACCTCAAGGTTGTAAACGAGAGAAGTACCAATGGCTAATCCCTCTGGCAGGTTGTGGATTATGAGGGCAAGGACGAGGAGCCAGACCTTCCTGAGCCTATTTTTCAAATCTCTCGGGCCTTCGTAGCCCTTGACCATGTGCTCATGGGGGATGAGGCGGTCTATCACAAAGACCATGAGAATGCCAAGGGCTATTCCGATTCCAGCCGGCCCAAAGCTCCCGGTGCTTTCTATAGCAGGGAGAATTAGGCTGGTGAAGCTCGCGACTATCATAACTCCAGCCGCGAAGCTCAGGCTGAAGTCAACTCCCCTTTCAGGGATGTTCTTGGCAAATATTGCCGTCATCGCGCCGAGAGAAGTCATGATAGCCACAAACAGGCCTGCATAGAAGGAGACCCACAGGATGTTGCCCCCGGAGATCTCGAGCATCCACTCGGCGAGGTTCGCGGTGAAGTTGTCTAACACCGTTAGGCCACCCTAATTAATAGGGGGGTTGCCTTTATAAGCTTTGGGTCGAGTGGATGACGGTGGGAATATGTTCGAGGAAGTTGAGGTTGAGGCTTACGTTTATCCGACGGAGGATATAGAGAAGGTCAAGAGGGCGATGCTGAATCTGATTCCGGATTTGGAGTTCGAGGCATTCGACAGAGGAGACTACATCATCTTGACCGGAAAAACCAGGAGCAAGAAAGCCCTTCAGAGGCTCTACGAGCTCTTCCGCGGCCAGGCAATACTCGACACAGCGCGCTCGTTCCTCGAGGAGGGCTACTTCGGCGAGGAGATAATCATAAAGGTCAACAAACAGGCAGCTTACGCTGGGGTGGTGAACTTCAACGAGGAATCCCCACTAGGCCCGATAACGATAATCATCCGCACCAAAGATCCGCAGAGGCTCATGAAGTGGCTCGCACCGAGGACAAAAGATGGAGTACCTATAGAATAAAAAGAAAGGCTCACTCCATCTTCTTCCTTCCCCAGCTTATTTTTGCCGTCATAACCTTCTCCGTTGAGAATATCCACGCGGTAACGTAGAGCGTCAGTCCGGCCATTAAGGCAAGATACCCCACGCTGAGAAATACTGAACCGTAGTCACCAAGGAGGATGTAGCGGTAGTCCACTATCGGGTGTGTGAACGGAATCGCCAGCAGGACATACTTGATGGCCACTGGCAGGTCGCTGATGTCCGTGTACATAAGGAGGAACGCGGGAAAGGCAAGGGGCATTATCACTGCGCTCACCACCGTTGTGGCGCTCTGCACGTCTTCCGCGAAGATTGCGAGTATCATCGCCAAGCTGAGGGAGAAGATTATGGTCAGGAAGACGAGGAGGGCGAAGAGGAGCATCCCCGTCGGCGTCACGCTGAGACCAATGTCTTCGAGGGTTATGCCCGTCGCCCCCAGACCGAAGGAGCCAAGGTAGCTGCGCATTCCTATCATGTAGGCTATCGCCGCCATCAGACCCATGACGGCGGTTCCAAAGATCTTGGCACCTACTATCTTTGTTCTGGCAACGGGAAGGGTCAGGAGCGTCTCAAGGGTTTTGTTCTCCTTTTCGGCCGCCATCGCCCCGGCAGCCATCTGGGCGGTGACCATCACCATAAGGAAGACTATCATAGGTATTGAGAAGGCCTGTGAGGCTATGACGTTCGAGACTATGCTCGGCGGGATGTCAACTATCTTACCCCTGATGACAGATTTGCTCTCTGTCTCTATCGGCCGAAGTATCGCGTCTGGATTTCCAGCCCCGAGCTGCTCAATCTTTATCCGGGCTATTCCATCGCTTAGAACTCCGATAACGGCGTTTATCCTGCCCTCACTGACGCTCTCCTTTATACCCGCACCGATTGTCGTGAAGATACCGTAAATTTGAACAGTGGCCTTCTCGTTGCCTTCGAGCTTCGTTGAAAAGTCCGGAGGAATCACCACAAGAACGTTCTGCTTCTCCAGAACTGCCTTCTGAAGGGCTTCATCCAGGGATGTTGCGTTGATGACCGCGACAGTTACGTTTGGAGTTACCTCAAGGGCCTTTATCAGAACTTCACCGTACCCTCCCTCATCGAAGTCCACTATGGCGACCTTCGTCTCGCCCTGTGCCTGCTCCAGCCCAAGGGTTATCACCTTGCCCATGACCGGGAACAGGATGAGAGGTATGACCACAAGACCGAAGATAAGCTTCCTGTCCCTGAAGAGGTTCCTGAGTTCTTTCTTCGCCATCACCCAGAAGTCGCTCATGAGCCCTCACCCCCAACGGGTTCATTGATTTCCGCCCCCACAGCCCTCATGAAGACCTCTTCGAGGTTCTCAGCGCCGTACTTCTCCTTGAGCTCGGCCGGAGTGCCCATGTCGACTATTCTGCCCTCATTGATGAGGGCAACCCTGTTGCAGAGGTACTCGACTTCGAGCATGTTGTGACTCGAGATGAGAAACGTAACGCCCTCGTTCCTCGCGAACTCCCTGATGGTCTTCCTTATGGTGTAAGCGTTGACTATATCAAGGCCGCTTGCGGGCTCGTCAAGAATTGCCAGCTTGGGCTTCACCATCAGTGCCCTCGCTATAAGGAGCTTCCTTGTCATCCCTTTGGAATACGTCGAGACTTTGTCATAGAGCCTGTCCCCCAAGTCGCTCAGCTTAACGCCGAGCTCCAGCATCTCCTCAAAGTTCCTCCCTCCCTTAGCGTAGAGCCTCGCCATGAACTCGAGATATTCGTAACCCGTGAGGTTCTTGTAGGCGCCAGCTTCCTCCGGCAGGTAGCTTATGAACTCTCTGACCTTTGAGGCGTCCTTGACAACGTCGTAGCCTGCTATGCTCGCCTTTCCAGCCGTTGGTCTGAGGAGCGTTGAGAGTATCTTTAACGTAGTACTCTTTCCCGCGCCGTTAGGCCCTATGAGACCGAAGATTTCGCCCTCCGGAATCTCGAAGCTTATTCCCTTGAGGGCCTTCACTTTTCCGTAGTCTTTCTCGAGGTTCACAACCTCAACTATCATCCCTCTCCCCCTCGTAGACGAAAATGTCTTCAATGAGAACTCCAAAAAAGCGCGCTATCTTGAAAGCAAGCTTAAGCGATGGATCGTACTTACCCTTTTCTATCGCTATTATCGTCTGCCTCGTGACGCCTAAGGCTTTAGCGAGTTCCTCCTGGGTTAGTCCCCTGGCTTCCCTGAGCTCGCGGAGGCGGTTCTTCATAAGTCATTCCCTCACATCTTTCTTGAATAGTATGCCCTGAAGGCCATGTTGCCAAAGAAAATCGTCGCAAAGATCAGGCTCATCGCATTGGCGCAATCTTCGCTCTTGGTAACAAACGCGTAGTAATAAAGGGAAACAACCGTAACTAAGAGAACCAGCTCCAGCGTTTTCATTGCTGCTCTCTTCGATATTTCCTCCGCCCTTTCGTCAGGAGGGATGCCGATGTTGGTTACGATCTCCCGTGATAGAAAATATCCCAAAATTCCGCCAACGGCGATTGAGACCAACGAGATGAGGGCAAGCTCGTTCATTCACATCACCATCTCATAGCGAACCTTTAGAATCATTGCAGTCAGGATCCCGACCATTAGGGGAAGCATAAGCCACTTCACGAACACGACGGCCGTTTCGTAATCGTGCCCGGCGAGCCAGATGAGCTCGTAGCCGAGAACAACGAGGCCGAGGAGCAGACCGTGGTAGAAGCTCTTCATAGTTATCAGTCTCGTCCTCTCGTCCTCCACCGGCCCGACCTTTGCCTCGTAGGCCTTCATCAGGAGCCACGTTCCTGCTATCGTCAGCGTGAAGAAGAACCAGCTCAGGTAGGTGTTCGTCCTTGAGTAGTAGTTCATCAGGAAAATCGTGACAAATAGGAAAACGAAGTGGATGGCCCTAAAGCCCATTCACATCACCTTCCTGTAGTAGAGTTGGCCAGCGAGGTAAGCAAATCCCCAAGTCGCGAGGAGGAAGTAGAGGGGCGTCTCATTCAACTCCCAAAGGCCGAAGATGTCTCCGATGAGCACTACCGCGAGGAGCGTTATCATGGCATCGCTCACAAGGGCCTTGCTCCTCAGCTCTATCAGCTCCTCCCTCTCGTCCGTTATCGGTTCTTCAGCTTGGATTTCCTTCGAGTGCCTGCGGGCAAAGGTAATCCAGAGGGCCACGCCGAGAAGGAAGACCGCGAGAAGGAATGGCCTGGACGTGCTTGACTTCATCGCCGTGGCCATTACTCCTGAGAGGAAGCCGAAGAGAACACTCAGAGTTAGGAGCTGAGGCAGGAAACTTCTCCTCGATATCAAATCCTCTCGGGTTACCGCCGTCAGCAGAAAACCTCCAAAGAAGGCCACGCCAAAGGTGAAGACCCCAACGAAAAGCGGGAACCAGCTCTCCGGAAGCTCGTAGCTCACCACCATCGTCCCGCCACTTTCCACGTAAAGCCAGACGAGGTAGAGGATATAGGTGAGTGCAAACACCAGGAGCAGGCCGGCAACGTTCCTCTTCCAGCGCTCCATGCTCCCACCATGTAAAGTTTCCTTTACGTAAAGCTTCCTTTACATCCTTATAAGCTTTGCCCCTCAAAGTTTTTAAAGAGCGGGGAAGAAGTTCCATCCGCGCGGGGGTAGCCGAGCCTGGCCAAAGGCGCGGGATTTAGGGTCCCGTCCCGCAGGGGTTCCGGGGTTCAAATCCCCGCCCCCGCACCAAAACAGCCCTTTGCTGGCGCAAAGCGCTGGCGGAAAGAGTGCGTGCTTTTGTGAAGTGCCAAATTCTCAAGGGGTTTACTCTCTAAATGGCGGTTTTACAGTGTTTGCTCCCCTCGAGGCATCCTTCGGGTGCCAGAACAAAAAGCAAACTACTTGAAAGGCTCTTCTTGAAGTCAAACCCGCTTTTAGTGGAGGTTTAGAGAGTGCACGCCAATGCTCCTAGCGTTTTATAAGAAGGGCGCTCTTTGATTAAACTTTGCTATGCAAAGTTTATTTGCCCGCGCAAAGTTTCATCAAGGTTAGCATGTCAAGTCCAACATCAGTTAAAAGGCTTGTTTGAAGAATCAAATTGCACAAGCAAAATCCGTTGCCCAAACTTGTCCACTAAACGTTATAAATATATCCGTTTTATTTCGCAGCCAGGTGATTTAAGTTGGAGAACGACGCTCATAAGTTCGACCTTGATGGTGCATTCGTTCTAATCCCCAAGAAGCCCGATTTGAAATATCTCTACATAGAGATAACCAACCGCTGCAACCTCCGCTGTGAGATGTGCTTCAAGCAGTACTGGGAAGACGACGAAGGTGACATGGACTGGGATCTCTTCATCAAGATACTCGATGATGCAGAGGAGCTTCCAGAGCTGGAGATGATTTACTTTGGTGGCATAGGCGAGCCAACGGTTCACCCCCGCTTCATGGACATGGTCAGGGAAGTGAAGAGACGCGGCTTTGCCCTCGGCATAAGCACCAACGGATTCCTCCTTACGGACAAGCGAATAGAGGAGCTTGTGAAGCTTGGGGTTGACTTGATATACTTCTCGATCGATTCCGTACCGACGCAGCCAGCCGACATTGGACATATAAAGCCAGACTACACCGGATCCCGCATCAGGAAGATTCAGGAGGCCAAGAAAAAGCTGGGAAGGGACGTTCCCCACATAGGCGTTGAGGTCGTGGCGACAAAGGAGAACTACAAGGAGCTACCCAAGATAGCGCACTACGTTGGCTCTCTGGGTGTCGATACGCTACTCATCTCAAACATCATTCCAATAAACACGGAGCATGCTGATATGATAGTCTATGATGGTAGCGTGGACATGAAGCCGATAGTTGACAAGCTCCAAGCCATCTACCATGGCTATCTACAGAAGATAGCAGAGTTCTCCCTGAGGACAGAACGGCACTGTGAGTTCATTGATAAGAAAGTGGCCGTAGTAAGGTGGGATGGTGAGGTAGCTCCCTGCTACCGCTTCTTGCACACATATCCCGAGATAGTCTTCGGCAGGGAGAAAATAGTCACCGCTTACTCCTTCGGCAATGTTCGGGAGAAGAGCCTAGCGGACATTTGGACGAGTAGGGAGTACAGTTGGTTCAGATTCGTCGTTAAGAACTCTCTATATCCAAGCTGCACTGACTGTCCGCTCAATGAATCCTGCTCCTTTGTCCGGGATACAAACTCCGACTGCTGGGGCAACAGCCCGAGCTGCGCGGACTGTCTATGGTCCAGGCGCATAGTCCTCTGCCCAATACCCGAAAAGGGTATGAAGGGCTTTTGGTAGCTCGACTATTTTTAATTTTCCTCGAAAACAGGGTGTGGTTTTCCAACTTAGTTGTTCGGAAATGGTCTCAACTTTTTTGTTAAACAATTTTTTTTGTTAAACAAATCCACTTGCTTGATACATTTGTGTTTCCTTATTTTGCTTTCGTCAAGTTTATTAGCAATAGTGTACAAAAATGTTTCCGACAACAACTGGGGGGCATCGAAGCATGTTTGCATACTGGGGAAGAATTTTGAGGGTTAACCTAAGCACAGGCAAAATCAGTGAAGAGAAGTTCGACGAGAAGTTTGCCCAGAAGTGGCTTGGAACCAGAGGATTTGGTATCTACTACCTCCTGAAGGAGATAGACCCAACGGTTGACCCATTCAGCCCTGAAAACAAAATAATATACGCCACCGGCCCGTTGACTGGAACCACTGCCCCAACTGGCGGCAGATACATGGTTATAACCAAGAGCCCACTGACTGGCTATATAGCCATGGCAAACTCCGGTGGCTTCTTCGGAGCCGAGCTGAAGTTCGCTGGCTGGGACGCTATAATAGTCGAGGGCAAGGCTGACCACCCGGTTTACATATACATAAACGACGACCAGGTTGAAATAAGGGATGCAAGCCACCTCTGGGGCAAGCTCGTGAGCGAGACCGAAGAGAAACTCAGGGAAGAAGTCGGCGACAAGAGGGTTCGCATCGCCTCAATAGGCCCGGCAGGTGAGAACCTCGTCCGCTTCGCTGCGGTAATGAACGACGAGCACAGGGCAGCCGGAAGGGGTGGCGTTGGAGCCGTCATGGGAAGCAAGAACCTCAAGGCGATAGTTGTTCGCGGCCACAAGAGAGTTGAGGTCGCCGACAGGGCCAAGTTCACCAGCGTGGTGAAGGAGAAGACAGACAAGCTCAGGAACGATCCGACTGCCGGCGGCGGACTGCCGAAGTACGGTACAGCAGTTCTTGTCAACATAATCAACCAGAACGGCCTCTATCCGACCAGGAACTTCCAGGACAGCCAGTTTGAGTACGCCGAAGAGCAGAGCGGTGAGGCTATGACCGCCAAATATCTCATCAGGAACAAGCCCTGTTACGCCTGTCCGATCGGCTGTGGAAGGGTCAACAAGCTTCCAACCGTCGGCGTCACCGAAGGTCCTGAGTACGAGAGCATCTGGGCGCTCGGAGCGCACCTCGGAATAAACGACCTGGCAAGCATCATAGAGGCCAACCACTTGATAGACGATCTCGGTATGGACACCATCTCAACCGGTGGAACCCTTGCCACTGCCATGGAGCTCTTCGAGAAGGGCCTCATCAAGCCTGAGGATCTCGGCGAGGAGGCTCCGCCCTTCAGGTGGGGCAACACCGAGGTTCTGCACTACTACATCGAGAAGATAGCCAGGAGAGAGGGCTTCGGTGACAAGCTCGCCGAGGGTGGCTACAGGCTTGCCGAGATGTACAACGGCACCGAGTACTTCATGGGCGTCAAGAAGCAGGAGCTTCCGGCCTACGACCCGAGGGGTGCAGAGGGCCATGGCCTTGGTTACGCTACCAACAACCGTGGCGGCTGCCACATTAAGCAGTACATGATAAGTCCGGAGATACTTGGCTACCCATACAAGATGGATCCGCACGACATCAGCGACGAGAAGGTTAAGATGGTCATAATCTTCCAGGACCTTACCGCGTTGATAGACGCCGCGGGTCTGTGTTTATTCACAACCTTCGGACTTGGTGCGGACGACTACCGCGACATGCTTAATGCAGCCCTTGGATGGGACCTCACTACCGAGGAGTACCTCAAGATTGGAGAGCGCATCTGGAACGCAGAGAGGCTCTTCAACCTCAAGGCCGGCCTCGACCCGCTCAAGGAGGACACCCTGCCCAAGAGGCTCCTCGAGGAGCCCGTCAAGCAGGGCCCGAACAAGGGAAGGGTCGTCAGGCTCAAGGAGATGCTTCCAAGGTACTATGCACTCCGCGGCTGGACCGAGGATGGAAGAATCCCCGAGGAGAAGCTCAAGGAGCTCGGCCTGGACGAGTTCTGAATTCTCTTGTCTTTTCTTTAATTGTTGTTTCATCAATATTCTGAGGTTCTTGCAGAGGCGTGTGCATATCGTGCTACATTGTTCCATGTTGTGGGTGATCTGTTAATTTTCCATCCACATAACTTACAATTCGTTGTGTTTTGAGTTTACGTAAAACAACTAAAATCGCCCAGTCATCCTGGTCATATGTAATAATACGCTTTAAAATCGAAAGATTTATACGGTAGATGTCCAGAGGAGTGCCCTGATGACGGGTAGAGTACCCAGATGGTTCAATAAGCTAAAATCTAACAAGGGGTGTACATGAATGAAGGGTTGGAAGGTAGTAGTGTTTGCAGTTTTCCTTGCCAGTTTGATGATCGGTCTGGTTGTGGCAACACCGACCAAGATTGTGAACACCAGCAACATGCCGACCCTCGAGAAGAACTACGGCCTCCTCAAGCCATCACTGTTCAAGAAGATCCAGGGAATGAATGATGACCAGAGCATAAGCACGATTATAATGTTCAAAGACCAGGCAAGCAAGGAGCGCGCCCTGCCGATTCTGAAGAGGCTTGGGAATATAAAGTACAACTACAAGATAATACCCGCTGTTGCCATAGACATCAAAGTCAAGGACGTTAAGATGCTTGCCGGCCTGTACAGGAGCGGTCTCTTCACACTTTCCCGCAGCACTTCCGTTCCAGGAATAGAGTTCATCCAGGATGACTATCAGGTTAAGGTTGCCGTTGAGCTTGAGGGTCTTGACGAGTCCGCTGCTCAGGTTCAGGCAACCAACCTCTGGAATCTTGGCTATGACGGCTCTGGAATAACGATTGCCATAATTGACACTGGTATTGATGGCTCCCATCCCGACCTCCAAGGTAAGATAGTCGGTTGGTATGACGTTGTTAACGGTAAGACCACCCCCTATGACGACCAGGGACACGGCACTCACGTGGCCAGCATAGCCGCTGGAACTGGTGCAGCCAGTAACGGCCAGTATAAGGGAATGGCTCCGGGTGCCAAGCTCGTTGGCGTTAAGGTTCTCGGTGCGGATGGCTCTGGAAGCACCTCTGACATCATAGCCGGTATCGATTGGGTTGTCCAGAACAAGGACAAGTATGGAATAAAGGTCATCAACCTCTCCCTCGGTTCGAGCCAGAGTTCCGACGGTACGGACTCCCTCAGCCAGGCTGTCAACAATGCCTGGGATGCGGGCCTTGTCGTCTGTGTCGCCGCTGGAAACAGTGGTCCTGACAAGTACACCATAGGCTCACCTGCAGCCGCTAGCAAGGTCATAACCGTTGGAGCCGTTGACAAGTACGACGTCATAACTGACTTCTCAAGCAGGGGTCCAACCGCTGACGGCAGACTCAAACCAGAAGTTGTCGCCCCAGGCAACTGGATTATAGCCGCCCGTGCCAGCGGCACTCAGCTCACTGACCAGCTCGTTGGTGACTACTACGTTGCAGCTCCTGGAACTTCAATGGCTACCCCGCACGTCGCCGGTATAGCCGCGCTCCTCCTCCAGGCCCACCCAGACTGGACCAACGACAAGATAAAGCACGCCCTTATGGTCACCGCCGAGATAGTGGCTCCAAGTGAGATAGCTGACATAGCCTATGGTGCCGGTAGGGTTAACGTTTACCTCGCTGCCAACTACGACAACGACGCCAAGCTCTACTTCAGCGGCTACGTCGCCGACAAGGGAAGCGCCACCCACACCTTCACCGTTGGAAGCGGCGGAAGCAGGATAGTGGCCTTCCTCACCTGGGACACCGCCTCGAGCGACCTTGACCTCTACCTCTACGACCCGAACGGCAACCAGGTCGACTACTCCTACAGCGCCTACTACGGCTTCGAAAAGGTCGGCTACAACAACCCGGTCGCCGGAACCTGGAGCGTCAAGGTCGTCAGCTACAGCGGCGCCGCCAACTACCAGGTCGAGGTTCTCGCTGAAGGAACGACCCTCAGCGCTGACACTGGAACCGAGCCGGCTCCAGAGCCGACTCCCACCCCAACCGTCGATGAGCAGACCTTCACCGGCTATGTCCACGACTACTACGACAAGAGCGACAGCTTCACCATGACCGTCAACAGCGGCGCTACCCTGATTACTGGAGATCTCACCTTCAACACCAACTACCACGACCTTGACCTCTACCTCTACGACCCGAACGGCAACCTCGTCGACCGCTCTGAAAGCTACGACAGCTACGAGCACGTCGAGTACGCCAACCCGATTCCAGGAGACTGGAAGTTCCTCGTTTACGCCTATGACACCTACAGCTGGGCCAGCTATCAGCTCGATGTTAAGGTCTACTACGGCTGAATCTTTTTATTTCCCCTTTCCACTTTTGTTGGGGTGGTGAGATGAGAAGGATAGTTTCAATAGCGCTGGTGCTGCTTCTTCTCGTGCCGTTCGTTTCGGCCCGCGAGGTGCCCTATGTATACACCCCCACCGTGAGCGAGACTGCTTTCGCTGTTCTGGCCCTCTACAAGGTTGGGGATTACGCTCACGTCCTTGAGGGTTGTGAGTGGTTGAATCAGCTTAAGAGCCCCGAGGATTCTTGGGGCTGGAAGTACGGCGAGAAGCCCGAGGCAAAATACACCGCACTGGCCCTGATGGCCCTCATCCGCGGTGAAAGTATAGCCGAGGGGCGCTATGGATACACCATAGACGGTGCAGCTTACTGGCTGATTTACGTCCAGAGCCCCGATGGCTCCTTTGGCGACTACATCGATACAGCACTCTCCGTTTTAGCCCTCAATGAGTATCAAAAAAGCCGCTTCGGAACCCTCGATGTCTCGGAAGCGATAAGCCGGGGACTCGGCTGGCTGAAAGCCAACCCGCCGAAAAACGAGGAGGAAGCCATCTTCGGCTACCTCGCCCTAAGGGATGTAGAATCGCTGAAGGAGCTCAGTGTTGATGGAGAGATGCTCGCTTACAAGTACTTCGCCCTTGCCTATCTTGGAGAGAAAGTTGAGACCGAGGGCGAGTTCAAGACCGTTCTGGCAAATGCTCTCCTTCTCTACGCCACTGGGAATGAGGCCTATCGCGATGCACTTCTCAGTGACCAGCACTTCGGCTTCTGGGGGAGGCTCCGCTATTCCCCACCAGAACTCCTTGAAGTGTCGCAGGTCCAGGGCTTTGATGACCTGAAACCCCCTGCCTGCCATTACATGAGGCTGGTAATTCCCCAAGAGGAATGGGATAGAGTCGTTCTCGCCAAGTATTTCCTGGCCTGCGGGATGGAAGCAAACCTGAGCGGTCTCGACTACGATAAGCTCCTTCCCTGGATGGTGGCCGAATTAGCAAGGCTCAAGGCCCTCATGGGACAGCCCTACGACTCGGAGGTCGATTATCTTCTCTCTCACCAGCAAAACGGGGTCTGGAAGGAGTTCTACAACACCGCTTACGTGGTGTGGGTTCTCAGGAGCCTTGGAGTGGACTTCAACTACACGGAGAGCCTCAACTTTCTTGAAGAGAGCCTCACCGATAGTTATCCCAACTACTACTACGCCTATGCGCTGATAGACTTCCGCCTTTTTGACATGGATGAGGCGTTCAACAGAACCCTTTCAATAATCGAGGCCCACCAGAATCCCAATGGTGGTTGGGGCTACAATTACGGTGCCCCAAGCGGGCTGAAGTCGACGGCTACTGTACTCTGGGCGCTGGAAGAGACCGGCATCAAGGACTCGGAAACATATGCGAAGGGCGTTCAATTCCTCAGAGAGTCCCTCTACGCTGACATTCCGGACGTTGATATTGCTGGGGACATGGTGGTGCTGACCAACGCGACATTCCTGCTGATACAGGATGGCAGATACATCGGGAACAGCACTGGAACAGCGAACATCGCCGGGCTGGATGGCTACGTTACAATCTACCCCTCCATGAGCCCGCTGACTGTTCAAGCCTTCAGTGTCTCGGGATTCAGGGCAGGTGATCCATGGAGGGCAGCAGAGGAGGCTTACCTTTACATAACTGCAGGGGTGATTCTCCTCTTCCTTGCCGGTTTCGTCGTTTGGAGGCACGGGAAAGAGAAGAGATTAAAGCCGCAAAAGAAGTGAGCCCTCTTCAATTTTCTTTTTGATGAGCTCTACTCGTGACCTCACGAACTCCTTCAGGAACTCTTCCTCAAAATTCATCCTTCTCCCGTTGAGATAGGCCTCGTATACCCTTACTGCCCATTCATCGCCGATTTTTCTGAGGGTTTCAAGAACATCGTCCTTCTCCAGGCCAGAGCCATGGATAAATGCCAGTAGCCGAGCCGTTTCTCCAGCGGTTATGTGAAGCATCTTTCTATTCAGCCCCTCCAACCGCTGAAGCGTCCTTTCGAGGCGTTCAATCATGATTCCATCGAGCCTGTACTCCGGGAGGAGACCAACTACATCCTCGCCAAAGATGACAACGTGGTTCACCCTGAAGTCTTGCTGGTAAACGGTCAGGAACTTGAAGGGATAGCCAAGGTGCAGGGGATCGCGGAGGTTCGGGAGCCACTCCCACGCGAGGTCGACCTCCACAGGGTTAAGAAAGGCTGAGCACTCCTCAAGGGTTGGTTTTATCTTTTCAATAATACTCTCTGGATCAGCGCCATCTTCAAGAACCGCGAAGAAGTCAACGTCGCTCGTTCCGGGAATGAAGTCGCCCCTAACCAGCGAGCCAAAGAGAATTAAAGAGTGGAGGCTGGGAACCCGGCCGAGCTTTTGCCTCACGCATTCTATGAGGCCTTCAACCTTCATGTGGTCGAGGCTTCCTCGTCGTTGTAGATGTCCCAGTTCTCTATTTTTTCCTCGTAGCCCTTTGAGCCTTCCAGGGTCTGAATCCTGAACATGTAGCTCTTGTACCAGTTGTAGGACGGCTTGACCTTAATCGGAAGGAGCTTCCAGGCCCTGGTCTCCTCCTCGTAGCCCCAGTTGACGTACTCGTTGAAGTTCCTGATGATGTCCGTTATGACGACGTTGAACTCGTTGAGGAGAACCCTCTGTATATCGCGCCACTTGTCGAGAGAGCTCTCGCGTCTGGTTATGCCGAAGTAGCCAGCGCAACCGGGGCCCTTGAGGGTGGCGATTCCCCTGCCGACGAAGGCCCTTATGGCATCAACAGTCTCAGGCGGATCGGTGATGAAGGTGTCGAACTTGTGGAGGGCGTAGTCTGGAAGCGGCTCCCTAAGGTCGAAGGTGAACATCTCGATGTTGCTGAAGCCTATCTCATCGGCGACCTTCTCGATGAACTTAACGAGCCTCTCGTCGATGTCGAGGACGGCTATCCTTTTCGGAAGGCCGCTGAGCATCAGGGCAACACTGGTGAGGTCGTCATCACCCAGGACAAAGACCTCCTTGTTCTCAAGGTCGCCCCTCGTGTGCATCAGGGCAATCCTCGCCACGGTGGTCTCTGGCGTAACGTAGGCCTGGTCGAAGTCGTGGAGCGGCTGGGGCCTGTCCTTGACAATCTCCTTGAACTGCTCGAGCAGATCGCTGAAGGCGTCGAGCTCGACGGTCTTGCCCTCGCAGTGGGAGCAGGTGTAGTCCTTTCTCGATCCGATTCCATACTTTTCCACCAGCTCCTTGCCCTTGGCGGTGAGCCTCACGCCGTTCTCCTCGAAAGCGATGTAGCCGAGCTCGTGGAGGGCCGTTATCACCGCGACGACCAGCGGAAGCGGCTCCTCGCTGAGGTCAACTATGCGCCAGACATCGCTGCTCGCGAGAACCGCGCTCAGAACGTTCTCAATCGTCCTCTCGTAAACGGGAATGCTCGTCTTCTCCTTAACCCTCTCAACTATCTCCCTCATTTCAAGCACCTCCAGAAGGATTTTGGTTCGTGAACGGGGTTAAGGTGAGGCGCTTTTAAATGTTTTCCACGCAGAGTAAGGTTAATAAGTCCTCCAACTTTCGCTTCTCTGATGCTGAGGATTGTTGAAGATGACTTCGTCAAGCGCTATCGCCTCGAATACAACCGCGAGGCCCTTGAGCAGGTTAGGCCTTACATTAGCGAGAGGGCCTACTCCCGTCTCAGGGCCCTCCTGGAGTACCGTCTAACAGGTAAAGACTTCGACCGCTCACCCGTTGGTGAAAAAATAGCCCTGGCTTTCTCTGCCGGCTCTGACAGCACCTCAACTCTCAAAATCCTCCGCTGGGCCGGCTTCGAAGTTGTCCCCGTTACGGCAAAGCTCCCCCAAATGAACGAGAAGGTTGTAGACAAGGCTAAAAGCTACGGCGCGGTTTTTGTTGAAATTCCTGGTTATCTTGAGGCGATGACTGAGCAGATGAACAAGGGTGCCCCAATCTGCGGCCGGTGTCATTCGATGGTCATAAAGGCCGTCGAGGACTACGCGAGAGAGATAGGTGCCAAAATCGTAGCCAGCGGCGACTTGCTGAGCTCTGGCCTTATTTCCATCTACAAAAACGGAGACATGGTAACGCTGAACCTCCCTGCTTTTCTTGCCCTTGACAAGGCCGAGATAATCGAGCTGATTGGCGGGAAGTACGACCTTAAGTTTGGCTGTCCTCTCCTGTGGGAAACCTTCAGAAAAGCCCCAAGTGTGAAGCGCTTCTCAATTCAAAGGGTTCTCCGTGAGCTCAGAGCCAGGGCCATAACCCCTGAAATAGCGGAGACATTGATATTCGACATCCTATCCCGCTGACTACTCATTTCTGACCCAAAAGGTTTAAATTTGTCATCTTGAACTTCGTTCAGGTGGTGAATTATGGTAACCAAGGAAGAGGTAATGGAGAAGGTTAAAGCGGTGGTTGATGAGAAGTACGTTAAGGGACTTGAAATCGGTGAGGATGGTTCCGTGACGATTACCCTTGCAAAGGACACGCCAAACATAGACGATGTCCTCATAAGGCTCAACGCCGAGCTTCAGAGAATCGAGGGAATTGGTACGATCACGATAAACCGCGAGAGGGACAAGCAGGTTGACGACAATGTCGAAGTAACAAGAGAGATGATACTTGAGAGGCTTAAGGAAGTCATAGACCCCGAGATAGGCATCGACGTTGTCAATCTTGGCCTCATATACGAGCTTGACATAATGCCAGACAAGACAGTCTACGTCAAGATGACGATGACCACTCCCGGTTGTCCGCTGACGATGTGGATTCTCAGGGCCGTGGAGGACAAGATACTCGAGATTCCGGGGGTTAAGGACGCCGAGATCGAGCTCACTTTCGACCCGCCGTGGACGCCAGATAGGATAAGCGATGAGTACAAGAAGAAGCTCGGGCTCTATTGACCCATCCTGCCCCTCTCTGTGCATGGGGGTTCGATTTTTCTCCTTCTTCCACGAATTTTCGTCGTTTGGAGTCCTTTTCCTCGACGAAAAGTTTATATTCGCCGAGGTTCATCTAACTGCGGTGATGCTCCATGGCGTGGAAGGTTAAGGTTGACCAGGACGTTTGTATCGGAGATGCTATCTGTGCCAGCCTCTGCCCGGACGTCTTCGAGATGAACGACGAGGGCAAGGCAGTGGCTATTGTCGAGGTTATTGAGGACGAGAGCCTCTACAACTGCGCCCAGGAGGCCGCTGAGGCCTGTCCAGTCAGCGCTATTATAATTGAGGAGGCCTGAAGGCCTCTTCTTTTTCCTCTCATTGTTCATTATTCCTTTCCTGTTCTTCCCTCTTCCGTAGCCCTTCTGACAGTTCTTGAGACATTATTGTAAGCACTTGGTTGAGGAGGATATAGCATGAAAACTCGCCCGTTTTCCATCAGTGTCAGAACAATGAACATAAAAAGGAAGAACGCCAGCAGAAACACAAATTCCGTATCAGTTATGGGCCAACTGGAATCCCATATTCTTTCCCCTCGAACCATTAAATAGAAAAGGTTTGGAAGGTCATTCAAGGCTCAGCTTGAATTTTTTAGCCTGCTCCAGGACGTACTCCCTTATCTCCGTCGCCTTTGGAAGTTCTGCCACTATTTCACCGTTTTCAATGAGCGGCTTTAAGAGCGGCTCGACTTTCGCCCCACAGACTGGACATCTTTCCAGCTTTTTATCTGCTGAAACCCTGTGGTAATGGCCGTTCTCACAGCGGTATATCTGCTTCCTTCCGCTGAGCTTGCCACGCTTGGTGAAAGGCTTTCCTTCGATCTCGACTATGTCAAGGGAGAAGTCTATAGGTTTCGCACTGGCTATGGACGAGCCAACGCCAAAAGCATCTGCGATGTCCACTATCTCCCTTATGCTCTCCTCGTTTAGGCCTCCACTGACGAAGATTTTAACGTGCTCGTAACCCCTTAGGTCGAGCTCCCAGCGGACCTCTTCGATTATCCTCCTGAAGTTGCCCCTCCTCGAGCCGGGCGTGTCGAGCCTCACCGCGGTCAGGCGTTCTCCTAAGGCTTCAGCTGCCATCAGAGCCTCAACCTTCTCGTCGCAGATGGTGTCAACCAGCGCTGTCCTTGGCACCTCCGGCTCGACGACCTCGTCGAAGTACTTCCAGGCCTTCACCTGGTCACCTACGGTAAGAATCAGCGCGTGAGGCATCGTTCCAACGGGCTTTTCACCTATCATCTCCGCCCCGAGAACGCCGCTCACCCCGTCGCAGCCGCCTATGAATGCCGAGCGGTCAATCATTGGGGCTATGGCAGGATGCATGTGCCTTATGCCAAAGGAATAGACTGGCTTGAAGTTCGCGGCGATCTTGACCCTCAATGCCGCGGTGGCTATACCGCTCGCCTGACTGAGCATTCCGAGTAAGGCAGTCTCGTAGATGCCGAATTCCTCGTAGTATCCTTCAATCTGAAGAACAGGCTCATAGGGGTGGAATATCGTCCCCTCTGGCATGGCGTAGACGTTCACCGGCAGGCCTTCGAGGAGCTTGGCAACTTCTTCGATTCCAGCCAGAACTCCCCACTTCCAGCCCTTTGGAAGTCCCGTCGTGGTTACGTCGGCGAAAACCTTCTTGTGGATGCCCTTTTCCTCAAGGATTTTCTTTGTCCTAATGAAGTAAACGTCAGTGGTCCTTCCGGCTTTTATATCTTCCTCGTGGGCGATATAGAAATCCCTCATTTTCCTCACCCAAAACAACTTTACCCCCCTCGATTTAAGGCTTTCCTCAGTTGAAAGGTCTAAGTAGTACCAAAACCGACCCCGTGGGTATGTGAAATCATGGGTCTGCACAATATACAACACTAAGTGAGGCTCGACGGAGAAGGTCGCTCACTGGATGGCGGAGGCGATAAGGGACGTAACGGAGGTAAAAGTAGCCAGGGTCACCGAAAGCCCCAACGTTGACGACTGCGATCTGGTGGCCATAGGCGCTGCTCTTCCACGCACTCGACGAGTGATTATCCCTATGGACGGCGGCTTCCCTCAACTTAGTTTGAACGGTATCTCTGCCTCCCCACCTTTCTCGATTTTGTGAAGTTCCCGCCTGTAAGCCTCCAGCGGCCGGTCTTCAACCTTCAGGTAGCCCGCGAATGTCTTTGGTCTCTCCTCGAGCTCGTCGAAGAACCTCGGATAGTTCTTATCCCTGATGATGTGGTGGTCGAGTATTATCTCTGCTCCTGTTTCGCGGATTATCTCGTTGAGGTTTTTAATGCCAGCCTGCCAGCTTCCCTCAGCGCGCTTACCGAGGTATGTCGGTGGTCCCCCAGTTATGAGCAAATCTGGAACCCTCTCGATTATCCACTCTACAGCTTTTTTGTTGAGGAGCTGAATATCGCTCGCGTGGATTGCTCTCTCAGAGCCGTCATCGATGAGCGTCATCACAACGAAGCCGAGCCTGGAACCTTCGCTTCCATGGGGAACGGCTGGGGAAAACTCCAACTCAACGCCGCCGAGGTCGAAGGATTTGCCGTCCGCGAACTCAATCTTCTTCGCTATCGGTTCGGCGTTTTTGAGGAAGGCCCAAGCGCGCTTCCTCTGGCTGAAGTTTATGTTTTCCCGTGGGTGCTTTATGAAAAGGAGCTTTCTCTCGTATATCTCCCTCGCGTAGCTCTCGTTTGAGCTCTCGTACAGACCTTCGAAGAACGGTGTGTGGTGGTCGTAATGATAGTGGGAAATAACGACAACCTCACTCCTCCGCGCGTAGCCCTGAAGCTTCCGTCTCATCTTCTGGAGTGCCTCCATCTCGGCCTTCGCTGGTGGAAGGCCGTAGCGCTTCGGCCCGAGGGCGACACCGGGGTCAATGAGAATTTTTATTCCTCCAGCTTCCACGAACGTTGCCAGGCTCCTCACCCCAAGACTTTCGGCCGCGAGAGGAACGATGCGCATTTTATCACCCGCATTTTATCACCTTTCCACAACACCTATACCAAAGTCAGAATTAAACCATTAAATATTTATCATACATAATAGACAATAAACAGGTGATGAGATTGGGCGATAAAATTGAAGACCTTCCTAGTGTGGAGCCAGATATTGCAAAGAAACTACGCGATACAGGATACGACACAATTGAGTCCATTGCAATTTCTTCTCCAATGGAACTGAGGGAGATAGTTGGAATAAGCGAGAGTGCCGCTTTGAAAATAATTCAAGCCGCTAGAAAAGCTTCTTCACTGTTTATTAGTGCAGAAGAATACAAGAAGAGACTTGAAGCAGGAGATAAGATTTCAACAGGAAGTCTCAACCTTGATTCTATTCTTCATGGTGGTATTTGGATAGGGGGTATAACCGAAATCTATGGAGAGTCTGGGAGTGGCAGAACCCAATTTGCACATGCAGTTGCAGTAATGGTTCAACTCCCTTCTACTAAAGGTGGCCTTAATGGTTCGGTGATATGGATAGACACTGAGAATTCATTTAATCCATACAGAATAAAACAGATAGCGGAAAACAGAGGGCTTGATTCTGAGGAAGTTCTTAAAAATATATACACTGCTAAAGCGTTTAACAGCAATCATCAAACTTTCTTAGTGAATAAAGCTGAGGAGATTATCCAAGAAAAAAATAGAGGGAGATAGACCAGTAAGAATGCTGGTAATTGATTCAATATCAACACACTTCCGAGTAGAATACACCGGTAGAAATGCCTTATCTTTGAGACAACAGCACTTGGCAAGACATTTATTTGATCTCCATCGATTAGCAGATATGTACAAGGTAGCTGTTCTTATAACTAACGATTCGTATCGAGGACAACCATGGGGTGGTTCCATTATGAAGGTGGCTTCTATGTTTAGACTGTATATACGAAAAAAAGGGAAGCAAAAACTCAAACATAAGGGTTGCCCATGTAGTTAAATCCCCTTACATAGATACTGCAACGGAAGCTACATTTAGGATAACTGAAAAAGGAATAGAAGACTGAAGTATTAAACAGTATTAAACTACGAGGGGGATAAGTTTATTAGCCAATTCACAGATACTCTCGGTAGAGGTGAGGATAAGGCACCTTTAACCTGTGATGACCTTCCTTGGAGAATGCTCCTTTGGCCAAAAGAAGGTCGTAAAGGGAGATTTAGTCTGTCAACCGATGATGAGTGTCATCCCTCCCGAGGAGACGATGAGGACATTATCCCCACCTGAGGTGGTCTCATGTTTGGATTTTTGAGACGAAAGAAAAAGGAGAAATACGGGCCGCTCGTTTACCTGAGCGAGCCCACGATACTTTACCACACTCACACAGAGAAGGTCATCCTTGAGCTACTTGAGGAGAAGCTCGGCTCGAACAACTTCATAGTTCCTTCAAACTATGGACTCAAGAGCACAGATCACATGATAAAGGACGCGGAGGTATTTGTGGCTATAGCCATAGTGGGCAAGTTCACCTCCCTCGTTGTCAGAGAGATAAAAATCGCCCAGGAGCAGGGAAAGAAGATCTACACTCTCGATGTGGCCAGAAAGGGCGACGAGATTCTATACCTCTTTGAGGAAGGCATCCCGGAGAGGATTGAATGGCTCTCCCCGGAGGAAACGCAGAGCCTCTACGCGGCCTTCCGCGGCGAGGATTTCTCAGGCTTCATGAAGTTTTTCTTCGGCGACAGAAAGAGGCAGTGGTAGAGAAGAAAAGAGGTGTCAAGCGTTCGCCTTCTTGGCCTGTATGTAATTGTGGATGGCCTTTGCCGCCTTCTTTCCATCGCCCATCGCTAGGATGACGGTTGCTTCTCCCCTTATCGCGTCTCCACCTGCAAAGACTCCAGGGATGCTCGTCATGAGGTTCTCGTCAACCACGAGCGTTCCATCGGGGTTTGTCTTGAGACCGGTGGCTTCCTCGCTTATTATTTTGTTGGGTTCAAGGCCAATGGCGATGATGACAGTGTCGGCTTCCAGAGTTATGTACTCACCGGTGCCAACTATCTTTCTCTTACCTCTGCTATCGCGCTCATCGAGCGGCCTCATCTTCTCGAACTTCACTGCCTTCACCTTACCGTTTTCGTCCCCTATGAACTCGACCGGGTTCACGAAGAACTCAAACTTAACACCTTCTTCCTCAGCGTGCTGAATCTCTTCGATACGGGCGGTCATGTCGTCCCTTCCGCGACGGTAGGCTATCGTAACTTCAGTACCGAGCCTGAGGGCGGAGCGCGCCGCATCCATCGCCGTGTTTCCAGCTCCAATAACGATCGTCTTCTTTCCTATCGCGATTGGCTCGTCATATTCAGGGAAGAGGTAGGCCTTCATGAGGTTAATCCTCGTGAGGAACTCGTTTGCGGTGTAAATTCTGTCGAGAAGGATTCCCGGTATGTTTAGGAGCTTTGGAGTACCAGCCCCGGTACTGATAAAAACGGCATCGTACTCTTCAAGGAGCTCCTCAAGAGTTACGGTCTTCCCGACGATGTAGTCGACCTTTATCTCAACTCCCAGCTCTCTGAGTTTTGCTATCTCCTTCTCGAGTATTTCCTTCGGGAGCCGGAACTCGGGAATCCCGTAGATGAGTACTCCACCTGGCTTGTGGAGGGCCTCGAAAATGGTAACCTTGTAGCCCATCTTCGCAAGCTCTCCCGCACAGGTCAGACCAGCAGGCCCGCTTCCGACCACTGCGACCTTTCCCTTCACTCCCTCACTGTCTCCCATGAATTCCCTGAGGAGCGCCTCCTCTATGCCGTGCTTCCTCGCGTAGTCAGCCACAAACCTTTCCAGCTTGCCTATGTTTATCGGTTCTCCGACCTTACCCATCACACAGGGGGCCTCACACTGCTCCTCTTGCGGGCAAACCCTTCCCGTAACAGCAGGTAAGGTGTTGTCGTTCCATATTACACGCAGGGCGTTCTTGACGGCCTCGTCGGGGTTGTCAGAGTTCTCACGGAGGGCCCTTATGAATCCTGGTATGTTTATGTGGACAGGGCATCCTTTGATGCATGGCGCGTACTCGGGTGGACACTGTATGCAGCGCTCCGCTTCCTTTAGGGCCGAAGCAAAGTCATAACCAAGGTTAACCTCAACGAAGCTCCTCACCCTCTCCTCCACTGGCACTTCCGGAGTGGGAACGCGCTCCTTGATAAGCTTAGGCTTGGCTCTCGCCATTCAGATCAC
Source organism: Thermococcus sp. LS1 (assembly GCF_012027395.1). NCBI lineage: Archaea > Methanobacteriati > Methanobacteriota > Thermococci > Thermococcales > Thermococcaceae > Thermococcus > Thermococcus sp. LS1. Next base: position 153,386 of record NZ_SNUJ01000001.1, read on the forward strand.
CCCCTTCTCCCTCAGCTTGGCGAGGTATCTCTCCCTTGCAATTTTCTCCTGCTCCGCAAAGCGGGCGTTCCTCTTTATGGCATCGTCCCAGTCTATTTTGTGAGCATCCATCATTGGCCCGTCCCTGCAAGCGAACTTTATCTCACCGTCGTAAAGAACCCTGCACGAACCGCACATTCCGGTTCCGTCGACCATTATCTGCCTGACCGTGACTATCGTAGGGATTCCGTAAGGCCTTGTTAGCTCAGCGAGCTTTTTGAGGGAGCCAAGCTTTCCGCCGCCGAAGACTATATCCACCTTGTCCTTCTCGATGAGCTCCTTGAGGACATCAAGGTAGTGGCCCTTTATGCCAACGCTCCCATCCTCCGTTGTGAGGTAGTGCTCGTCCGCCACTGGTTTTGCGAGGTACTTCTCTGGATAAACGTTTGCGGCGTTCTCAAAGGTCTGAATCGCTATAGTGTAGTTTCCAACCTCTTTCATGGCCTTGAGCGTTGCGTAGCTCTCAGCCTGTGCACAGACGGCATCCGAGACAAAGACAACGTTGCCGTAGTACTTGACGTCAATCGGCTTTCCAAGGGGGCCCGTTATGCTTAGAATCTCGTCTCCAACGTCGAACTCATACCAGAGCTTGAAGGTTGTGATTCCATGGCGCCTGAGAAACATACCTATCCTCCCATCATCAGCATAATAGACAGACATCGGGACTCTCTCGCCCTTCTCATCGGGGATCAAAACCACAAACTGACCCACCTTCCAGGAGCGGGCTATGTGGGGTGCCTCAACCTCCATGAAAAAGTCTATGGCGCTCAGGTTCTCCTTTTTTGTTATCTTATATCCCATAATGCACCACCTTGAGCATGTGTTCAAACTTGTTCACCTAAGGTTTTGAACCTAAGGTTTATATTCCTTTTTTAAACCAAAGGTTCAGAACCCCGAGCCACCCTAAAAAAGTTCTCTGCAGGCTTTATTAGGGACGGCTAAAGGATAAATCCGGCGAGGAAGACTTTTTATCATATCATGCCAAACCAATACAAGGTGATGGAAATGGTGAAAATACCCAAGAGCCATCCGCGCTACTGGAGCCTCTACTATAGAGAGAAGATCATCGAGGGAATGGAGAAGGGAATGACGGCGAAGGCCGGTTTGATCGCCCACGGTAGGGGAGAGGCCTTTGACTACCTCATCGGCGAAAGGACGATAGAACCTGCCGAGAGGGCCATGCGGGCAGCAGTCGCGAAGCTCCTCCTTGCGGAGCATCCCATTGTCTCCGTGAACGGCAACGTTGCCGCTCTGGTGCCGAAGGAAACGATAGAGCTCGCCAAAGCACTCAATGCCAAGCTCGAAATAAACCTCTTCTACCGCACAGAGGAGCGTGTTAAGGCGATAGCAGAAGAACTCCGCAAATACGATCCCGAGATAGAGCTCCTCGGTATAAACCCAACGAAGAGGATTCCCGGCCTAGAGCACGAACGTGGCAAAGTCGATGAGAACGGCATCTGGAAGGCTGATGTCATCATCGTTCCCCTTGAGGACGGTGACAGGACTGAGGCCCTCGTTAAGATGGGCAAGTTCGTGATAACCATTGATTTGAACCCATTATCTCGTTCGGCGAGGATGGCAGATATAACCATCGTAGACAACATCGTTAGGGCTTATCCAAGGATGACAGAGCTCGCCCGTGAAATGAAGGACTACAGCAGGGAGGAGCTCCTCAGAATCATCGAGGAGTACGACAATGGAAAAACGCTGAGCGATGTACTGCTCCACATAAGGAACAGACTAACTAAGCTCGCGGAAGGTGGGATATGGCGAAAGAAGCAGCTCGATTAGAGGTCGCCCGTTAGAGCTCCATCTCTGTCTTTTCTACCAGTTTTCTCAGCCCTGTTATAAGTTCTGCCTCACTTCCCGCGTGGGAGATCACCAGTGGGACCCTCTCGCGCTCGGCCAGCTTTACCGCAAGCTCATCGAGCTTCTTGACGCCGTGGAGGACGACTACTGCCGGCTTGAGCCCCTGAACGCGGACGGCTATCATTGGACTCCTTCCGGTCGTTACCTTGGTGAATATCAGCGCTCTCTCGGTCGTCCAGCCGTAGAGCTTGAGGAACTCCTCCGCTGACATCTCGAGGATCGCCTTTATACTGTCAACGACTGTGTAGCCGTATATCCTTCTATCCAGGAGGTGCATGTTTGCAACAACTTCGCCCTTGACGGCTCCAACGAGGTCTTTGATGGTGATGGGCAGTGCGAACTCCCTTATATCAAGGATAGCGCTCGTCGGAAGCTCACTTCCAAGAGTCTTGCTGAAGGCTTTTATGACGTTTCCTCCCCTGCGCTCGTCTATCTCCAGAAGAGCCTCAACAAACTTCCTGATGGTCGAGGCACCGGGGCTCTTTCTCCTCCCGCCCTCGTAGTCGCTTATGACGGAAGAAGAGACGCCGAGGTATTCGGCGAGCTCCGTCTGACTTATGCCGAATATCTCCCTCCACTTGCGCATAGTCTTTCCGGGGTCGGAGGAGAGGGTTATTTCTCCTGCTATTCTCTTGGCGAGAGCTTCTTTCTCCTTTTCAAGCATAGTGAAAGATATTCGTCAATCGTTATAAACCTTTCGGCAATTGCCTAACAAGCAAACTTTTCTTGAGAAAGGTTGATCAAAAGTGATTAACTTCCAAGATTGCAGCTTTACAGTGCATTCTCCTTACTTGGCTTGCTTGTTGAGGGGTTCATTCACCGAATGGCGGTATTTATGCGAGTTCTCTCCCAGCTAACGTCCTGTGGGCATCTAAAACAAAGTGAACTCGCGTTAAACAGGTCATTTTAAGTTGAATCCCGGCTTGGCCAGTAATTGGAAGATTAAATGCAGTTTCAGAGTTGCCCACGTTTGGCGGTCAAGCTTAAAAACCTCTCATCCTACGCTGGGTCGGTGGGAAAAATGGCGATATACTTCATTGGGTTGGGACTCTACGACGAAAAAGACATCACGCTTAAGGGCCTTGAGATGGCCAGAAAGTGCGACCTTGTCTTTGCCGAGTTCTACACATCACTTTTAGCCGGGACGACGCTTGATAAGATTGAAGAGATTATAGGGAAGCCCATCAGGAGGCTCAGCAGGGAAGAAGTCGAGCTCCAATTTGAGAGAATCGTTCTTAGCGAGGCGAAGGACAAGGACGTCGCCTTTCTAACCGCGGGTGACCCTATGGTGGCAACCACTCACTCCGACCTCCGCATAAGGGCGAAGGAGATGGGAATCGAGAGTTACGTCATCCACGCGCCGAGCATCTATTCCGCTATAGCCATAACCGGCCTCCAGATATACAAGTTCGGCAAGAGCGCAACCGTGGCTTACCCAGAGAAAAACTGGTTTCCAACGAGTCACTACGACGTGATAAAGGAAAACAAAGAGCGGGGACTTCACACGATGCTCTTCCTTGACATAAAGGCCGATCAGAATCGTTACATGACAGCTAACGAGGCGATGGAGATTCTCCTTCAGGTTGAGGAGATGAAGGGTGAGGGTGTTTTCACGCCTGATACGCTGGTAGTCGTTCTTGCACGTGCGGGCTCGCTCAATCCGACGCTCAAAGCTGGCTACGTTAGGGACATGCTCAACGAGGACTTCGGCAGACAGCCGCACGTTATGGTCGTTCCGGGAAGGCTGCACATTGTTGAGGCAGAATACTTAGTGGCCTTCGCCGGTGCGCCGAGGAAGATACTCGAGGAGGTCTAGCGAAAGCTTTATATTTTCGTTCCCTTCCACTATTCCCGGGACGGGCCCGTGGTCTAGCCTGGTTATGACGCCGCCCTCACACGGCGGAGGTCCGGGGTTCAAAGCCCCGCGGGCCCACCATAAGAAACTTTTGCCAAGCAAAAATTTCATCAAAGTTGGCATGCTTCTTTGAATTGCTGGTTTTCGAATGGTTTCTACGAGCAGAAGGCGATTTTACAGTGTTTCACTGTGAGTGTGACGCCCAAAGGGCGTCAAAAGGGAAAGTTGAAACAACTCAAAAAGCCAAATTTAAACAGAAACCACTTGCCCTTGCAAATTCTCTTTTGATGTTGTTTTATGCTGGTTCTCTTGCAAGAAGAAGCCCATAGGCCGTCGAAGACACTCGGAACTTGACAAATCTAAAAGAGACGTACAAGCTTTGATGAACCTCTAACGAGCAACTTTTGCTCGGCAAAAGTTTCTATGGCGGGCCGGGCGGGATTCGAACCCGCGACCTTCGGCTCCGGAGGCCGACGCTCTATCCAGGCTAAGCCACCGGCCCACGCCCATAACTACTCGAGGGGTAGATTTAAAAACCTAATTCCGGAATCGGCTGGACTTAATAGTACATGGAAGCATCAAAAAGCACAAAAACTTTTTAGCTAAGGCACCCTACATACAGTAAGGAAGAGGAAGGTGATACCCATGGAGCCCCACGAGTTCAAGCTCACCGAAGAAGGTATAAAGGCGGTTCTCCCACCCCTCGAGGCAGAAATAATGGAACACATGTGGAAGGTTAAGGTGGCCACCGCCGGCCAGGTCTACGAATACATGAAGGAGAAGCATCCCGACATAAGGCGCTCCACCATAAGCATTCTCATGAACCGCCTCTGCGAGCGCGGTCTGCTCAAAAGAAGCGTTGAGAAGGGAAGGGGTGGTATGAGATACGTCTACTCAATAACCACCACGAGGGAAGAGTTCGAGGAAAAAGTAGTGGAGAGCATTCTCGATGCCCTCATGACGAACTTCAGGGAGGCAACCTACGCGTATCTCTCCAAAATTAAGAAGTGATGAAAGATGCTCTTCATCATAATAGCCCTTGAGGTCCTGCTGGCAGTTATAGCCTTAGAGGAGCTGGGCCTCAAGATATCACTGGCAGCGTTCGGACTCATATTTGCATTCTACCTGTGGGTCTCCACCCACGACATCAAGGGCAACTATATTACCCTTGAAAGAAGCGAGATCCCCTGGCTCTACGATGGCATAGCCAGAATGGCAAAGAAGGCGGGCCTTCCAATGCCAAGGGTTTTCATCCTTGACGACTACATTCCAAACGCATACTCATTTAAGAACACGATAGTCCTCTCCCTTGGACTGTTCGAGGTTCTTGACCAGGACGAGATACTCGCCGTTGCCGCCCACGAACTCGGCCACATAAAGAACGGCGACACAAAGATGTTTCCCCTTATAGCATACGGCAGGTACCTCATGATTGTGTTCACAGCGGTGCTGATTTTCCTCGCCCACAGCCTCGCGGTCACGATAGCGGCACTCGGACTGTACGGGCTCTACGAGGTTACCCGTGCCAGCTTCCTGAAGAACAGGGAATTCCAGGCGGACGAAACCGCACTCAGACTCTTAGACGTCCCCATGAGCTTGAAGCGCGCCCTTGAGGAGCTCAAATACTACGAGGATCTCAGGATAGGAGTCAGGTTGAGCTCGTTGCCGAGCATTGAGCCGGCAATAGAGAGGAAGCAGAAAACGGCCATCATAGAGACCCATCCAAGTTATGACGAGAGGATATTCAGAATCCTCGTTGAGATAAATGGTAGCAATCTGTTCAACAGGCGCATGCAGTGATGGCTATGAGCGTTGAAATCTTCCTTGATAGGAAAAAGGCAGAGCGCATAAAGCGCATCAGGCCGACCAAGGACGAGTACTTTATGCTGATAGCGAAGCTTGTTAGCCTTAGGGCAACCTGTCCAAGGCTCCGCGTCGGCGCCGTTGCCGTCAAGGACGGGTACATACTTGCAACAGGCTACAACGGTGCGCCGAGGGGAATGGAGCACTGTATTGATGTAGGCTGCCTCATAGTGGACGGCCACTGCCACAGGGCGGTTCACGCGGAGCAGAACGTCATAGCCATGGCAGCCAGAAAGGGCATAAGCCTCGAAGGGGCAACGCTCTACGTCACCCACTTTCCCTGCGACACCTGCTTCAAGTTAGTTATCAACGCAGGCATAAAGGAGATAGTATACGAGGAGATGTACCCCAACGAGGCAACTGAAATACTCCTCAGGGAAGCACAGGAGAAAGGAATAGTAAAGATAAGGCAGTTCAGACTCCCGAAAGAGAGAGTGAGGCTCTTCCTGGAGGAGCTCTTCGGAGAGTTTGTGGAAGGTTAAAGCTTCTTCTCTATTTTCTCCAGCCGCTTGTTCATCTCCTCCAGCTCTATGGCGATTTTCCTTGTAAGTTCGGTTATCTCGCGCTCGGCTTTGTCGACAGCGAGGTAAACCCTGAACGTCAGTATATACGCAAGGCCGATGCCTATAACGAAAAGAGCATCGAGACCTCTACCAAGGCCAAGAACGCGTTTTATCTCTTTGGCTATCTCGACTGGAAATATGGCCACTATTAAGATACCCACGAGTAATGACTCCCAGAACAGGAAGTCTCCCCACTCAAATTCCTTGCGCCCATACCTTCCAAGCACATAGACCATCAAGGCGAGAACAATAACTATAGTTATGTACTGAACCGCATACATACCCATCACCTCAGTTTATCGAACAGCAGATTAAGAGCTATCTTGATCCCCTCCAGGATGTTTGTGCCCTTCTTCATGGAGTACTCCGTATAGACTGCTTTAATGGGAACTTCCACAATCCTGCAGCCGTTCCTCGAGGCCTCTATGATTATCTCGCTTGAAACTGCATAGCGGTCGCAGGTTATCGTTATTTTTGACGCACACTCACGACTAAAGCACCTCAGTCCGCTCTGGCTGTCGCTGACGTACTTCCGCGCGAAGACCGCGGTTATGGCATCAAGGACGAAGTTGCCAAAGCGCTTGACGAAGGGCATCTCGCTCGTGTCGCCCTTGAGCCTCGAGCCAACTGCAAAGTCGGCTTTGCCCTCGGCGACTGGCTTCATAACGCGAAGGGCATCACTCACTAGGTGTTGACCATCGGCATCAAAGGTGAGTATAAGTCTCGCATTCTTCCTGAGGGCATAGGCAATGCCCGTCCCAAGAGCCCCACCGAGGCCTCGGTTGACAAGGTGGGTAAGGACGTGAACGCCTCTGGAGCGTGCTACCTCGGCTGTTTTGTCCCTGCTGCCATCGTTGACGACGATTATCTCTTCAGCCCGGAAGTAGCGCAGGAGATCGTTAAGAACTGTCCCAATGGTTCTCTCCTCGTTGTAGGCAGGAACGACCACGTATGTACTCAATAGGTTCTCCAACAGCGGAAGGAGGCCTTTAATCGTTTTAATCTCGAAGTTCGGCTTCGCCTCAACGCTGAAACTCATCCTCCCGGCGGTGTGGTCAGTGATCATGACGCTCAGCGCACCTAGCTCTCGGGCGGGAATTATATCGTAGCCGTGATCTCCAACGACGAGAACCTTGCTCGGCTCGACCCCAAAGGCGGTAATTATCCTTTCAAGCTGACCAGCGTTCGGCTTGACTTCTCCGGCTGGAACATCGTCCCGGGTGGATATCAACGAGAAGTAGTCCTTAATGCCGTTCATCTCAAGGGCCCTCATCGTTGCCTCACGGGAACTCCTCGTCATTATCGCCATTGGAATGCCCCTTGCCTTTAGGAACTCCAGAACGTCGAGAACGCCATCGAAGAGAAAGCTCTCCTCTATTCGTTCCACTTCGAGCTCGACCATTATCGAGTATAGCTCCTCAAAGCTTCTCCCCGTTTCCTTCGCTATCCGATGGAGATTCTCGTACATTGGAGTGAGGTCACCAATGATATCCTCGGGAATTCCCATCTCCAGCAACCTTGATTTAAGCTCCTCCTTGACTTGGGCAAAGGGCTTTGGTGCCCCAATGAGGGTTCCGTCGAGGTCAAAGACGACGAGCCTTATATCCATGGCTTTCACCGAAGGGTTTATTTTTGGGCCGTTGTAACACCGGTGGGTGTCTAATATGATAGCCGTTGCTCCGCTTATAGGTTTAACCCTGACACTCATCATGACGCCATACATCGCAGAAAGGATGAGAAGAGCCGGCATTGTCGGGAGGGACATTCACAAGCTTGACCAGCCGGAAGTACCGGAGATGGGTGGAATCGCCCTTATCCTGGCCCTGCCAGTCGCACTCTCGCCGTTTCTGACTGATGAGATTGCCCGGGTGACAATGGTGTTTCTCCTCTTTGGAATCCTCGGCGTTGTTGATGATCTAACCAACCTGAGGCAGCTTCACAAGGTTATCCTCTCACTTTTCGTGTCAATCCCAGTTGCTGTCATAGGGGTTTCATCCCATATCGACATCTTCGGCTTTGACCTGAACCTCGGGATACTATATCCCATCTTTGCCGTGCTCTTTGTAACGGGTTCAGCTAACTTGGTGAATATGCTTGCTGGATTCAATGGACTCGAGATTGGCACCTCCGCCATAGCACTTCTCTTCCTGGCACTGATAACAGACGGAAGTGCTCAACTGCTTGCGCTTACCGGTCTCGGTGTGGCTCTAGGCTTCCTGTGGTGGAACAAGTATCCAGCGAAAGTCTTTCCCGGCGACACTGGAACGCTCAGCATGGGGGCACTTATAGGATTAATAGGAATTATTGGAAAAGCCGAGGTTTATACCGCAATACTCCTAATCCCACACTTTTTAGACTTCATCATAAAGGCAACGAGCGTTCGCTTTGGGGTGAGAAGACACGGAAAAACTAAAGTCCTTCCGGACGGGACACTCCAAGCACCACCTTATCCGAGCTTTTTGGGGGCGATAATGAGAAAAACAAGAGTGAACGAGCCAAAGCTTGTCGCGATAGTCTGGCTGATAGAGGCTACTCTTGGTCTTCTCGTCTTAGTTCTTCATCAATTACTTTGACCATGCCAAAGCCATACCTGGTTTTTTCTCCAAAGCCGTTCTCATAGCCAAAGCGAGCTATCTCGAGGGAGCCGCGGTAGCGGAATATCATCAGAGAGCCACGATAGTATGTGTCCTTCACGAGTATCCGGACGGGCTTAAACTTGATAACGTCTATGTTGAAATCCCTATCTTCAGGCATGGAACCCATGATCGCAGAATAGCGCATCAGCATGACCTTGCGGAGCTTATCGAAGAATGCCTCCTCGTTCGGGTAGAGATCCCATATCTTCATCCTGTTGCTGCTGAGCTTGACTGTTCTTACCATGATAGGACTAAGGGTCGAGAAGAGGGCACTATCCTTTATCTTGGGCTCCTTTAAAATCTTTATATCCTCGGCTATGAAGGCAGCCTCCCCTATCTGAAGGATGGGACTATCGATAAAGCCCTCAACAACGGCCTTTATGAGCTCGCTGGAGGAGGAAGAGACATAGAGGGAAACATCATCGGAGAGAACTCTTATGCCCCGGTCAGGGATGAGCTCGCGCTTCCTCACCATTATGCGGGAGAATGTGAAGTAATCAACGTGGCTTACTTCAGCCTCACGGGCAATCTCGGGAGAAACAATCGCCATCTTCTCTATGAGTTGGGCATAGACATCGTAGTTGTAGTTGAAGGGAAGAATTGTGCCCTCCTTTGTGGGTCTAAACTTTATCTCAACCCTCATTACATCACCCCTTGCTACAGCACCTTTTTATAATTGGCACCCATAGTTAATAAAAATTTCGCAAAGAAACCATCTGCCCATTACTTCAAAGTCAAGTTAAGAAGAATCCGCACATCTGTCACCAAAGATATATAAGGAAATCCAAATCATAACTTATAAGGAAGGATAGAGTTAAAAAGGCCCTTCTACACAAGTTGACCCGTGAGAGGTGAAAGATCATGAGCGTTGAAGATGTTGGGATAAAGCCCTCCGACGAGTACGATGATTACATCATGTACCTTAAGAGGAGGATTAGGCAGCTTGAGCTCCAGGTGAGAACCCTCGAGGCAGATAAGGAGAGGCTCGAGAGAGAGCTCTCACGCTTAAGGATGGAGATGTCAAGACTCAGGCAACCACCGGCTTTCGCTGGAACGCTGATAGAGCTTCTCGACGAGGACAGGGCAATAGTCCAGAACTACAACGGCCCGCGCTTCGTCGTCAGGATAGCCCCCTGGATCGAAAGGGAGAACCTGAAGCCCGGCGCGAGGGTTGCCCTCGACCAGAGGACGATGGCCATCGTCGAGCTCCTTCCGAGCGAGAAGGATCCAAGTGTCCTTGGCTTCGAGGTCATCGAGAGGCCAACGGTGAGCTACAAGGACATAGGCGGTCTGGACAAACAGCTCCAGGAGCTGAGGGAGGCTGTGGAACTCCCTCTCAAACACCCGGAGCTCTTCGAGAAGGTCGGCATAGAGCCTCCCAAGGGCGTTCTTCTCTATGGTCCGCCCGGTTGTGGAAAGACCCTCATGGCAAAGGCCCTGGCACACGAGGTTAACGCAACATTCATCCGCGTCGTTGGAAGCGAGCTCGTGAGGAAGTTCATCGGCGAGGGCGCTCGTTTAGTCCACGAACTCTTCGAGCTGGCAAAGGAGAAGGCACCGGCCATCATATTCATCGATGAGATTGACGCCATCGGGGCGAAGAGAATGGACGAGACAACCGGTGGGGAGAGGGAGGTCAACAGAACCCTCATGCAGCTTCTCGCGGAGATGGACGGCTTCGACCCAAGTGGCAATGTCAAGATCATCGCCGCCACCAACAGGCCGGACATCCTCGATCCAGCACTCCTCAGACCCGGAAGGTTCGACAGGCTCATAGAAGTTCCACTTCCCGACTTCAAGGGCAGGCTCGAGATACTCAAGGTCCACACTAAGAGGATGAACCTCAAGGGCGTTGACCTGAGAATAATAGCAGAGATGACCGAGGGAGCGAGCGGTGCAGACCTAAAGGCCATAGTCACTGAAGCGGGAATGTTCGCTATAAGAAACAGGCGCGAGTACGTTACTCAAGAGGACTTCCTCAAAGCCATTGAGAAAGTTTTTGGCTCGGAGCAGAGGCTCGCCCAGCAGATAGCCATGCATGAGGTCATGTACGGCTGAGGCTTTCCTTTTCTTCCAGCTTTTCTTCAACTTTGATTATCGCCCAGGCGAGGAGATACATCATAGGGATTGAGAAGAAAGCCATCTTGTAGCCAAAGCCATCTATCAGAAGGCCAAGGAAGTAAGGACCTACCGTTGCCCCGAAGAATCCGACCATATTAACGAAGCCCATGACTGAGCCGAGGTTTTCACCACTGGCCTTCTCCGAAGTATAGGCGGTGACTATAGCTCCCACGGAGTAGAAGGTGAGACCAAGAGGTATGATGACCCAGGGCGATGCCGTAACTGTCAAAACAAAGGTCAGCAAGGCGTTGAGCCCAAATACAACCGCGATGCTCCGCCTCCCGATTCTATCGTAGAGCCCTCCCCCAAAGAGAGAACCCGCTATGCCGATGACGGAGAGGAGCGAGAAAAGCAGGGAAGCCATCTCAATGGAGACGCCGGAGTTTACGAGGAACGAAACGAGGAATGTGAGAAGGCCGAAAAAGGCAGCCAGAACTATGAAGTTGGCAGCACTCAGGAGAAAAACGTTCTTGGGGATTGAAAAGCTCACCCTGCTTGGCTTTGAAACTTCTCCCCTCACGGCAAAGGCCAGCGCAAGGCCAACGAGGAGGCTCATAACAGAGAGAACCAGGAAAGCATAGCGCCACTCAAGGTTGAGAGCTATGGGCATGACTATAAGGGGTGCTATTCCGCTTCCAACCGGCGGACCTACCATGAAAACACCCAGGGCAGATCCCTTTCTCTCGCGGTAGACCTCGCTTATCAGAGCAGTTGCCGGGGCATAGTAGAGGCCAGAAAATAGGCCGTAGAGGGCCCTAACTGCAAGAAGCTCCCAGTACTCCCGTGCAAAGATTATCAGAGCGGATGAAAGTGAGTAACCTATTATGCTGAGCACGAGGAGTCTTTTCCGCCCGATTCTATCGCCGAAATAGCCTGCAGGAACCTGGATGAGAGCGTAAGGAAGAAGTAGGGAGGTCATCAGAAGGCCAGCCTCAGCATTGTTTATTCCGAGTTCGGCCTTTATCATCGGAATCAGGGGTGGAATCGCCATCCTGTGAGCATAGTTGAAAATCCAGCCAAGGGATATAAGGAGTAAAAGCCTGCGGCGCATGTTTTCGATAAAAAGTTAAGCGCTTAAAAAAATTGTCTGTCCAAAGGCTTAAGAACAATTATAGATAGTAATTTATGGGCAGCTATGACAAAGAAAGAGTTATTCCTAGCTATTGGGATCATTGCAGTAGTCATGATTGGGATGCTGTATCTGACAGCTCCAAGGGAACTGACCGTCAAAGGAGATCTAAGTGGGCCTGTAGAGTTTGGCAACTGGACAACCAGATTGCTCTATTACAAGGAGGCGGATCTAGCCCACGTCAGCACTCTAGCAGAGATGAACGGGCATATCCTGATCTCGATCTCCCATTCGGGAGATACCGTGGTAACTTACATTAAAGTAACCATCAAAAGTCCCGGAGATGGAACGGTGTATTTCCTCTTCCCAGAGGGTGGTCCGTGGAAAAATATTAGGATAGAAAAGCAGTTCGAAGACTATCTCACAATCAACGTGGTGGAACTCAGCGACCTAGGCATTCTAGGAAAAGGAACAATTACACTTGAATATTCAATCGCACCAATTTGTGACTTCACCCATCCAGTTGAAGTTAGCGTAGAAATTCATCTAAGAAATGGGCTACAGAGATATTCAGGAAAGGTACATTTCGTCTACGACTTCTGCTCCCGGACCAACTAACGTTTATAAATCTCCAACCCAAAGCGAGTTCAGGGAGAGAATATGGTAAGCAAGTTACTTGCATTGGAGGCCTACCCAAACCTGCGAGACCTGGACTTCCGCATACTCAGAGGGGTAGAGCTCAATATGCGTCACCACAAGTGGGTCCCTCTGGAGGACATAGCGCGCTTCGCGAGGGTTGACATTGAAACAGCCTCGTTCCGCCTCGGAAAGCTCGACAACTGGGGACTGGTGAGAAGAAGGAGTGACATAGGCTACATCGGCTACCAGCTGACGATACACGGCTACGACACCCTAGCGATAAGAGCACTCTCCAAGAAAGGCATTATAGATGCCATAAGCACGACGCAGATAGGCGTTGGAAAGGATGCTGACGTTTACGTTGGCATAACCCCGAGCGGTGAGAAGGTCGCCGTTAAGTTCAACCGCATAGGCGGGAGAACGAGCTCCAGGAAAGCTAGCTATCACGGGATAGTTTTCCGAGACAAGCACCATACGAGCTGGCTCTACGTTTCGAGGCTGATAGCCAAGAAGGAGTACGAGGCTTTAGCGCTACTCAGCCCTATAGCCAGAGTTCCTAGGCCAATAGCCTGGAACAGACACGCGGTAGTGATGGAGTTCGTTGAAGGGACCGAACTGGCGGAGCTCCGCGATACTGATCTGACCAAGGAGGAAGCGGCCCAGGTACTCGACCGCGTTCTGGAGGAGTACCTCAAGATAGTGCGCTTCGGCATAGTGCACTCGGACATGAGCGAGTTCAATATAGTTTTAACGGATGATGACATACTCATAATAGACTGGGCGCAGTACGTCACCACAGCTTACCCGGAGAGCTACGAGCTACTCAAGAGAGACTTAACAGTGCTCCTTAACGCTTTCAGGAGGAGATGGCGTGTGGAAAGGAATTTGGAGGATGTCTGGAAGGAGTTTTATGAAGCCTGGCTCGAGAGCAGAGGTGAGGGAGATGGTGATTAAATATGAGCCGCTGAACCGGCGGGAGAAAATAGTTAAGCTTTTCCGCGAAGCGATAGAGGCGGAGAACGCCAAAGACCTGGAGACCGCAAAGAGAAAGCTCGATAAGATAATGGAGCTCGCCCGTGAGGAAGAGCCGGAGTTCTACTTTGAGGCCTGCTTCAGAATGGCAGACGTCTTTGTTCAGGAGGATAACTACCGGGGGGCCGTTAAGTGCGCCCTCAGAGGCATATACCGAGCTCCAAGTAAAGATCTTTACAGGCTTGGCATCAGGAGATTAGGGGATCTCTTGTTTATTATGAAGAAAGAAGGCAGGCTCCGTGAACTGGCCGAGAGTATGGAGGTTACACTTAGCCTCATAAAGGATGACGAAGAGTTGCACCGTTTCACTCAAGCTCTGGTCAGGCTTGCGAAGGGAGAAAATGTCAGGTCAGACTTTTCGCTGAAGGAATTCAATGAAATAATAGATGCACTTAAAGGATAGAGTCGAGGACTCTTTTTACGTACTCTTTTTCTGGCCTTACTGGGAAGTTGTAGGGCTCCTTCTTAGGCCTCTCGTTGTAGTAGGGCCTGTTGCAGCCGGGACAGCCGTGGGTGGTAAAGACTTCAGACGGGATGATATTTACCAGCTCCTCCTTCGAAAGGCCAAAACCTGCAAGGAAGTCGTTTTCGTCGAACTCAAAATCTTCAGTCTTGGCTACGCCTTCTTTGATGAGGTAGTGAGCTACTTGAATCCTCCTGTATCTCTTGAGGCTTGGTGGCCTGGCGTTTTCGAGGCGTGTGCCTTTGATCGGCGTGAATGCGAAGAGAGAAACTTCAGCGCCCATGGAGTAAGCCCTTTCTATGGTTTCAAGCACCTCTCTGTCGGTCTCTCCAAGGCCTATGATGATGTGAACAAGGGCCCTTCCATCACCGAAGACATCTATCACATCTCCCGTGAAGCGCCACATATCATCCCATGAGTAGAGTGAGTCCTTAATTTCTGGATAGAGCCTCTCACTTGCCACGTCAAGGCCAACACCGATGTAGTCAACGCCGAGGGCTTTAAACTCTTCCAGAGTTTCCCTATTCACTGGTGTTATAGAGACGGAAACAGGCAAACCTAAAGGCCGGAGAAGCTCGAGGAGTTCGAGAACATCGTCCACTAGCCCTGGATAATCGACCGTCTGAAGGCAAATTCTGGCAAAGTTTCCATCGGGAAGCTTCTGCACGACCCTCTCAACCTCGAAGGCAGGCCACGTCACACGGGAAAGTCTGCTTAAATCCGCTCTGCTCCCCCTTGCCTGAGGGCAGAAAGCGCAGTTGTTCCTGCAGCGGCCATCGTAATGTGTCATGAGGTAAGCGGTGGTCGGTCTGGCGAGCATCTTGGCCTTGATCAGACCCATCGCTATAGCCGTTCCGTAGGAGACCCTTATCAGCACTTTCATCCCCCTGTGGAGTTTTTACCGTCTTTTAAAAACCTTGGCAGCTGGGCAATGAGAAGGGACAGCGCCATTATGATGGGCAGGAGCGGAAACACAGCGGCGTAGCCCTTGAGCTGGGCGACGTATCCAAGGATTATTGGCCCAGTCAGGTAGCCAAGGTCGAAGAACATCGTATAGACACTGGAACCAAAGGTTCTTATCCTTTTTGGCAGATTCGCCAACGCCATCATCTGTAGGGATGGAACTGCCAAACCGAAGCCGGCTCCAAGTATGGCGGCGCTGGCGTAAGCCCAAGGTGGCTCGGTGTAGATGGCCAGTAGAATATAGGCTATCAGAACACCGCTCAGGCCGACCGTTGCCACCGGCAGGGGGCCCCTCCTGTCAGCCTCCTTTCCACCGAGTACCCTCGTCAAAAGACTGGTCCCGCCCATCACGCTAGCGTAGAGGCCGAAGACGCTCGTTCCAAGGCCGAGAGACTTATAGAGGGCCGGAAGGAAAGTGCTCATCCCACCGTAGGCAACTGCCATGAAAAATAGGGCGAGCGAAGCAGCCACGAAGAATGACTTAAGCAGAGCCCTGTACTGCGGCTTTTCGTGCCTCTCATGGTGCCGGAGTTCAACCCTACCTTTGACCCTAGAGTACGCTAAGAGAACGAAGCCTATAGCCGCTATCGAAAGCAGCACTGTGAGCAGGAAAGCCGCCTGAAAGCCGAGCAAATCTGCCACGAAGCCGCCTATGGCTGGCCCCATAAGGTTGCCAAAGGAGAACATCATCCCACGCCATCCAAGGGTCTCTCCGATCCTCCCCTCTGGGGCGAGGTCTATAGCGGAGGAGAGAGAGGATGGAAAGAACAGAGCCATTCCGAAGCCATGAACTGCCCTGCCAACGGCAAAGGCCGTCAGATTGTCAGTTAGGATCGAGACAACGTAGAGACCACCCGCAAGGGCACCAAAGAAAGAGCCAAGAGCCATCATCTGAAAACGCAGGCCCCTGTCGCCGAGGACTCCCCCCAAGGGCTTGAAGACCAACGCCACGATCGAGGCTATCGCCGCAATCATTCCGACGACGAACGGATCGGCACCGAGGGTCATAGCTAGGGGGGAGATTAAAGGATTGACTACTGCCATTCCAAGGAAGAAGAAAAACGTTGAAGCGTGGAGGAACCAGATATCCCACTTTCCCATTCAGACACCTGCGTGAGGTTCTTCCATTCCTTCTTTCATGAAAGCGTAGCTCATGTGTTTGGTGTTCTTGGCGAAGCCAATGTTTCCGCGGGAATCAACCATTATGATGCCCATGGTATCGGGGCCAAAGTACCTCGTGGCAAGGCTTATCGCGGCCTCGCTGGCAGCTTGAGCATCCATTCCCAAGCGGACGAAGTCGGTCGCGCTCTTGGCCAGAGCCAGCTTTATAGCGACCTCACCGAGGCCAGTACAGGAAGCGCCGGCAACTTCGTTGGCGTAGGTTCCGCCTCCGATTATCGGTGTGTCACCAACACGGCCGAACATCTTGAGGAAAACGCCGCCGGTTGAGGTGCCGGCCACAACCTCCTCGCCGTCGAAGGCAACCGCACCAACCGTGCTCCTCAGGACTTCGGGATACTCCTTAATCAGCTCACTCAGCTTCTTCCAGTGCTTCACTTCCCCAGTCTCAAGGAGCTTCTTCCTGAGCTCTCCCCACTGCTTGAGTCTCTCCTCAGTCCTCGGGTCATACTCCTCGAAGCCCATCAACCGGGCGAACTTAACGGCACCCTCTCCGCTGAGGAGAACGTGGTCGGTCTTCTCCATTACCTTCCTCGCAACGCTTATTGGGTTCTTAACGCCCCATATCCCAGCAACTGCACCGGCTTCAAGGGTTTTGCCGCGCATTATTGCCGCGTCCATCTCGACCTTGCCGTCGAGGGTCAGGACGGAACCAGTTCCGGCGTTGAAGATAGGGTTATCCTCAAGGGCTTTGAGGGCCTCCTCAACGGCATCCAAAGCCGAACCCCTCTTCAGCTCGCGCCAACCAGCGAGAACAGCCCCCCTAACGCCTTCAATAACCTTTGGAATACGCTCCTCCTTCCTTATGGTGCCGGCACCACCGTGAACTATTATCGCGACCATGAGAACCACCGTAGGCAATGAACCTCGAAGGGTTAAAAGAGTTGTGGAAACGAAAAGATTGGAACTTCAGCTCAGCGCCATGTTGATTATGGTTTCACCTATGTTCTCCAGGTACTCCAGAATCCTGCGGTAGCTCTCGAGGGCTATTGAGCTGCGGTAGTCAATGGAGCGTATTTCCTCCTTGAGCTCGAGCATCAGCCTGTCTATCTTGCCCAGATCACGCTCCTCTATCTGTGCCATCATTCCCTCGAATTTCTCCTTCAGATACGGGATGTTGATATCACCGGGGTTCTCCGCTATGCGCATTATGTGGTCCCCTATGCGTTCGATATTGCGGACTATGAAGAGTATACCCAGCAAATCGAAAGTGCGCTTTATTATGCCGCTCTCCTCGGTGACGCCGCGCTTTGTGAGGAGCCTGTTCACCGCGCGTATTATGAGGAAGTAAAATCTGTCAAGTTCGTTCTCAAGGTCGTTTATATCGCGCAGGATTTCTTCTTCACCCGGGGAGGAGATAAGCAGCTCCAGGTCACCGAGCATCGAAATTATGAGGGAACGAATCCTGGTGAGCAGCTCCGCGAGGTTCACCTCCTCCTCATCGAGCAGGCTCTTTGCGACCATCCTCTGGGGCTCGTCAAGGATTATCTCAACCCCAGGGAGGCTCTGAAGAACCTTCCTTATCTTTACCTTGTAAATGGGCATTTCCTCCGCAAAGTGAATCTCAAGGACATCGTAACCCTGAATGTAAGCCGAGATGACCAGTCGGACGGCCATGTCAGGGGAATACTCTTTAGAGAGACTCAGGATTTTCTTCTCGCTTACCTCTCTGAGCTCCTTCGGAAAAATCGTTATGCTTCCGTCGGGATTTATAGCGAGAGGAACGACGTCGCCCTGCTTCAGGTTGTGCTCCGTAACCCATTTCTTGGGTAGAGAAATTATGTAGGAGCTCCTGCCGGTAAATTGAATCTTCCTGAACTCCATAGATATCACCGCCGGTATATAGCTAACTGAGCATGTATAAAAGGCTTCACTTCGACAATCTTATAAACGCTAAGATTTAGATTGCAAACATGCTTGGAGAGTACACCAGGGACGCCAAGGTGCTCATACTCGCGAATGCCGCTGGACAGCTCTTCCTCCAGTTCTCGATATTCATAATGCCGTTTTACCTGACCGCCCTCGGCTACGACATGGCCCAAATGGGAACGTTCTTTTCAATTCAGACTCTCGTTGGGGGCCTCTTCTTCCTCATAGCGGGCCAGATTTCGTTAAGGATGGGATACAAGAAAACCCTCATACTAAGCGCTCTCTTAGGACTGACTGGAAGACTCCTGCAGGTGCTCGCAATTAACGATTACGTCCTTGCCCTCGGCTTCTTCCTGGTGGGCGCAAATATGGGGCTCAGACAGCCCAACTTCTCGGCACTCCTCAGTGAGGAGGTGAAGGAAGAGCAGAGGCACCATGCCTTCTCGATAAGCTTTGGGCTGGGAACACTGTTCAACGCCCTTGGAGTCCTCATAGCGGGCTTTGCCCCCGAGTTTTTCATAAGCCTTGGACTGACGGAGAGCCTAGCCTACAGGCTTGTCGTTTCGCTCGCGCTCCTTCAGTTCGTCCTGGTTATCCCTGCGCTCCTCATAATCAGCGACGTCCCAGTTAAGAACCCGAAGATAGACTGGAACAGCGAGCTGATAATCAAGATACTCAAGTTCTCCCTGCCGAGCGCACTAATAGGCCTCGGCGCGGGGATAACAATACCCTACATGAGCCTCTACTTCAAGCTCCAGTTCGGACAAACGCTCGCCGCGATAAGCGGCATCTTCTTCTTTCAGCAGCTCGCGATGGGTCTCGGCTCCTTCGGGCTGCCGAGGCTTGTCGAAAGGATAGGGCCCGTTAAGGTCATAACGTCCTTCCAAAGCTTTGCAGCCTTTCTCTTCCTGATATTCCCATCGATAGAGACGTTTTTACTGGCGGCGGCGCTCTACATACTCCGCTCCATACTCATGAACATAGTCTGGCCCATAAACGACTCCTTCATGATGGGCTTCTTCAGTACTGAGGAGAAGGCGACCGCAGCCGGAATAAGAAGGGCCTTCTCAACCTTCATGCGTGGCGCTGGAAACTATATAGGCGGCCTCCTCTTCGGCATGTCCTTGAGCTATCCATTTTACACAACGGCATTCCTCTACATAGTAGCGACGGTGATTTTCTACGCCTTTTTCATAAAACACAATAAGTGAAAATCAGCGGGCAAGCTCAATGCCCCTCTCCAGGGCTTTGAAGTTTACCTCCCAGAGCTTTTCGCGGAGGGTGGCCTTTATGCCCTCGTAGAGGCTCTCCTTCTTGAGGAGAATCAGCCCTTTGCCGTAGGCGTAGCCGAGCATGAGGACGCCCAGCGTTCTTGGGTTTATTTTGTCGGCTTCCTCCTGGAAGTTGAGCATGTCAACGGGGCAGATTCTACCGACGGCATCTTTAATTTCGTCGAGCTCAGGGTACTTCTCCTTGCCAACGAGGGTCGTTGCTGTATGGATGGGATAAGCGTTGATTATCGCATAACTGTTCCTCCCGAGAAAGCGGGCATTTCTGAGGGCTTCTGCAGGCTCGAGGGCGAGCATAAGGTTCGCTTTCCCCTCCTCGATGAGCGGGGAGTAGACTTCTTCGCCGAAGCGGAGGTAGCTGAGAACGCTTCCATACCTCTGGCTCATTCCGAGGGTTTCACCGATTCTAACGTTGTATCCCTCGACCATGGCGGCGTTTCCTACTATGCGCGAGAGGGTCAAACCACCCTGGCCGCCAACTCCAGTGATTATGAGGTTGAACTCCATGAGCACCACCGAAAAGCATTGGAGAATCAGGAATAAAAAGGTGTTGCCAAAGAAATTCGACAAGCAAACATCCCCGTCGAAAAAGTTGAGCCAGAAAGTCATCATGCATGCCAAAAGAATAAAGAATCAGGCCTCCAGGCGGAGGCGCCTGATGACGAACTCCCTGTTCATTGAAGCGAGGAACGGTGCCAGCCTTGGACCCCTGTCCTTGCCAATGAAGAGGTTGTAAAGCACCCTGAACCACTCTTTGCTCGGAATGCTGCGCTTCTTGGCGGCGTCGAAGATAATGTTGTTGAGCTCATCAACGGTGAAGCTTTCGTTGGCCTCGAGCCAGTTGGCCACCTCTTCAAGGGCCTCCTTCATCTCGGGCGTAAGCTCAACCTTCGGCGGCTCTTCGAGGATGCTGAACTTAACGTTGTCCGGCGCGTACTTCTCGATCCAGTTCCTGGCCAATTCAATGCGGAGCCTTATCCTCTCGACGTCCTCCTCGCTCAGCTCCCCGGGTATGTGTCCCTGCTCCTTGAGGACTTCAGTTATGCCGTCCTCGTCGAGGTGAGGCATCTGAACGAGCGTAACCAGGAACCTGAAAGGCGCCTGAGCGATGAGTCTCTCCGGAACCTTCGGCATCGAGAGCTCGTAGGTTCTCTTGAGCTCCTCTTCCTCCTCGGGGTTCTTTGCGTGCTCAAGACCAAAGTATATCCTCTCGACCTTGTCGAACTCGTCATAGAGGTTGAGCAGACCGAGGCCGAGGTCTATCTTAAGCTCCTTGTTGGGCCTGTGCTTGGCGTAGATGAAGCGAATTATACCGGGCTCAAGAACCTCGTAGAGGTCGCTGAGGAGGATCACGTTACCCTTGCTTCCGCTCATCTTGCCCTTCTCTCCCTTTATGCCGACGAACTCGTACATGAGCGTTAGCGGGGCGGGCTTTCCGAAGACCTTCTCCACTATCTCGCTGCCAGTATCGTAGGAACTGCCGGCGGCGAGGTGGTCCTTGCCAGCGGGCTCGAAGTCCACACTGAAGTGTGCCCAGCGCATCGGCCAGTCAACGCGCCAGCGGAGCTTGACGTTCCCTTCGCGGATGTCTGTTTCTCCCTCGCTTCCGCAGTGGGGACACTTATAGGCCACCTTCCACTCGCCGTCCCAGGAAACGAACTCAGCCTCCTTTCTGCACTTGGGACAGTAAACCATGACAGGCTGCCAGCTCTCTTCGAGAGGCGGCTGCTTGGCCCTCTCGCGGTACTTGTCGAGGATTGCCTTTATCTCGTTGCGCTTCTCGAGGGCAAGCCTGATGTCCTCTGCATACTCCCCCGACTTGTAGAGCTCGCTCGCGTAGAGGAAGTCAACCTCGATACCAAGCTTGGCAACTTCTTTCTCGAAGAGGCTCATAAAGTGCTCGGCATAGCTATCGTGGCAGCCCCAGGGATCTGGAACCTCACGGACAGGCATGGTGAGGTATTCCTTCCACTCGCTCGGAACGTTCTTGGGAACCTTCCTAAAGCGGTCGTAGTCGTCCCACATGTGAATGTGGCGAACCTTCTTTCCCCTGTCCCTGAGGGCATGGCCGACAATATATGCAGTGAAAAACTCTCTGAAGTTGCCTATGTGAACGTAACCACTCGGGGTTATGCCGCTCTCTACCACGTACTCCTCCTTGTCTCCCCTTTCCTGGATGATCTTCTCAGCCATGTAGTCAGCCCAGTGCACCATTTTCTTCACCCGAGGTAGCTTGGTGGAGGGGCTTTTAAGTTTAAGCTCGCCGACCAATAACAACTAAAAGACGGAAAAATTTATAAACATTGATAGTAAACAACTCAAGAGCGTAAAAATAAGGAGGTCTTCACATGGAGTTAGAGCTCGAGAGGATGCAGGTATTCTTTCCGGCGTCGCTGGAGATACAGGAGGAGCTCCTTAAGGCGGGCTTTAAGGTACCCTACGACAAGGAAACGGGGAGAAAAACACCAGTCCCCGTTGTTGTCAGCTCAAGAGAGGGAAGAAAGCTTAGAAAGGACAGGCTGCTCAAAGCCAGTGACTTCGAAGAGGATGGTAAATTCGCATTTGTGCCCGGAGGAAGGGCACTGGTCGATGTTGAGGCAACAGACAGGGGATTCCTAATACTGAAGCCAAAAGCCATAGAATACCATCTGGAGGACATGAACTTTGTCTCAATACCTCCTAGAGTATGGGGAACATGGGCAAGCTTTTCTCTTCCATTCTCAGCCTATGAGGCGCTCATGGATTTTCTGGAGGAGTTCAGGGGTGAGGAGCCGAAGGGATTCTACTTGGCATCAAAGGGTTCGGGGAGGCGAATAGAGGTCTACGCGTACAAGGGCAGGAGCAGGAAGGATTTAGGCATACCCGTCTTCGGCTACGCGCTCGGCCTCCATGGGCTAACTTTAGTCGAAGAATACCTCAAAGAAAAAGCCGAGGAGAACGACATCCCGGGGGAGAGACTGCGCTATCTGAAGCTCGGCCTCAGGAAAAGGAAGGAAACAAAAGCCGGACTAAAGGTTGGAATAGTCTGGGAGGATGGGAAGCCGGTAGAGATAACGATGAAGCTCTCCACGACTGCACCCAGAGTCCGGATTCAGGGACTTTACGGCGAACTGGTGGGAAAATCAAGGGGAGAGCTCGTTAAAACTGATGAGTGGTACTTTGTGGTGCACGCGAGCGACCTATACTGGGGTCTCAGAAGAGTCCGCTCGGCTTTCGGCAGCTAGCTAAAGACACTAAGACATTGAGCGAAAAGCATATTAACATTCTTTCATTTTTAACTTCAGGTGGAATCAAATGGCTTCGTGGCTCATCTACACAGTAGTCGCCGCGACGTTTATACTCGCCGCGATATGGCTAACACGGCATCTCGGAGAAGACTACGCATGGATCAACAGGAAGATCATCCACTTCAGCATCGTTCCAGCTGTTCTGATGTACTACCAGGGCTTGATCCCGAAGGGGGTCTTCAGTGCTGCAGCCTTTATCTTCGGCGCCTTTCAGCTTTGGCCGCACCTGAAGAACAGCGAGTTTTCGTGGTATCAGATCAAGCACAACTACGGAGAGGTCTTCTTTGCATTCTCCGCTTCAGCTGTTGCGTTTTTCCTGCCTAGAGAGTACGCAACGGCTCTGCTTTTGGCTATGGCAGTAAGCGACGGAGTTACAGGAATCATCAGGCATCACTATTTCAAACGGCATGGTTTCAATGTCAAGCTCAAGAAGCACTGGACCGGAAGCCTCGGCTACGTAGTAACTGCCATGATAATAGCCTTCGCACTGCTTGATGGAGCAACAATAATGAAAATAGCATGGGCAGGGATTCTGATGCTTGCAGAGTACCAGCCCTACGTGGATGACAACTTGGCCGTTCCACTCGTGGGAAGCGCCCTCTTTTTGGCGTTTTAGCTCGCCCACCTGACCTTCAGACTGTCCTTCTTCACCTTTTTGAACTCCTCGACGAGGGCCTTTCCGGTTTTCTCCATGAAGCCGTCGATGTCCTCGATGCCGAGTTCTTTAAGGCCAATGGCCTCAACGCCCTCGGGAATTCCCTTTGCCTCGACGTTAATGCCTATGTGGACCTTGATGCTGACAGGTGAAACGGTCGCTATTGATATGCTGAGTTTCCTTCCGTTAACGTAGATGTCGTCGCCCTTCCTGACGGTTTTGATGCCGTAATCACCAAGAACTTCACAGAGTTTGGCTATGAAAAGCTTCTGAAGGGCCGAGGCAAGCAAGACATTGGGAAAGTCGAAGACCTCGATGATGTAGTGCACCATATCGTCGCTCTTTATCTCCTTGTTCTGCCTCAGATCCTCGATGTCAATCATCTCTTCCACTTTCACATCACACTTACCGCGGAAGACGACGAGTGAATTGCCAAGTATTCCAAAGTTCCTGTAAGCCCAGTGGCTTCCGATGGCTGAACCATCATAGTCTATGCGCCTATCCTTAACTATGAGTAACTCCATAATCACACCTCCAGAAGTTTCCTAAGCTCATCAAAGCTTTTAATGTCTACCCACATGTGGATGAAATCAACGTTCGGGACCTTCGAGAGGACTTTATCTAGGTGGAGCGTCCTGTCATCAACGTAGATGACTTCCTCTATTTCATAGCCGATCGACTTCAGCTGCCAGAGGGTGGTAAGTATCATGTTCGCTTTGTCTGGATGCCCCTCGATTTTAGGGAAGAGGAAGTAGTTCCACAATCCAAAACCCTCGAGAATTGGCCTAACCTTCTCTTCAAGATTCCAGCTGGCTATGCTGAGTATAAAGCGCTCGCTCGCCCACTCAATGAACTCGCGAACTCCTGGAAACAGATGAAGTTCTTCACCGTAGGCATCAACGAGGTAATCATCGTAGAATTCGTAGGGTAGCATGAGGAGTGAAGCGTCTTCGTGATCCCAGAGCGTGCCATCCAAGTCGAGAACGAGCAGCTTCACTGACATCACCGAAGTTAGAATCCACAGGCAAGTTTTAACAATTGCGATTGAAGTGCACAGAAGCGCGAGAAGTTAAGGGTTTTGAGGACCGTGCATAGGTGGATTGACCTATCAAATGCCCAGCCCCCCTTTCAGAGGCAGAAACCTCGGGCTGTTGGGAGCGGCAGGCTGAACGGGTCGGTTTCCCTTCCCGCTTACACCCCCGCCCCATCAAACGGGTCTTCTTCCCGAGCCCTCGTCCCAGGCAAAGGACCGGTCGCCCGACCCCCTGCGCCTGGGAGTGGCCGCCTATTTTCGGGGACCGCTTCGGCCTTAGATGCTTTCAGGCCTTATCGGACGCGGCGTAGCTGCCCGGCTGTGCCCTGTAGGACAACCGGTAGACCAGAGGCCGCGGCTCCCTGTTCCTCTCGTACTGGGGGAGCCTTCCCCTCAGGCGGCCAACACCTCCGGTAGATAGCATCCGACCTGTCTCACGACGGTCTAAACCCAGCTCACGTTCCCCTTTAATGGGTGAACACCCCCACCCTTGGCCCCTGCTGCAGGGCCAGGATGGGAAGAGCCGACAGCGAGGTAGCAAGCCTCGGGGTCGATATGGGCTCTCGCCCGAGACGACTCTGTTATCCCCAGGGTAGCTTTTCTGTCATCCCTGGCCCCCACCGGGGAGGCACAGGGGTTCGCTAGGCCACGCTTTCGCGGCTGGACCCGCCTCTGTTACGGGTCCAGTCAGGCCGGCTTTTGCCCTTGCACTCTACGGCGGATTCCTGACCCGCCTGAGCCGACCTTAGGGCACCCTCGATACCTTTTCGAGGGTGTGCCGCCCCAGCCAAACTGCCCACCTACCGCTGTCCCCCCATCGGGGGTTAGCTGTACGGCAGAGGGTGGGCGGTGTCTCATGGACGGCTCCACCCGCCCCGGAGGACGGGCTTCGACGCCTCCCGCCTACGCTGCGCACCCCCCGCCGTACAGCAACGGCAGGCTGCAGTAAAGCTCCATGGGGTCTTCGCTTCCCACCGGAGGTCCCAGGCATATGCGCCTGGCAGTGGTTTCGCCGGGCCCCAGCCGGGGACAGTGGGGACCTCGTTACGCCATTCATGCAGGTCGGCATTTAACCGACAAGGAATTTCGCTACCTTAAGAGGGTTATAGTTACCCCCGCCGTTTACCGGTGCTTCACCCGGTTGTACCCGGGCTTCACATACCGGCACTGGGCAGGCGTCGGCCCCAGTACAAACCCTTTCGGGCTAGCTGGGACCTGTGTTTTTACTAAACAGTCGGGCCCCCCTAGTCACTGCGACCTGCGGGTTACGCACCCGCAGGCACCCCTTCTCCCGAAGTTACGGGGCCAATTTGCCGAGTTCCCTCGGCTGGGTTTCCCCCGACACGCCTTAGGCTTCTCACCCAGGGGCACCGGTGTCGGTTCTCGGTACGGTCGCGGTGGATCGTTCCCGAGGGGCTTTTCACGGGCCCCAGGGATCGGCGGAACCCCCCTTACGGGAGGCCATTCGCGCTTTCACCCGGTTCTCGCCATTACGGCACTCCCCGGGCTTATACGCTTAGCCGGCCTTGTGGACCGGTCCGCCTACCCCGAGGCGTCACCCCTCGGGCTTGCGTTGCCGCACCTACCACCGCGGTACGGGAATATAAACCCGTTTCCCTTTCGCCAGCGCCGAGTTACGGGCTGGCTTAGGACCGACTAACCCACGGCTGACGAACATTGCCGTGGAACCCTGGCCCCTACGGCGGCCGGGATTCTCACCCGGCTATGCTGCTACTCCCGGCAGGATCCGCAATACCGACGGGTCCACTGGACCTTACGGCCCAGCTTCCGCCCCATCGGCACGCCCGCCTACCCGATCACGGAC
Organism: Thermococcus sp. LS1; assembly: GCF_012027395.1. NCBI lineage: Archaea > Methanobacteriati > Methanobacteriota > Thermococci > Thermococcales > Thermococcaceae > Thermococcus > Thermococcus sp. LS1. Next base: position 179,635 of record NZ_SNUJ01000001.1, read on the forward strand.
CAATCGGTCCGTGCGCCGGGGTCTCGGCAGCCGGCTTAAGCCCCGTCCATTTTCGGGGCCCCTGACCTCGACGGGTGAGCTGTTACGCACTCTTTAAAGGATGGCTGCTTCTAAGCCTACCTCCCCGCTGTCTAAGGCCAGGGACACCCTTTGGAGTAACACTTAGCCGGCATTTAGGGGCCTTAACCCCGGTCTGGGTTGTTCCCCTCTCGGGTGACGGCTTACACCGCCCCCCTACTCCGGCCATCTACGGCGGTGGTGGGTTCGGAGTTTGACAGGGAGCCGGGGGATTTCTCCCCCTAAACCCCCAATCAGTGCTCTACCCCACCACCTACCTCCGGCCGGGCTATCCTGAGGGATAATTCGGCGGGAACCAGCTATCGCCGGCCTCGATTGGCCTTTCACCCCTAGCCCGAGGTCACGGGAGCGAATTGCACGTCAGCATCCCTAGCGGGCCTCCATCCCTCTGTTGAGGGACTTCACCCTACCCCGGGCTAGATCGACCGGCTTCGGGTCTCACGGCCGTGACTCCGGGCGCTTTCACACCCCGTCCCTCGGCGAAGCGCCTGCGGACCTGTCGGTTTCCCTGTGGCTTCGGGGCTTAACCCCCTTAACCTCGCCACGGCCGTGAACTCCCTGCCCCGTGATCCAAGACGGACGGTGCAACCCCGGTCCCCTCCCCTCGTACTCCACGGTCGCCCGTGTTTCCTTCGGGGAGGCTCAACCCTTTCGGGCCGCACCCACCTATCGCCGCCTGGTTTCAGGCTCTTTTCACCCCCTGCCAGGGGTGCTTTTCAGCTTTCCCTCACGGTACTAGTTCGCTATCGGTCTCGGGACGTATTTAGGGTTGGGAGCCGATGCCTCCCAGCTTCCCGCCGGATATCCGACCGACGGTACTCAGGAACCCTGCAGGAGCCTGAGGGCTTACGCCTACGGGGCTTTCACCCTCTACGGCGCCGCGTTCCAGCGGACTTCGGCTTCACCCTCGAGGCTCCGGCGCAGGGCCCTACAACACCACATCCCCTCCGGGTTTCCCCGAAGGGTTCAGTTTGCCCTGTGCCGCTTTCGGTCGCCCCTACTCACGGCATCGCTTTTGCTTTCTTTTCCTGCGGGTACTAAGATGTTTCAATTCCCCGCGTTCCCCCTCCCGACTGGGAGTGCGGCAAATGCCGCGGGAGGTCCCATTCGGGAATCCCCGGTTCGACGGCTGCCTGCGCCTCGCCGGGGCTTATCGCAGCTTGCCACGCCCTTCGTCGGCGCCCCGAGCCGAGCCATCCACCAGGCGGCTTAGGTTTTCTGCCCCCTACTCAGGGGGCTGGGCATTTTTTGGGTCAATCCACCTATGCACGGTCCTCATCGTGACCCCTGTTCGGGGCCTAGGACCCTTCCACCCCGAGCCGTGCTCGGGATGTGCACCTCTTCGTGGTGGACCGGCCGGGATTCGAACCCGGGGCCTTCGGCTTGCAAAGCCGACGCTCTCCCAGGCTGAGCTACCGGCCCACGGATGGCAGGCCCGGCACTCCTTAAACCCCCCGGACGGATTTCCGGCGATAGGAGGTGATCGAGCCGTAGGTTCCCCTACGGCTACCTTGTTACGACTTCTCCCCCCTCACGGAGCCCAGGCTCGACCCGACCTCCCCGAAGGGAGATCAGGCCTCACCCGGACCCCGCTCGGGTGGAGTGACGGGCGGTGTGTGCAAGGAGCAGGGACGTATTCGCCGCGCGATGATGACACGCGGGTACTAGGGATTCCAGCTTCACGCGGGCGAGTTGCAGCCCGCGATCCGAACTGGGGGCGGGTTTAGGGGATTCCCTTCCCCTTTCGGGGTCGGATCCCATTGTCCCGCCCATTGTAGCGCGCGTGTAGCCCGGGGGTTTCGGGGCATACTGACCTACCGTCGCCCGCTCCTTCCTCCGGCTTATCGCCGGCGGTCCCCCCAGAGTGCCTCCTCCCCAACGGGGAGGACTGGCAACTGGGGGCGCGGGTCTCGCTCGTTACCACACTTAAGTGGACGCCTCACGGTACGAGCTGACGGCGGCCATGCACCTCCTCTCGGCGTGTCCGGCAAGACCTTCAGCCTGGCCTTCATCCTGCCGTCGCCCCCGGTGAGGTTCCCGGCGTTGAATCCAATTAAACCGCACGCTCCACCCCTTGTAGTGCTCCCCCGCCAATTCCTTTAAGTTTCAGCCTTGCGGCCGTACTCCCCAGGCGGCGGGCTTAACGGCTTCCCTTCGGCACCGGGCGAGCTCGAAGCTCGCCCGACACCTAGCCCGCATCCTTTACAGCCAGGACTACCCGGGTATCTAATCCGGTTCGCTCCCCTGGCCTTCGTCCCTCACCGTCGGACCCGTTCCAGCCGGGCGCCTTCGCCACTGGCGGTCCCCCTGGGATTATAGGATTTCACCCCTACCCCAGGGGTACCCCCGGCCTCTCCCGGTCCCAAGGCCCGCAGTATCCCCAGCAAGCCCCACGGTTGAGCCGTGGGATTTCGCCAGGGACTTACGGGCCCGGCTACGGACGCTTTAGGCCCAATAATAGCGGCCACCACTCGGGCCGCCGGTATTACCGCGGCGGCTGCCACCGGCCTTGCCCAGCCCTTATTCCCGGAGCTTTTTACACTCCGGAAAAGCCGTGGCGATGCCACGGCACTGGGGGTCCCCCCGTCGCGGTTTCCCGCATTGCGGAGGTTTCGCGCCTGCTGCGCCCCGTAGGGCCTGGACCCGTGTCTCAGTGTCCATCTCCGGGCTCCCACTCTCATGGCCCGTACCGATCTTCGGCTTGGTGGGCCGTTACCCCACCAACTACCTAATCGGCCGCCGGCCCATCCTCGGGCGGGCCGAAGCCCCTTTCGGCCTGAGGACCTTCCAGTACCTCAGGCCTATGGGGGATTAGCCCCAGTTTCCCGGGGTTATCCCCCTCCCGAGGGTAGGTTACCGACGTGTTACTGAGCCGTCCGCCGGTGCGCGCAAGGCGCCCCATGACTCGCATGGCTTAGTCGGACCCCCATAGCAGTGGCCTCCGGCAGGATCAACCGGAATTGAGCAAGGAGTACGGCCGGTGGGACTTCCCATGGCGGGAAGTACCAAATTCCGTCCGGGGTTTAGTCGGGGTGCCGGGCCTGCCTTACCCCCGAGGGGTCCGCCTTTCGGCGTTTCCTCGGGAGCGCACCTTTTTGTGACCCGGGCTGGAGGGCGGGGTTCATGAGTGGGTGCTTTGCACCCTGTCCCCCCGACGCCGCCGTCTTGGCGCCCGGGTTTGTCGCGCCCTGTTCGGGCGCTCCACCCAATAGGGGCGAACCCCAGCAGTGAAAAATTTTTGCAAAACCTCTCCCAGGCCATCTCTTTGAAAAAGAAGCTGTCAAAAAGCACGTTAGAAATACGCATTTTTAGACATAAAAAAGGCAAAAATTTTGCAGGGATTAGCAGAACGCGAAGGGAGTAAACATCAGAATCCCAAGTATGAACCAAGTACAGTACACGAGCAGGATCTGAAGGATATGCCTCTCGTAGTACTTCCACGTTAACCCAACGCCAAGAGATACCGCGATAATTAGATAGAGAAAGAGAAACAATACACGCCTAGATCAGCCGAAGACATTAATCACACCCAACTAAAAGTCACGCTCTCCACTAAAAATCTTGTGAACGTTTCTAGTAGAATGAAAAATGAAAAGTCAGAGCTTCACTACATCGGGCACTATGCTTATCCTCGAAACCGGCGTCGGTATTGTGTTGGTTACGGCGAGCTCATCCACGGCCCTGCTGACGCGCTCTATTGCACCCTCAGCGAAGACGCCGTGCGTTGCCGCCACGAATATCTTCTCGGCACCCATCTCCCTGAGCAGGTTCGCGGCTCTAACCATCGTGCCACCCGTGCTTATGATGTCGTCCACTATAAGCACGTTTTTGCCTTTCACGTCGATATCGACTGGCCACATCTGAACCTCAGTTGGGGAAATCCTCCTCTTCTCGAAGTGGCTGTACTCAAGTCCAAGCTTCTCGGCAACTGCTCTAGCCCTCTCCCGGGCGCCTTTGTCTGGGGCAAGGACTATGCCCTCGCCAAGTTTCTCGCCGAAGTACTCAGCTATCGCCCTCGCCGGCGAGAGGTTCACCGCCTTACCGGGGAAGAACCTGAGAGTTTCCGGATTGTGCAGATCAAAGACGTAAAGCTCGTCATAGTAGAGGCCAAGCGCTCTCATGATAGCCCTAACGCTTACCGGTTCGCCCTCCTTTGTAACCCTGTCTTGCCTAGAATAGGCTAGGTAGGGGACGAGGGCCCTGAGCTTCTCAAAGCCCCTCTCGCGGAGGGCGTCGCCTATGAGGAGCAGCTCGATGAGGTTCTCATCCTGCGGCTTAAAGGTTGACTGAACCACAAGAACCTCATCGCCCGAGCCAAGAACGCGAACGTACTTCTCCCCATCCGGGAACTTCTTAATCTCGACGTCGAGAACCTCACCGCCGAGCTTCCTTATCTCGTCCTCCAGGTGCCTCGCACCGCTTCCGACCACTATCATGAGCATCACCCCGTAACCGCGCATCTTGCCGCTTCCATGTTTAACCCAGGCCTTATAAACCCACCGTTATGCCAGGAGAACGGCAATCAGGCCGGCCAGAAAGATACCGTCGAAGGTTCCAGCCCCACCTATGCTCACCATCGGTGCGCCGAGGTTCTTGATTTTGCGCCAGTTCATCAAATCGGCCCCTATGAGAACTCCCATCGTTCCGCTCACATAGGCCACCAGCGGAGGGTTTCCGTCACCAAGAAGAAGGGCCAGTATCAGGGCCATCAAAGGAGGCAAAAATAGCGGCATTGCTATTCCGAGACCTTTAACCGGCTTCGCTATGGCATGGCTAAAGAGGGCCGCTATCGTAACCGCGAGGAGCGTGTTGAAGAGCAGCCCGAATTGCCCGAGATAGACGAGCCTGAGAAGCTCGTAGATGACGATGCTGAGGGGAACCAAAGCGCCGCCAACGTTTATGGCTATTATGACCTTCCTCTCTTCCCAGTCAAAGTAGGGGACTGGATAGGGGATTCCGAAGAACCGAACCTCTCCCACCCGTATGACCGGCTCGTAGGAGGTTTCCTCAGCTATGGGAATGTTGATGAAGCTGCCAAGCAATGCGAAAAGGAAAAGCGCATAGGCGACCTGCGGAGGGATTCCAAGCTTAGCAAAGGCCGCCATAACTATGCTCGAGAACAGGAGAAAAACAAGGAGAAAGAGGATGAAGATGACTACAAGGATTGGCAGTGAGACCGGGGGAATTATGAGGCGCCTATTATTCATCCCTCATCACCACGTTCGCCCACACCTGGGCTCCCTTGGCAATGCTAACCTTCGCAGGTTTTTCGAACTTCTCCGCGTTGCGGAGAACCCATGCGTAGAGGGGCTTTCCATTCGAATAGGCCCTGAGGAACTCGAGGTCGGCGAGGTGTTTGTCCCTGTGCTCAGCAAGCTCTTCGGGCGTGAACGGTCCAAGAACCTCCACCAGCTCCGCCTTCCCCAGAGCCTTCCCCCCATTCAGAATCAGGATCTCGCCTCTCACCCTCGTGCGGGACTTCCTTATCTCCCATACCTTTTTACCCTCAACGATGAGCGTCGCGAAGGGCTCCCTCACTATTAGACCCTTCTTTCGGGTTTCAACTTCCACCGCCATCAAAGAGATAATGCACTCCCGGCTTATAAAACCAACGTCGGAAAGGAGCAAACAAAAAACTTTAAGTCCACCTCACCGAACCCATGGAGGGAGGTATCACCTATGAGGATTATCTGGTATGGACACGCGTGCTTCTGGGTCGAGACGAAGGGTGTGAGACTGCTCATCGACCCCTATCCTGAGGTTGACGACGACAAAATAGGCGAGGTCGACTACATCCTGATAACCCACGAGCACAGCGACCATTACGGCAAGGTCGAGCTCCTCTCGAGGCTCCGCGACGCAACCGTTATCGGACCGAAGCCAGTATATCTCATGGCTATCAGCGACGGGGTAACGAAAGTCAGGGAAATCGAGGAAGACCAGACCATAGAGCTCGAGAACGGCGTCAAGGTTACCGCAATATACGTTGAGCATCCCTCCAGCCAGTACCCGGTTGGATACCTAATAGAAGGGGACAAAACGTTGTTCCACACGGGGGACACATATTCGACGCCAACCATTCAGAGGCTCCGCGGAAAGGTCGACGTTCTGCTGGTGCCCATAAGCGGCCGCTCAACGGCGAACGAACGCGAGGCGGCTCAGATAATCGAGGACATAAGGCCGAGGATGGTCATCCCGATGCACTACGGGGTCTACGGAGGGGGGAGCGTCGAGAAGCTCCTAGAGGAACTCAATAAGAGGCGCATCTGGGCCGTGGTGAAGCCCCTCAAGCTCTACGAGGAGCTCTCGCTCTAGCGGTGGCGGTAATGCTGAGCACGGGAGTCAAATCACTAGACGAACTTCTTGGAGGGGGCATAGCCCCCGAGGTTCTGACCCAGGTTTATGGAAGCTTCGCCACCGGAAAGACCACCCTTGCCGTTCAGATTGGCCTCCTGAGCGACGGGAAGGTTGCATACGTCGATACAGAGGGTGGCTTTTCTCCCGAGAGGCTCGCCCAGATGGCTGAATCTAGGGGCCTCGACCCTGAGGAAGCCCTCCAGAGGTTCATCCTCTTCACCCCAGCCGATTTCAAGGAGCAGAGAAGGACGATAGGAAGCCTGAAGAAGATCGTCGATAAGAGTTTCTCCCTCATCGTCGTGGATTCCATAACGGCCCACTACAGGGTTGAAGAGCAGAGAAAGAACCTCACCGCTGAACTCGGGAAGCAGTTGCAGGTTCTCCTGTGGCTCGCGAGGAAGCACGGTATCCCAGTAATCGTGATAAATCAGGTGCACTTCGACAGCCGCGCCGAGAGGATGAAGCCAGTTGCCGAGCACACCCTCGGATACCGCTGCAAGGACATTCTGAGGCTCGACAAGCTGAACACTCCCGGATTGCGCGTGGCCCTTCTGGAGAGGCACAGGTTCAGGCCAGAGGGCGGCATGGTGTACTTCAGGATAACCGAGAAGGGCATAGAGGACGCGCTCGGAGGGGCGGACTAGTCGAGTTTTGCGAGTATTGCCTGCTGAGTACAATCATTCTGAACGAGCAAATGAAAAAGAAAAGGGTTCAAACTCTCTCAAACACTTCCTGAGTTATCCTGAGCACGGCTTTGTAGAGCTTCTCCGTGATGATGCCCTCTTCGTAGTGCTCGGTGAGCTTGTCCTTGTCGATTATCTCCTTCTTGCCGTCCGGCCACTTGACGATGTCGACCTCAAGGTCAACGTAGCGCGCCCTGTCAGGGTAAATCTCGACGGGGGTGTTGATGTTGTAGTACTCGCCCTTCAGGTTGCCGTCTCTGTCGTAATACCTGTGGACGAACCACCACTTACCTGCCTCTATCTCAGTAATCACGTAGTCGCCAAACTCTATCGGAATGTCAAGGCCGTCGTAGAACTTGCCGGGCTTGAGGTGGCGCTTTATGGTAACCTTGAGCGGGTTCATGGAGACCTCGACTATCTCGCCCGGCCCTATCTTTATCCTCTGGCCGTCGGGCTTGTAGTGCTCCAGGCTGAAGAGCCAGCCCTTCTTCGGCCCCTTGTTGGTAATCAAAGCCTCCCAGAAGCCCTGCCTCACCCTCTCCCTCTGGCCAGGAACCTTGGCGAGGATTCCCTCGGCTATTTCAACCGCAAAACTGAACTCCGGGTCGTAGGCTTTCAGCTGGTGGTGACCCTCAACGGTGGGAACAACCTTGTTTCTTACCTCGTCGAGCTTCTTCTTCGCCCCTCCACCAAACTCGACCTCGTAGATGTCCCTGCCCTCGATTATGACCGATGGAGCCGTGTAGGAGTCCGCCTTCTTGAGCCTGTCGGCAAGCTTGGAAAGCTTTATTATTTCATCCCTGAGAGTGTTCCAGTCCTTGTATGCTGCGGCAGTCCTCCAGAGTATTCCCCACTCCCCGAGGTCTATGCTGAGTCCGAGGATCCTAAGCCTCTCCCTCTCGCTCTGGTCGCGTATCTTTCTGGATATCTTCACGTGCCTCTGCGCCCCTATCGGTTTTGGAATGAGCACCGCGTAGTCACCGGGAATAGTCAAAGTAACGCTCAGGTGCGGCAGGAGGTTGTGCTTCTTGACCTGGACAAGGACTTCGTCGCCTTCCATAGCGTTCGGAAGCTCGTCGGCAACGACGGTGCCTATGGCACTGCCTATGTCGATGTAAACGTAGCGCTCGTCTCTCTTGACGATCATTCCCTTGTATATCCCGTAGAGCTGATAGGGAAGCTTTCTAAAGAAAACATCTATCAGCTCGTCCTCAAGGACCTTCCTAACTTCCTCAACCTTCGTCCCAACGAGAACGACACCGTGATGGTCCTTCTTGTCATAAACATCAACGTCAAACTCGTCGTAGGTCTTTTCGAGGCTGAAGCGCTCGACGATCTTCTGGCTCGGCTGGGAGATGCCAAAGCCCCTGTCGAGGAAGAGCTTCGTGAGGGCCGTGCTGTAGATGCCCCTAACCCGAACTGAAACTCCTGTGTTTGTAGACACTTTCACCACCCCTCATTTTCTTTTCCACCACTCCTATGAGCGTCAGACCTTCGAGTATCTCGCCGGCTCTCCCAACGCCGCTGAGCTTCTCCACGTTCCTCGCCTCGACCCACAGCAGGCCCCTTGAATGCCAGTCCTTTAGGGCCTCCTCAACCTTGTGAACGTCGCCGGGGTGAGAGTAAAGCCTGAGCATGAAGGTTTTCATAACCTCGAGCTCGGCCTCAAGCTCTTCAATCTTCCGGAGCTTGTCCATTATACTCACGGGTACCTTTTTCTCCTTTTCGCCCTCGGCCAGAAGGGTGAGTCCCTCAACCTCAGTGGCAAGTTCCTGAATTGCCTTGCTCACAGCGTAATCGTAAACCCTGTGGAAGTGAACAAGTCTGTCAAGGGCAGTGTTCAGCCTCAGTCGGGCGTCATAGTCGGTTGCTTTCGCCAGTAGAGACAGAATCTCCTCAAGGCGGAACTTCATCTGGTGCTCGTTCCTGTGGAGCTCCTTGGCAAGTTCCTCAGCTCTTCCACCGATCTGGGCCATCTCCCGGTAGAGAACAGAGGCTATCTCAAGCTTCTCTCTGGAGAGCGTGTAAAGTCCCTTGATCCTTGCAAGAAGAGCTTCATAGTCCTTCTCCTCGTAGATGCCAGGAAACTGATGCTCAAATTGAGCGTGGAGCTCCTCGAGACGGGACAGCCTGGCCCTCAGTTCGTCAACGTTCATGCGAAAACCCCCTGAGGGTTATCTAGATTCTCCCCCTACTTGTAGTTTTCGATGATCGTTGGGTAAACAGAATCACTTACCCAAACCTTTTTTTAAGCCCAAATGTTAATCATCTTGGTGCTTGAAATGGTGCTCTACGACCGCTTTGGCAGGCCGGTGACGAACCTCAGGATTTCAATCACACGGGACTGCAACTACCGATGCTTCTTCTGCCATCGAGAGGGCCAGCACTTTAACGCAAGGTTAGAACTCACTCCAGCTGAAATCGAAAGGCTCGTTAGAGTAGCCTCGAACCTAGGGATAAAGAAAGTCAAGCTAACCGGCGGCGAGCCGACTGTGAGGAGCGATATTATCGAGATAGTGAGAAGGATAAAACCCTACCTAAGAGACCTCTCGATGACGACCAACGGGAGCAGGCTGAAGGAGCTAGCGAAGCCTTTGGCAAAAGCAGGCCTTGACAGGGTGAACGTTTCGCTCCACAGCCTTAAGCCAGATGTTTACAAGAAGATAACCGGCGTTGACATGCTTGATGTCGTTCTTGAGGGCATTGAGGAAGCCGTCAGATACCTCAGCCCGGTCAAGCTCAACATGACCGTAATGAAGGGCCTCAACGACGGCGAGATATGGGATATGATAGACTTTGCGGCCAAGACCGGCACGATACTCCAGCTGATAGAGCTCGAGGCGCCGAGAGAGATGACACAAACGAGCTTCTTCAGGAAGTATTTCTACCCGCTCAAGCCCGTTGAGCAGAAGCTCGAGGAGATGGCCGTGAAAACCCGGGAAAGGAGGATGCACAGAAGGAAGAAGTATTTCATTCCGACGGACTACGGAATAGCCGAGGTTGAGGTTGTCAGGGCTATGCACAACACGATTTTCTGCGCCAACTGCACCCGCCTTAGGGTTACTTCAGACGGCAAGTTCAAAACCTGCCTTCTAAGAAAGAATGATCTCATAGACTTCTCCACGGCGCTTAGGAACAGCGTCAGCGATGCAGAACTTGTTGAGCTCTTCCAGAAGGCAGTTCTGATGAGAGAGCCCTACTGGAAATAGTTTAATACTACTTTGCCCTAAATTACAAGGGTGACTGGATGGGAGTTGACATCATAACCCTCATGGGGGGAATTTTGCTATTCATCATTACCACCTACTGGCTCGTCAGGGCTAGGCGTTACTATTATCTCGCGGACAGTCGAACCAAGAAGTTTGCCCTCGGACTCGCAATTATGCTAACACTACTCGGGCTCCTTGGTGGGACAGTTATTATCCTCACGGCCTTTGGGAGGAACGTACTGCGCCCCATGCTCGAACTTATAACAATCGGAACGTTCTTGTTTCTATCGCTTCTGTCACTCAGGTGTCTAGAGAGGGAGATTTGTGGGATATATGTCAGAAAAGACGAAGGTGGAAGCGGAATAAAAAAGTCTGACGTCTTTCTTGTCGAGAGCACTGAAGAAGCCAAGCTTTTGCTGAAGGCGCTCCACAGAGAGAAAGTGCCGATCCTCGTCATTAGCAGGCGAACATGGGAAGAGTGGGTACGCGAATTTGGAATAGAGCCGGAGAGATTCCTGTGGCTCAGTGGGGTGTCCCACAGGCATGCCGTCAGCCCCAGCAGTCTGCATATCCTCCGGGAAGAGGCCGTCAAGTTCATGAGGAACCACGAGAAAAGTGCAATTTACATCGAGGGAATAGAGTACTTGATGTTCTACTCGGAGTTCAGCGCCATAGCAAAGTTCCTCTTCACTCTCAAGGACTATGCAGTTGTCAGCGGTGCATACATGATAGTCCTCGCCATACCCCAGATTCTAGATGAGAAGCAGTTCAACATCCTGGCCAGGGAATTCAAGAGACCCAACATAAAAGAAATCGGGGAACTGCTTTCCAGCAAGGCATTCTTTGGAACTCTACTGCGCGAGGATTTAGACAAACTGGCAAAGAGAACAAACGTTAAAAGCCGGGAGCAAGAGGGAGAAAACAATGCCAGCAATAAGAGTGCCGAAGGAGAAAGCGGAGCCAGTAAAGAGGAAACTGAAAAAGCTTAACCTATATGACGGAAAGAGGAGACCAAAGAGGGAAGAAAACCATGTTCTCCTGCCTGTCCTGGACGATCCCATAGTCAAGGAGCTCGGCTACGAGGTCCTGGAGGTTGAGCTCCCCCTTAGACCGGAGAGGCAGATTTACAAAAACCTAGAGAGTGTTCTGGCGGAGCGTCTTAGCGAAGAGGAGCTCTCCTATCTGAGGCGCTACGACGTCGTAGGGGACATCGCAATAATCCAGATCCCGCCCGAGCTGGAGCACAGGATCAAGGATATCATCTGGGGCCTGAGGAAGGTTCACCCGTTTCTGAAGGTCATTGCAAAGAAGGGCTTCCACGAGGGGGCATTTAGGATTCGTGATTATTCCATAATCTGGGGCGAGAAGAGGCTGACGACGGTTCACAAGGAGAACGGCGTGAGGATAAAGGTGGACTTAAGCAAAGCCTTCTTCAATCCGAGGATGAAGGGTGAGAGGTATAGATTAGCTCAGCTCGTCGGGGACGGCGAGAGAATCCTGATTCCCTTCGCCGGTGTTCTGCCGTACGCCCTTGTCATAGCGCACTATAAACAGGTCAAGATTACCGCCGTCGAGCTGAACGAAGATGCTTACAGGCTAGGCCTCGAGAACATCGAACTGAACAGGAAAAACCTGAAGGGCGAGATAGAGTTCATTCACGGCGATGCCTTCGAGGTTCTCCCAGAAATGCCAGCGTTCGACCGCGTGATAAGCCCCACACCAAGGGGAGTGGATGCCTTGGCCCTAACCCTGAGCAGGGCCGAGAAATGGCTCCATTACTACGATTTCGTCCACGAGGACGAGATCGAGTCCTTCAGACGGCAAATCCTTGAGGAATGCAAGAAACAGGGAAAAGATTGCGAGGTCAAAGTAAAAAAGGTGAGCGACTTCAAGCCGCACGTGTTCAAAGTGTGTGCGGACGTGAAAATTTTAAAATAAAGCCTCACTTCTTCAGGAAGTCAAAGAGCGTAGCCTGCTTGCCCTTCTTCTTGGGCTTGTCGATCTTCTCGGACTTCTTCTCCTTCTCGACGGCTTCCATCTCTTCCTCGGCCTTCTCGAGCTCCTCCTCGCTTATCTCCTCTTCTTCGAGCTCTTCTGCTTCATCGACTTTTTCTTCCGGTTCTTTCACCTCGGCCGCCTCAACCGCTACCTTAACGTGCTCCTTGAGCTCGTTCCGCTCCTCCTTGAGGCGCTTGTGAATGTTGAGGCTCTTGCCCCATATCGTCTTCGCTTTCTCCTTGTCGCCAACTATGAACTCGACCTCCTTCTCACTCAGGTCGAGGAAGACGACGAAGTGCGCCGCCATGTCGGGGTTGTGCTCGAATATCGCCTTAAGGATGTTGAGGGTTTCAAGAGCCTCGAGCTTCGCCATGTGCATCTCGCTCATTATCTTCTTGACCACTGAATCCCTGAGCGAGCGCTCCTCCTTGCTCTCGGTGAGGAGCTTTATCGTCTTCGGCGGGTAAATCCTCACGAAGCCCTTCTTCTTGACGCCAGCCACTGCAACGCCGGCGGTCATCATGTCCGTGGCGTACTTCCAGAGTCCGTAGTTACCCGTCCTCTGGGCCCTGCCGAGGTATATATCAGCTCTGCTAAGCGCTTCGTAGGCCCTCGCTATGTCCTCCGGCTTGTAATAGACGTAAGGCAGGTTCTCGTCTATCCACTGGAGGAGCTCGTGGGGAAACATGTCAACGCCGAGAACGGCCAGCTTTGCGCGTTTGGCGTTGTCGGTTGCGAACAGCTGAGCCAATGCCTGGAAGACGCTCTTCTCCACGTCACGGAATGCGAGAACCTCTCTGGCGTCCTCGATTCCACCCGAGACAACAGTCTGAAGGTCGTTTATTGCTGCCCTTAAGTCGCCGTTGGCGCGCTTGGCTATCTCCTGGAGGATTTCCTTCGGAACGGTTACACCCTCTGCCTTTAGGATCCTTATGAGGGCCTTCATTATGTCCCTCTGGCTCAGGCGCTTGTATTCAACTATCTGGGCCTTGTTCCTTATCTCCCTCGGAACCTCCCAGTAGTGGTTGGCTGACATGATTATCGGGTTCCTGGCTTTGTCGATGAGCTTCGCTATCTCTCTCGCTCCGCTTGGTTCTATGTTGTCTGACTCGTCGAGGAATATCAGCTTTCTCCTCTTTCCAAGGATGTCCATCGTGTAGGCTGCCTGGACATAGCGCTCTATCTTCTCGTAGGTCCTCTCGTCGCTCGCGTTGAGCTCGATGACCTCGAAGCCGTACTCCCTGGCCAGGGCGTAGATGGTGGTGGTCTTGCCCGTCCCCGGAGGTCCAGCGAGGAGGAGAGCCTTCTTCTTCGGCGGATTACCGTGCAGCCATGCCTCTATCCATGCCCTTACCTGCTCCAAAGCCTTGTCCTGATTCACTATCTCGCTCAGCCTTCTCGGGCGGTACTTCTCAACCCAGGGAACATCGAAGGAGGGCATGGCCATCACTTACCCATCAGGGTGAACTGAGCGAGCAGAGCCTCGAGCTGAATCATCTCGTTCGCTCCCTCAACGAGCCTGAAGTTGTACTCGCCTATCTTGTCCGCCAAAGCGACCTTTCTGTCCTCTGGAATTGTGAGGTTGAACACTTCCTTGTGCATCTGGATGAGAACGTCCTCGCCGCTGAGCCCCTGCTTGAGGAGAATCTCCCTCAGCTTCTCTCTGGCCTTGAGGAAGTTGCCCTCGAGGGCAAGGTTCATCATCTCACGTACGTCTTCTGGACGAGCCCTGCTCGCAACGAGGAAGACGTTCTCATCGGTTATCTTTCTGTCGAGCGCAGCAGCTGCCTGAAGGACATTTATTGCCCTCCTGAGGTCGCCTTCAGCGACATAAAGGAGCGCCTGAAGGCCGTCCTCAGTGAGCTCAAGCCCCTCGTTCTCGGCTATGTACTTGATGCGCTTTGCTATGTCATTATCGTTGAGCGGTCTGAAGCGGAAGATGGCACACCTCGACTGTATTGGCTCGATTATCTTGCTGCTGTAATTACAGCTGAGTATGAACCTCACGTTGGTCGAGAACATCTCCATTGTTCTCCTAAGCGCCTGCTGGGCGTCCTGGGTTAAAGCGTCCGCCTCGTCGAGGAAGATTATCTTAAAGCTTGCACCACCTATCGGCTTAGTTCTCGCGAACTCCTTCACCTTCTCGCGGATGACGTTTATACCGCGCTCATCGCTCGCGTTGAGCTCGAGGAAGTTGTGCCTCCAGTGCTCGCCGAAGAGCTCCCTCGCCAGGGCTAAAGCGGCCGTGGTCTTTCCGACACCAGGCGGCCCTGCGAAGAGGAGGTGGGGCATCGAACCGGTTTTAACGTAGTGTTTGAGGCGCTTGACTATATGCTCCTGACCGACTATATCTTCCAGCCTCTGCGGCCTGTACTTCTCAACCCACGGCTTTTCAAGGATTTTAACCTCCTGGACTTCCTCTGGCATAGCTATCACCTTTCCTAAAAGGCTTATGCGCCTCCGGGGTATTAAGCCTTTTGCCCTCCCGAACCCCCACTTCCAAGCCCTGATGAACCCAAAGGAGAAGTGCAAAACTTTTATACCTCAGTGTCCAAAAACTTTCGGTGGTTCTCATGGCGAAGCTCGACTGGATTAGGGAAGAGCTCCAGGAGCTTAAGGAAAAGGGCCTCTACGTAACTATTAGAAAGCTCGAGAGCGCCCAGGGGCCCTGGGTTGTGGTTGACGGAAAGCGCGTTCTCAACATGTGTTCGAACAACTATCTCGGCCTCGCCGCACATCCCAAGATTAAGGAAGCGGCCATCAGGGCTATTCTCGACTACGGTGTCGGTGCCGGTGCCGTCAGAACCATAGCCGGTACCATGGAGCTCCACGTTGAACTGGAGGAGAAGCTGGCTAAGTTCAAGAAGAGAGAGGCTGCCATACTCTTCCAGAGCGGCTACAACGCCAACCTGGGAGCTATAAGTGCACTCCTCAAGAAGGGTGAGGATGGAGTATTCATCAGCGAGGAGCTCAACCACGCAAGCATAATCGACGGAATGCGCCTCAGCGGCGCTCCAAAAGTCATTTACAAGCACCTCGATATGGAGGACCTCAAGAAGAGGCTGGAGGAGAACAAGGACAAGAAGAAGAAAATCATCGTCAGCGACGGTGTCTTCTCGATGGACGGTGACCTCGCCCCGCTCCCTGAGATGGCCGAGCTGGCTGAGCAGTACGATGCTATACTCTACATCGACGACGCCCATGGTGAGGGTGTCCTCGGAGACAGCGGAAGAGGTATAGTGGACCACTTCAAGCTCCACGACAGGGTCGACTTCGAGATGGGTACGCTGAGCAAGGCCTTCGGTGTCATAGGTGGCTACGTTGCCGGTCCGGAGGAGGCCATCGAGTACCTCCGCCAGAGGGCCAGACCGTTCCTCTTCTCGAGCGCTCCGAACCCCCCTGACGTTGCCGCCGCAATAGCGGCCGTTGAGATACTCCAGAAGAGCGACGAGCTGGTTAGGAAGCTCTGGGACAACACCCACTTCCTCCAGAATGGATTGAGAGACCTCGGCTACGACCTCGGCAACACCAAGCACCCAATTACCCCGGTCATGCTCTATGACGAGAAGCTCGCCCAGGAGTTCTCAAGGAGGCTCTACGAGGAGTACAACATCTTCGCGCAGGCAATCGTCTATCCGACAGTTCCGCTCGGAACTGCCAGAATAAGGCTCGAGCCCTCAGCGGCCCACAGCAAGGAGGACCTCCAGTATGTCATCGACGCCTTCGAGGATCTCGGAAAGAAGACCGGGTTCCTGAAGTGAGCTCTTCTGTTCTTTTCCTTTTAAGTCGTCATTGAGAGCAGGATTAAATATCCATCTCAACATAATACGATTGCTAATTGAATTTTAGATTGGACTTAATAATAGACTTAGCTAACGAGAGTAAATTTTATATATTAAAAACTAAGTAGTGATTGTGAGCTACGTGGTAAAGAAAAAGCTCGCCGCGGCGCTAATACTTCTCATACTGTTGGGAAGCACGACGGTGGGAGCACTGAACTACCTAGCCAACAATGAAAACTCGATAACCCAAATCCTCGGCTACGATGTCTACAAAATCGAAGGCTCAGGCAACTACATCATCTACTACCCCCTGCCCAACGGAAGTGTTAAAGTACTGAAAACCGGAAAAGCAGAAGGGTTCTTTCCGACCTTCGTCAAAGTACCCAGACACAAGTGGATCAAAGAACTCTCAACGGGTGAAAAAGCCTTCTACGCCCCACCAACTCCCCTAATACTCTACATTACAGAGGACGGAAAGCTGGGAGTGAAAAGCATAACCTCAAGCAGGATCAAGCTCGAAAGCGAAAAGACCGTGGATTTAAAGGGAACCCATCAGGTTCAGGCGAAAGGCTCATGTCCAAGGGGCTGGATAGACTTTGGAGGAAGGTACTGCCTCAACCCCCAATGGGACCTGTACTTTGAAAGCAGGGCAAAATCAAAAACCTTCAACGAATGGGTCTCAGTGATGGGACTAAAAATAGAAAACAAAGTCGCAGAAGAGATAGATTTCGACTGGGATCTCGTGCTCAGCAGGAGTACCTACAGCTACTGGACGATTGGAATTGACGTTGGGCCCTTAACGGTGCTTAGCGTATCCAAGGGACACCGCTTCGAAGGCTGGGCACTGGATATAAGCTATCAATCATTAGGGCCCTTAACAGTTAATTCAAACACTTGGAGAGGTATCTTAACATCAAGGTGGAGTACATTGTGGCCCACGCTAAGGTTCCCGCGTACGACAAGCTCACGAGGAGGTATGTGGACATAGAGATAGCACAAACATACCCAATCAAAATCCACAGCACCGGAAAGTACACGATATGGGAGTCTCCTACAAGGGGCATCTACTTCACAGAGTCGCAAGGGAACAACCCTCCAAGGATCACCACAACCCCCAACATCTGGAGCATCTCAAAAGAAGCGGAGTGGAGAAGGAAGTGGATAAGTGCTGGGAGTTGGAAAAGTGCCGTCTATGTTAGACAATCTCAAAGTGAGGTCTTCTCATCGAGCTCCAGCCTGAGCATCCCAATAGGCTATGCCGCCGGAAAGTACCTTGCGGGCATAAATCCCACCCTTGGAAGACTGGCCAGCGCGCTCAGCCTGACGTTTGGGTTCCACAAGTACATGAACGCAGCTTCAATGGCAGAATACAGCGTCGACGTCAAGCCCAAAAAGAGATGCTACGCAATGTACAGCGTTCTGGGGGTGAAGGTGAGGACTAGTGGGCCGAAGATCAGCGTGCCGCTGGTGTTTGGCGTTATAACCGACGGCAGGTCCCCGTCCCCACCCTGCGATCCAAGAACAGGCATGTGCGTGAACTCTGACAACGATATCATAGGCTAAAGATCTCTTTCCTTTTTTCAGAACTTCACCCACTCAATCTTATAGTACACGACGTCATTGTCCTCATCAACGACCGCCATCACCATATTCTTCCTGACGCCGTGGGCAACTCTCACGCGAGCCGTTATATCGTTAGGGCTGAAGCGGAGGTTCTCCGGAACGACCCATATCAGCCACTGGGAGTGCTCGTCCATTCCGCGCCTGTAAACCCTGAAGTGGGAGCCGAACTTAAGGGCCGACTTGACGATATAGCCCCTGTCGCGCAGGTCTTTGTAAACGAGGTATTTGATGTCGAACTGGCCGTCCTTTTTCCGGCCGAGTTCAAAGAGCTCCTCGAAGGAGAGCTCCTTACCACCGTCAAGAACCTTTATCTTGCCCCTCTCCATCAGGTATGCCGCCTCGATGAGCGAAAGAAAGAGCTTTCCGTTGACGACCTCGCCGAAATAGCGCTTGTTGTAGAGCTGATTTATTGCCTTCTCCCTCTCGCTGAAGGCCCTGTCACCGCTGAGCTTGAACTCTATCGGCTCCTTCAATTCCTCCCACCCCACTCGTCGGCCGGCATAAGCATGTAGTAGGCATCCTCGCCGTCGGCGTAGTAGCCTATTATCCTTTTAATCTTTCTAAAGCCGAAGCGCTCGTAGAGCTTTATGGCATTTTCGTTGCTGACACGAACCTCAAGCCCTATGTAGCGCGCGCCCTTCTTTATCAGTCTTTCTATAGCCTCACTCAATAAAGCAGAGCCTATGCCGTTGCCCCTGTAAGCCGGATCGACGGCGATGCTCATTATGTGGCCTTCCAAGTCGGGCCTCAGGTAGGCCATGACGTAGCCGACAACCCTGCCGTTGTACTCCGCGACAAGAAACGTATCCGGATTGTTCTCGAGAAAAACGAGAAAGACGCCCCGGGGGTACTGCTCACGGAACGAGGCACGCTCTATCCTAACTATATCTGGAATGTCAAAGAGCTTAGCAGGCCTTATAACCACCATCGAGAGGGGAATCCTTCCCCCCAGATCCCGGACGGAGACACTCATGTTATAACCTACGCGCCAAGGCTTTTAATGTTTAGCCTCCCCGAAAAAAGGTAAAGATATGGCAGGAACATTAGCTTTCTGGGTTTTCTTCATTTTCAGGGCAAATTCCAGTACGTGGGTCGCACCTTGGATTGAATGGGGGGGAGCACCGTAATGTCCGCGTACATCGAGCTGAGCCAGTACTCGTTTCCACTATACCCAAAGCGAACCGGGCTCTTGTAAAAGGTGCCAGAGACTTCTCTGTATCTGTGTTCGAGCCCTACCGTAATTCCAACGAGGGCATACTCTGAGCGGTATTTGGTCACTCCAACACCTGCTGACAGCAGTATCGGATAAACATCGGTTCCCAACGGGCCGTTGAGCTTTGGAAGCACAGGCGCGGCAATGCTGAAGAGCGGTAGCGTGGAGACACTCTGTGAAACGTCAAAGTTGTTAACATCAAAGAAATCCCTTGACTTGACAGTAAAGCTCGGCTTCCAGTAGCGTTCTATGTAGTACATGGCTCTTCTGAACGTCCCACCGTATCTGGACGGTGCCCCTTCCTCCTTGCCCCACGCGGGAACCAGCTTCCCATTCCTTATCTCCGGTTGAGCCATTACGACGTACATCGTGGCCTTTAATGGTCCATAAGGCCCATACAAGCGATATTTGGCAAGGGCTATGTCTCCCTTTATCCCGATTCCAACCACAGTCGGCCTCCTTATGTCTTCTCCTCTAAATCTAACACTTTTCTTAAGCCACAGACGTGTTCCTTTGAGTGTGTACACCATCCCGGCTATCTGGGCCTCGTAGTTTGCCCCCGAACCGCTCCTGTCAACCGCTGCGACCGCCGAAAATCCTATCTCAACCCCCAGGGTTCTTGAAGACATGAACTGCTCCCTTAAATATACATCATCAATTTCATTCACATCACCGTTCAGGTAAGCTGCGGCGAGGGGTATTACGGTGTTGTCCTTTGTATCGTAGACCTCTTCGAGTACCCAGTCAAAGCAGACCGACGTGCCGTAGGGACCGGGATAGCACTCCTCCGGGAAGGAGCCGGGCGGGAAGGAATCAACGCCAGAGGTCTTTCCAGTGGCTGCACTCGCCTCAAGGGGCTTTAGCTGCTCAAGCTCTTTGGAGGAGAACAGGGGGCGAAAGTCATTGGCAACTGAAACCTTGAAGCTCCTCCCCTTTAGAACCTCTTTGAGGTTCAAGGGCACGCCCTTCACAAAATATTTGAGCCCGTCTTTTTTGTGGCTCGTGCCGAGAAGAACTATTCCCGGATTCACGAGGGACGGGTCGGTCCCGGTTTTTCTGAGGTGTTCCTCCCAGGTTTGAAGATATTTCTCAATCCGCCTATAGTCCAGCTTGATTGAATCCTTGCCGGTGTAAGTGCCGAGATCAACCGGCGTGCCGTTGGGGAGCATTCCAAGGACGGTAACGGTGTTCACGCCTTTGCTCGGAATGAGGATCCTGGCTTCCGGCTCCTTGAACGGCAGAGTTCGATAGTAGGCAATCTTAACCTCCGTGTAGTCGCTCGCCTCAACCGGCGTGCTGAAAATCGCCCAAAGAATAGGCAATATTACCAGTAAGCTAAGAGCTAACGCAACAATTTTTCTACGTCTCATTCACACCACCGCCGACAGTAAACTATTTGAAGTATAAAAGATTTTCGATTACTAAGTTATAAACCACGCGTCAAAGCTTTTAAGGCTTGAGGGAACTCTAAGCGGGGTGGCCACCCCGGCGTGATGAGCACTCTCGAACCTGACCCAGGGATGATGACCGGATTCCTGGCTGATTGCCGCCATTCTCCCCACTTCCACTATCCCGTTGAGTAAAACTTATAGCCCGGAAAAACCAACCTACTCGACAGGTGGTGTTATGCGAATTAAAGAGGAAGCCGTTGGAATAGTAACAGGTGAAGCCACTGTCAGCTCATTCCAGTTCTACGCTCAGCCAGATGTAGATCTGAAGTTCGGCGACTTCGTCGTCGCCAAGCTCTGCAAGGAGGCGAAAGAGAGAGACTGCCGCTGGAGTGACGACGTCGAGTGGGTAATAGGTACGATTAGAGGCCTCAAAAACATAAACTGGCTCCTTAGCGAGGGGAAGAGCACTTTCCACTCCCTCCAGCTCGACATAAAGGAGTACGGCGAGAGCATAGGCGAGAACGAGGCTTTGATAGTGAACGTCCGCGTGCTCGGTAAGGTCCTCCTTAACGGCGAGAAGGCTGAGATAGTACCCAACCGCGTGCCGGTTCCAAACGGCAACACCGTCTATAAGGCCAGCTCGGAGCTGCTCAAGGCGATTTATTACGGTGGAGAGGGATTCATTGAGGTGGGAACACTCCTACTGAGAGAGGACGTGCCGATTTACCTCGACGCCGACGAGCTGGTTTCAAGGCACTTTGCGGTTCTGGCCGTTACGGGAGCGGGCAAGTCCAACACGGTTGCTGTTCTGATAGGAGGCATAGTCAACGATCTGAGGGGAACGGTGATAGTCCTCGACCCTCACGGCGACTACGTCAAGCTGAAGCTCCCGGGGACCGGGAAGGACTACGTCAAGCTCATCGAGGCAAAGATAATGCCGGAAGAAATGGACAGCGAAGAGTTGGCCGACCTCATAGAGGTTGCCAGCAACGCTACGATACAGAGGGAGTTTCTGGCCAAGGCATGGGAGACGGTTAAGTACGAAAACCCCGATTTAGGTGGAAGGGAGCTCATGGAAGTCCTGATGAATACGCTCAACGACTGGATAGCCAACAGAACTGCCTACTTCTGGGATGAGGGCAAAGGGGCCTATATCACGGAGGAGCTGAAGAGCGAGAGGATCGAAACGCTTCGCGGAGTGGTCTACAGGATTAGGCGTTTCCTGAGGAACTACGGCTCTCTCCTCACAAGCGAAGATTTAATAGCCCAGATAGAGCCCGGCAAGGCCAACGTGATCGACCTCGGCCCTCTTGACGAGGGTCAGATGAAGGTCGTTGTGGGCAAGCTTCTTGGGAAGGTCTTCGAGGCTCGCGTTGACTACGAACAGGCGAGAAAGAACCTCTTCAGGCTGAGGGAGGAGCTAAAAGAGAGACCGAACTCGAAGACAGCCGAAGAGATAGAGAAGTTCGAGAAGGTCATGCGCGAAATCGAGAGGAGGAGCCCAGCTTTAGCGGAGCCCGTGCTGATAATAGTCGAGGAGGCCCATATCTTTGCACCTCAGGGGGAGCACAACGACGCCGTCAGGATTCTAAGCAGGATAGCACGTGAGGGAAGGAAGTTCGGCGTTGGTCTTGGCATAGTCTCCCAGAGACCCAACAAGCTCAACGAAGACGTATTGAGCCAGACCAACACAAAGATCATCCTCAGGATAGTTAATCCCAAGGATCAGGACTACGTTCTCAAGGCGAGCGAACAGCTGAGCTCCGATCTGCTCGGAGATATCGCAGCACTCGGCAAGGGTGAGGCCGTCATAGTCGGCCAGGCTATAAGCCTGCCTGCACTCGTCAAGATACACAACTTCAAGGCATTGGGAGGAGACTACGGCGGCGAGGACATAGGTGTAGTCGCTCGCTGGCACGAAAGGGCGCTTCGGGAGAAGGAGGAAAGGGAGAAACAGGCCTTCTATGAGGAGGAGGGCATAGAGATAGACCTCTGAGGTGTTAGAATGAGGTTCGCGCACCTGGCAGACCTCCACTTGGGCTTTGAACAGTACAGGTTGCCGTACAGGGCTGAAGAGTTCGCTCAGGCCTTCAGAGAGACAATAGAGAAAGTCGTCGAGGAAAAAGTCGATTTCATACTCATCGCCGGCGACCTCTTCCACCAGAGCAGGCCAAGCCCCGAGACCATAAAGGAAGCCATTGAAATCTTAAGCATTCCAAAAGAGAAGGGAATTCCTGTCTTCGCCATAGAGGGCAACCACGACAGAACTCAGAGGAGGATTTCAGCCTATCACCTCCTCGAAAGCCTCGACCTCCTTTACCTCGTCGGCCTGAGGGAGGAGAAGGTCGAGAACGAGTACCTGACGAGCGAGAAGATAGGCGGGAAGTACCTCGTCAAGGGTGTCTTTGAGAGAGGAGGAAAAAGCGTCGAGATTCACGGACTCAAATACATGAGCGCCGCCTGGTTAGAGCGCAATAAGCTGAGTGATATCTTCAAGCCAGAGAGCGATGCAATCCTCATGCTCCATCAGGGCATCAAGGAGCTCATAGAGAGAATGATGGGTGTCATTCCCGAGAGCCAGCGCGACTACTTCGAGCTGAAGATGGAGGACTTACCGAAGGGCTACGTCTACTATGCCCTCGGCCACATCCACAGGAGGTTCGAGACCAACTACGACATCGGGAAGGTCGTCTATCCCGGCTCCCTCCAGCGCTGGGACTTTGGCGACTACGAGCTCAGATACCGCTGGGACGGTAGAGCCTTCAAGCCAAAGGCTGGAATCGAGAAGGGCTTTTACATCGTGGAGGACTTCGAACCGCGCTTCGTTGAGCTTAAAGTTCGGCCATTCGTGGACATCAGAATAGAGGCAGATGAAGAAACCGCCAAGAGAGAGATTAAACGCTTGAGCACAAAAATCCCGAGCGAGGCCTTTGTGAGGCTCGACCTCAAGTGGGAGAGGCCCTTCGATGTCTCGACATTTCGTGATCTCCTGGACGTTAAGTATCTCTACATCAGGACGCGCTTCGAGAGGAAGCTGAAGACGGTTAAAGGTGGAGAACTGCCCAAGCCAAGCGAGTACTTCCTCCCGGTCGAGCTGAAAGCTATAGAGCTGACGGGCGAGAAAAAGTTTGAGGCTGTTGAGGCTGTCGTTGAGCTCTTCCTCGGCGAGGGATGGGACGAGAAACTCAAGAACACACCGAAAGAAAAGCCCGAAGAGAAGCTGAAAGACGAAGAAAAATCGACAGAGAAAGATGAAATTTCAGAGAAAAGAGAAGCCAAAAAGCTCGAAAAAGTGGAGAAGAAAGAGGAGACCAAAGCAAAAGTCAAGCCTAAGAAGGGTTCTGACCTCTTAGCCTGGCTCGGTGGTGGGAGATGAAGATAGAGAAGCTCATAATCAAGGACTTCCGCTCCCACAAGCTCACGAAGGTAACCTTCACGAGTGGGATAAACCTCATAATTGGCCAGAACGGGAGCGGAAAGAGCTCCCTGTTGGACGCACTCCTGATAGGCCTCTACTGGCCGAGCAAGCCGAGGGACTTGAAGAAGGATGACTTCCTGAGGATAGGCGGCACCGCGACTGAAATCACAGTCTTCTTCGAGAAGGACGGCGTCAAGTACCAGATACACCGCAACATAACGCGCGGACTTTCTTTCGTCAAGTACCACGACGGAAGCAGCTGGAGGGGATTGGAGAGCGGCCAGAAGCAGGTAAGGGACTGGATGGAGAAGCTCGTCCCCTACGACGTCTTCCTCAACGCGATTTACATAAGACAGGGTGAGATAGACGCCATCCTCGAGAGCGACGAGAGCAGGGAGAAAGTTGTCAGGCAGGTTCTCGGCCTCGACAGGTACGAGAACGCCTACAAGAACCTGCTCGAGGTAAGGAAGGAGATAGACGCAAGGATAAGGGCGATAGAGGACTACCTCAAGAGCACGGAGAACATAGACGAACTGATTGGAGACATGGAGAAGGAGCTGGCCGAGACCCTCAAGGTCATAAATGAGCTCTCGCCCGAGATTCCAAAGCTGAGAAAGGAGCTGGAAGGCGTTGAAAAGAGGCTCAGGGATCTCGACGCCCTCGCCGAAGAAATCAACGCTCTCCAACTCGAGACCAGGAAGAAGGAAGGGAACGTAAAGGCCCTCGAAGCAAAGCTCCAGGAGCTGGAGAAGAGAATCGAAGAGAGCCGGAGCCGCCTCAGGGAGCTGGAAGAGAAGGTTAGGGAGTCCAACAAGCTTAAGGGAAGCGCCGAGCTCTATCTCAAGCTGGTGGAGTTCAGGAAGCAGTATGTTGATGAAAAGGCGAATGGAGAGAAGCTCGCCGAGAACTACAGGGCGCAGATTTCAGGCATAGAGGAGCGCCTGGCCGAGCTTAGTGAGATGAAGAATCGCCTCGGAGAGCTGGAGAAGAAGAGGGAAGAGCTCAAGAAAAAGCTCGCTGAACTCGAGGAGAGCGTTAAGGCCTACGAAGAGGCCAAAACCCTGAAGACCAACCTAGATCGGCTGAGAATGAGGCTCAAGCTCGAGCCAGAAGAGATTGAGAGGCTAGCCGCAGAGATTGAGACCGCCAAAAAGAGGAAGGAAGAAATCCAAAGGGAGCTCGAGGAGATAAACGAGAAGAGGGGAGAGCTGAAGAACAGGGTCAGCGAGAGGAACAAGGCCATCATGGAGCTCAAAAAGGCCAAAGGCAAGTGCCCGGTCTGCAACAGGGAGCTGACAGAGGAGCACAGGAAGGAGCTGATGGAGAAGTACTTAGCCGAAGTTAAGGATGTCTCCAAGGAGATTAAGGAGCTCGACTCGCAAGAGAGAAAGCTCAGACGGGAGCTCGTGAAAGTCGAGGGGGTTCTCAAGAGGGAGCGCGAGCTGATAACCCAGAGGGAGCTCCTCGAGCAAATAAAGGAGCTCGAGGAGAAGCTCAAGTCCTACGACCTCAAGAAGCTCGAGAAAAAGGCAGAAGACTACGAGAACCTGAAGGGGGAGCTTGGAAAGATCGAAGGTGAGCTCAAAAGCCTGAAGGACGAGCTTGAAAAGGCCAAAGCCCTCGAGAAAAAGAAGGCAGTTCTCGAGAAGAAGCTGAAGAGCATCGAGGAAAAGCTCGCCGAACTCGAGAAGAAACTCGGAGAACTCGGCTTCTCTGACATTAAGGAACTCGACGAGAAGCTCTCGGAGCTTGAGCCGACATACAGGAGGTATCTGGAGCTTAAAGGGGCGGAAAGTGAGCTTGAGAGAGAAAAGAAGCGCCTCAAACGGACGGAGGAAGAGCTGGAAGATGCAAGAGAGAAGCTCCAGGGAGAGTTCTCTTCCCTCGAGGAGCTGAGGAAGAGGCTTAAGGAGAAGGAGAAGCTCTACAGCCCGGAGGAGCACGCCGGGATCAGAGAGAGGTTCACCTCATTGAGAGAGGAGCTTGCAGGGAAGAGGGCTCAGCTCGAAGCCCTGGAGAAGAAGCGGGAGGAAACCATGGAGAACCTCAAGAAGCTCAAGGAGGAAAAAGAGGGGAGGAAAGAAAAAATCAAAGAGCTCGAGAACCTGAAGAAGGCCCGGGAGAGAGTGCAGAACCTCAGGGAGAAAGTGAGACGCTACAAAGCCATGCTGAAGGAGGGGGCCTTGGCCAAGGTCGGTGAGCTGGCAAGTGAGATATTCGAAGAACTGACGGAGGAGAAGTACTCCGGAGTTACCGTCAAGGCTGAGGAGAACAAGGTGAAACTGGGCGTCATCTACAATGGAAAGGAATACGGCCTCGGCTTCCTCAGCGGTGGCGAGAGGATTGCCCTCGGTCTGGCGTTCAGGCTTGCCCTCTCACTCTACCTGGCTGGAGAAATAAGCCTGCTTATACTCGACGAGCCAACTCCCTACCTCGACGACGAGAGAAGGAGAAGGCTTGTTGACATAATGCAGCGCTACCTCAGAAAGATTCCGCAGGTCATCGTGGTTTCCCATGACGAAGAGCTGAAGGACGCGGCCGACAGGGTGATACGGGTAAGCCTCGAGAACGGCGTTTCGAGCGTGAGGGAGGTGGAGCTGAGTGTATAGGCTCATAGACAGAGCGAGCGTCGACAGGATAAAGGCGATGCTCCAGAGGGGCTACGCGGAGGCACAGAGCAAGCTGAAGGATATAGAGTGGCGTGAGCTTCCCGAGGAGCGGGTCAAGAGCAGGGTTTATGCCGTCGACGGAAGCCAGGGCAAGCAAAGGCTCAGCGGGACGATATTCTACGCCGTTTCTTCTTATGCATTCGGAAACGGTCCGGCATACAGACTCGTCTATACCAACGCGATGCTATACAACCAGGGCATATCGGACCAGATTATCCGCCTCCAGATGGAAACCCTTGAGAACAAGCTCGGCTACCTCGCGGCAAAGATTGGAAACGTTGACTACGTCATGATGGACGGTACGCTTACCGGCTCGCTCACGAGGCCTCCGGTTTATCCGGAGAGTGTGAAGGGGATAACTACGATAAGGGGCGCTCTCGAGGAGAAAGGCCTCGAAGACCTCGTGAAGAAGTTCATAGGGATGCTCGACGAGCACTATTCGGAGCTCAAAGAGGGGCTGGAGGAACACGGGAAAATCAACGGGAGAGTGATTCTCGCCGATGAGAAGCTTGATGACTTTGAGGAGTTCTACAAGGCGATGGAGGGATTTCCGGTTAGAGACCTAGCGGCAACCCTGCCTAACAGAGGGGTCAGGATATCCGGAAAGACCCTCGATGCATACCTCAAGGGCGAGAAGAGCGCTGAAGAAATATTCCAGGAGATTCTGAATGAGTACGGAGAGGAGAAAAAGCTGTCCCTTGACGACGCCAGAAATGCCGTCCATGTCGTCCTTGGATACCTTGAGTACCTCTACTCCCTCGAGAAGCTGCTCAAGAAGAATCTCGTCTACATCGCCAAGAGCTTCTACAACAGGAAGATAACTCAAAAGCTCGGCATAGACATCGTGGACGTCCCCTATCTCGACGCCTACCTCAGGAGCCGCTTTGGAGAGGAGCGGGCAGGATACTACGTCATAACGCAGGGAGGAAAGGCGATAAGCCACAGGATGCCAAAGGTTCTGAGGAAGCACTTCCCCACCGTCGAGCACTACATCGAGAACGGTGTGGCAATGGCCTACATCAGAACCATGAAGGGCGGCGTTATATACCTGCTCCAGAGCAACAGGGAAATTAACGATGAGCTTTTGAGCGAAATCCTCTGGCACGAGAGCAACGGCTACTTCAGACCCCTTCAGAGGGCGCATGAGGGAGTAAAGATAGAGAAGAAGGCCTTCGAGGCCGAGCTCGCGGCCCTGCTCAACATAATAAAGAGGGAATCGCCGGAGCTGAGGGTCTTCCTGAAGTACGGAAGGAGCCCGCTGGAGTGATTGATTATGAAAAACGTGAAGATAGTGGCCGCTATTTCAGCCATTATAATAATCCTCGTTTCAATGGCGACATGGATAACTGTGAAAGACCTAAACGCCACTAGCCTTGTCCTAACAGCGATAACTACCATAGCCACGGTTATAATGGCGGTGACGATATACCAGCTTGACCTGACCCTCCGGCAACTTCGCTTTGAGGCCCTCAACAAGGCTTACGACTTCCTGAGCAATGACATCAAGGCTGATCTGAATGTAATCTCAGAATGGGCAAAAAATGGGAAAAGACCTGAGGAAGTTTTCAGCGGAGAAGAGAGAGATGAAAACTGGAGAAAGGTGCGCTTCGTTAGTATTGCCTTCAACAAGGTTGGCTACTATGTCTACAAGGGATTCCTCGACGAGGAGTTCATACAGGAGGAGTTCGGAGGACTAGTCGTCCGCTCCTTCATAGCTATTAGACCCTATCTGAAGTATATGCGGGAGAGCAGCGAGCCCAAGGACAAGCCCTGGTTCATGAGGCGCTTCTACTTAATGATAGTCGTCGTCTGTGAACAGTATCTGCGTGAACGGAAAGAGTTTGGAGAGTACCTGAGAAAGCTCGTGGAAGAATACGGGAACGATGACGTTGAGAGACTACGAAGAAGGCTCACTTGTGCCCATCGAGTGGCTGGCAGACGACGTAAAGGGATGGTTGAAAAAGAAAGGCTATCTAAAGAAAATCAAAAAGAAAAATCAAACACCTCAGGAAACCGCCGCGCTGAACTCCGCAAGCAGCTCGGCGTAAGCCAGATCCAGACCCTCCAGGTAGGCCTTTATTTTTCTACTCGTTCCCCATCTGTCCTGTCCGGCCAAGACGATGACGACCTGTCCCTCGGCCCAGACGTCGGTCTTGATGAACATCCCGGCCTCGCCGTTTATTATCGCGTTCTGCTCCTCCAAGCTTAGAGCCTGCTGTACGTAAGAGCCAACGCCGTCGTAGGCCTCCGGACCGCCAAGGATGACTATTATTCTGCCCCGCTTGTAGGTCTCAAATTCGTCGGCAGTGACGCGCCTAACGGAGAAGCCAAGAGCCTCTAGCTGAGAGGCCAGCAGAGTGCCCCTTATGCCCCAGTCGATGTCGTTTGAGAGTATGACCACCTCAGGCATCTGGGGCGGTTCGTAGTCAAGCGTCCAGTCGATTAGATTCTTGAGGATAGCGAGTTCCTCCTCTCCGCCGGCTTCTAGTTCAAGGGAGATGTAAACTGCTCTGTAATCACCTTCCCTCGCGAGTATCCCGCCGCTGTAGTCCTCCGTGCGAGCGAGTAGCATGGGCACGTATTCCCTGATGCTATGGAGGAGTCTTATGCGCTCGAGAACCCTTCTGTCCGGGGTGAGCTCCGCTGAGGAGTTGCCAAATCTCAGTGAAACGCCATCGTCAGAGACCCTCATCTGGCCGATGGCTTCGGCGAGTGAGAGGGAAGCTGCCATAGAAAAGTTGAACTGAAGCCCCGTGAAGCTTTTAACGACGTCCCCCATCTCCCGCATCCTCAGACCGTTCTCGCTGGCAAAGCGTATAACGCTCCTCTTGGCTATCCCAAACTGAACGGATGGGAGGATGTACTGCCAGCCGGCCGTGGAATAGACGTTAGCATCAACCCTGCCTCCCGCGAAGGGCTCCTTCTCCGAAAGGATAAGGGAGTAGCCCGTGTTAATGTGGGAGATTATAACCGGGACACTGGTGAGATTGAGAGCACTTCTGGCACTTTCTGCCACGGGAAGAAGTTCCAGACCGACCATCCTGGCTATGCTCGGGCTACCATCAATGTCCCCAACGTGCTGGGGGTTGGTGGCATCAAAGAGCGTGCCCGCGGTGACTATCAATCCTGCATGATTGACCTCAAGGTAGTTCTCCAGCTCGGCCATCTGCTCCACTGAGAGACCCCATTCAGGAAGCCACAGGTTGGACAGGATCACAACTTCGGGCTTGAACTCATTGAGCGCCTCAGTTAGCTCATCGGGGGAAACTATCTTGATGTTGTACTCCCCCGCAAGGGCCTCCCAGCGATGCTCCGTGAACATCCACGCCTTCAGCTTGGTGAGTGGCTCAGCTATGGCCTCGAAGTCAGAGAGATTGTAGTAATAAAACTCCCTGGAGAGGTTGAACTGAAGCATCAGGGAATCCAGAGAGCGCTCAAAGGCCATCGCCTCAACGGAGGGATCGACTATCAGAACCTTCGGCCCAGCGGGATTGGTGACGTAGTAGGTATACACAGGGCTCACCGAAGTGTGGCCCTCAACGTCGGTGGCCTCAATCTTGAAGTCTATCCTTGTCCCAGGAGCCGCACCGGGAATGTTGAACTTACGGTAGAAGACGTAGAAGTTCTGAGTCTCGCCGTAGAAACGATTTATTATCGACTGGTAGATTGACCAGTTCTCGCCAGCCGCCGCTGTTTTGGCGTATGCCGGCCGCCATTCACCCCCATTTACCCGGTAGTAGGCCCTGACGTCTCCAAGTCCAAAGTCGTCCGCCACGTAGAAGTATACGGTGTACTCCTCATAAGGACCAACGACGAAGTTACTGGGGATATTGCCCACAATTATGAGGGGCGGACGCGGACCTGTAACTATGACCACAGAAGATGCGGACGGTAAAAGGGCACCGAGCAGCAGCAGTGCCGTAAAAACCGCAAGGAGCCTGTTTGTCATCATGATCACCCTATAGAATATCGCGTCCGAACTATTTATACTTAGCCCGAAAGCTTTAAACGGGTGGACAAATAATCCACGGCCATGAAGAAGTGGCTCCCCGCGCTGATAACCCTCTCCATTATCGCCTGCTTCCTGGGCGTTTACATCGGCTCGGTAAACGTGAGTCCTTCCGACGTCACTGGGAGCATATCTTACGGGATAAAATCGGCCCTCGCACGATTATTCCCTTCGATTGAGACGGGGGAGGAGCCAAAGTACTTCATCATCATCTGGAAGCTCCGCCTGCCCAGAGTTCTGCTGGCTTACCTCGTCGGGATGAGTCTGGCCTCGGCTGGAGTCGCTTCCCAGGCACTTTTCAAGAACCCTCTAGCTGACCCGTACATAATAGGCGTAAGCGCTGGTGCCGGAATAGGAGCCGCACTTGCCGCTATATACGCGCCGGCGCATATGGGAGCTTTTGCACTGGTTTTTGCCATCATCTCTGTCTTCGTCGTTTACTCTGTTTCCAAAGTTGACGGTCACATCCCGGTCGATACGCTTCTCCTGGCTGGCATAGCCTACGGCTTCTTAGCGAGTGCGATAACATGGTACCTTGTCATAAGCCAGGGGGAAAAGGCCCACGTGACGTGGATGTGGCTCATGGGGACCTTCAACGGCTCTGACTGGGGCGACGTGGGAGAGATGTTCATCATCGCCCTGTTTGGGGTTGGATTCCTCCTCTCGAGGTGGCGCGAGCTGAATCTAATACTCTTCGGCGAGGAAAGCATAGCGCTCGGCCTGGACGTGCATCTTTACAGAAAGCTGTTCATCGGAGTTATAGCTCTTCTAACTGCCTTTGCCGTCTCCACTGCCGGAATAATTGGCTTCGTCGGCCTCGTCAGCCCCCACGTAATCCGCATCATTCTCGGCCCCAACCACAGGGAGCTCACTCCGGCGTCGGCACTCTTCGGCGGAGCCCTTCTGGTAATGGCTGACCTTCTCGCAAGAACCGTGGCGAAGCCAACCGAGCTTCCAGTGGGAATAATCACCGCCCTGATGGGGGCACCATTCTTCCTCTACCTCCTGATGAAGCACAAAAGGGGGGAGCTGTACTCATGATGGAGGTGAGCGTTTCCTTCTCTTACGGCGAGAGGGAGGTTCTGAAGAACGTCGAGTTTAAGGCGGATAAGGGTGAGCTGCTCGCGATAATCGGTCCCAACGGGGCGGGAAAATCAACACTCCTGAAGTCCCTGGTGGGAATACTCAAGCCCATCGGCCACGTAAAGCTCAACGGGATTGATGTCCTCTCCCTCAAGCCCAAGGAAAGAGCGAAGCTGATAACCTATGTGCCCCAGAGCTCCTATCCGGAGTTTGCCTTCACGATAGAGGAGTTCGTCGAGCTCGGAACCTACGCGACCAGGGGCGACGTCGAGGGAGCTTTGAAGAAGGTGGGCCTGTGGGAACGCAGAAAGGAGCAGATAACCAACTTGAGCGGTGGTGAGTACCAGCTCGCCTTGATAGCGAGGGCTCTGGCCCAAGGCAGCGACGTTATCCTCCTCGACGAACCGACTTCCCACCTCGATATCAACCATGCACTTCATGTAATGGAGCTCCTCCGCGAGCTGAGCAATGAGAAGATTGTAATAGCGGTTCTCCATGACCTGAATTTAGCGCTCCGCTACGCTGACAGACTGATTCTCCTCCACAGAGGAAAGAAGCGCTGGGAGGGAAAGCCCGAAGAGCTGAGCCCGAGAGTTGTGGAGGAAGTTTACGGAATAAGCGCCAGAATCGTCGAGGTTGATGGGCACAGAGTCCTTCTCGCAAGCATCTAGCAAAGGTTTAAAACCTACCACGAGAAGAGACGTTAGGGGTGAGAGAATGGAAACGAAGAAGACCGGCACCACCACCGTAGGAATAAAGGCCAAGGACGGTGTCGTCCTCGCGGCCGATACTCAGGCCTCGCTCGACCACATGGTCGAAACGCTCAACATCAGGAAGATAATCCCGATCACCGACAGGATAGCCATAACTACCGCCGGGAGCGTCGGCGACGTTCAGGCTTTGGCGAGAATGCTCGAGGCAGAGGCGCGCTATTACCAGTTCACGTGGGGCAGGCCAATGAGCACGAAGGCAATGGCCAACCTGCTGAGCAACATCCTCAACGAGAACAAGTGGTTCCCATACCTGGTTCAGATAATCCTCGGCGGCTACGTTGAGGAGCCGACTTTAGCCAACCTCGATCCGCTCGGCGGACTGATATTCGACGACTACACGGCGACGGGTTCAGGAAGCCCCTTCGCGATAGCCGTCCTCGAAGACAGCTACAAAAAGGACATGAGCATTGAAGAGGCCAAGGAGCTTGCCGTTAGAGCGGTAAGAACCGCTGGAAAGAGGGACGTTTACACGGGAAGCAGAAAAGTCCAGGTCGTCGTCATAACCAAGGACGGCATAACGGAGGAGTTCGTCGAGTTCAAGGATTGAACCAAAGCTCTTTTTAATTCCCTTTTCGAGCTGGTCACATGAACGATAGGACTCAACGACTCGTATCAATAACACTCATCCTACTCCTCATTCTTGCACTCTACGGGGCCGAAAGGGTCACTGTTACTCCCAACATCGTTCTCGAGCAGGTAAACGAAATCCTCGACCAGGTTCAGGAGATAAGGAACCTCACCTTCAAGGAGATGCCCCAGATAATAGTGATCACCAAGAGCGAGGCCCTCGCTATGTGGAAACCCTCCAAGGCCGACGTGGAGAGGATGAAAATCGAGGAGCTCACTTACAAGATGACGCTGATGCTCCCTCCAGATTACCAGTACATCAAGGAAGAGACCGAAAGGAGCGCCAACTGGATAGCGGCAACAATGGGAGACAGGATATACATCATTCAGGAGAACTTCATGGCCAACCTCGACGTCGCAAAGAGAACGATAGCCCACGAGTCGGTTCACGTCCTCCAGAAGCAGTGGTTCGACGCCAAATACAGTGCCGACACTTTCGATGCAACTCTGGCTGTACGGGCGCTCATTGAGGGCGACGCCGATCTCGTGGCGGATCTCTACTGCGAGAGGAACGGGATTCCAATCCACAAGATACGTTCCCTGAGCGGGAATCCCCTCACGGACATCAACATATTCTCCTACGTCTTTGGCGACAGGTTCGTGAGGTACCTCTACAAGAAAGGCGGCTGGGAGCTTGTGAATGAAGCCTACAGCCGCTATCCTATCTCAACCCAGCAGGTTATGCACCCGGAGCTCTACATCGAGAACGTCGCGCCGGTAAACGTCACGCTGAGCATCCCGGAGAACTCCCGGGTTCTGAGGAACGACAGGATGGGCGAGTTCTACGTTTACATCCTTCTGAGAAACCACGGCTATGACAATGAGACTGCGTGGAGTATTTCCTCGGCCTGGCGCGGCGACAGACTGCTTTTGACTCAAAACGCAAGCAGCTATCTTCTCCAGTGGAAGGTAGTCTTCTCCAACGAGGAGAGCGCGAAAGCCTTTGGAGAGGCCCTCGAGAAGCTGGCCAAAGGCAACACCTATGCGAACTACACGATAAGGGTTGAGGGAGATTCCGTTCTCTTCATCGCCGAGAGGAGGGAGTAGTGTGAAGATGAAGTGTCCAATGTGCGGGAAGGAATACACCGAACCGGTTCAGAGGTGTGAGTGCGGCGAGCCCGTTGAGTTCGAGCTCTTCCACGGCGAGCCGTACATAGCAAAGAGTGTCTGGGAGCGCTTTTACGACTTCTGGCCGGTCGAGCCAAACCTCGAACTGAGCCTCGGCGAGGGGGATACTCCGCTGATTAGGTCGAAGCTCGGCAAAGAGCTCGGCGTAAAGCTCTACCTCAAGAACGAGACAGCCAATCCAACGTGGAGCTTCAAGGATAGGGGGACGTTTTTGGCGATGAGCTACGCGGTTAAGGTCGGCTACAAAGCCGTTGGGACTGTATCGACCGGCAACATGGCGGCGAGCGTTGCAGCCTACGCCGCAAGAGCGGGCCTGAAAGCCAAGATACTCGTCTCAGGGAGCGCGAGCGATGAGAAGCTCAAGGCCGTATCCGTCTATGGAGCCGACGTGATAAGAGTAATGGGCGACTACGGAAGGCTCTACTTCGAGAGTCTGGAACTCGGAGAGAGGCTCGGCATCTATTTCATGAACTCGGACAACCCCTTCAGAGTGGAGGGGTATAAGAGCATCACCTTCGAAATCGCCGAGGAGCTAACGCCCGACTACGTTCTGATTCCGACCTCATCTGGCGGACTTTTCAGAGGAATAGCAAAGGGCTTCCTCGAGCTCTTCGCGAGCGGGCTGATTGATAAGGTCCCAACGCTCGTAGCGGTTCAGGCAGAGGGCTGCTCGCCTATATGCAGGGCTTTCTCTGAAGGGAAAGAGAGGATAGAGCGCTTTGAGACTCCACGGACGATAGCCCATGCCATAGAGAATCCTTATCCCCCAAGCGGGAACGTCGTCCTTAAGCTCCTCCGTGAGCTGGGCGGAAAGTGCGTGACTGTTAGCGACGAAGAGATTCTGGAGGCACAAAAGAAACTCGCTGGAGAAGGCTTCTTCGTCCAGCCGGCGAGTGCAACGGGAATAACCGCCCTCAAAAAGCTCCGGGAGAGTGGAAAAATACCGGAAGGCTCAAAGGTCGTCTCGGTACTAACCGGGGCAGGACTCAAAACGCTCAACCAAATCAGTGCGAGGGACATTAGAGAGTGCCCACTTGAAAAGCTCGAAACCTGCCTCAGAAGCGGTTCATGAAGAACCTTCTCCCCATTCTTCTGTTGCTCTCCCCAGTGTCTTCGAGCTTTCTTGGATCCTCGCCAAACAGGATTGTATACATCTTTCTCAGAACCACAAGTATTCCACTGTAGACGCCAACAGCTATGGTTGCAATACCGTTCGTAAAGTAGCCCCAGAAGAAGAGTACTCCGGCTATTATGGAGAGACTTACCGTCATCATGAGCCAAAGCAGTAACTTGTAACCATAGCGTTCCATGAAGAGGTCGAAGTCCACACCGCCCACCAGACATTTACAACGATGTAAATGTTTATAAACTTTTGCTCAACTCTGGCCATTCCATGACTGGTGGAAGGGGTAAGACGTATAAGTTCGCGAAGCAGAATCTGAACGGGTGATAACATGCTCAGCGGAGTCGCCATGATGCCCCACGGCAACGACGTTCTTGACCCGAAGGATGAAAAGACGAAAAGGCTCACCGAGACGCTGAAGGAAATCGGGAGGACATTCTCTGGAGCGGAAGCTTACGTTCTGGTCAGTCCGCACAACGTCAGGATGAGCAGCCATCTCGGCGTCATAATGGCCGAACACCTCGTTTCGTGGCTCGGCTTTGCAGGCGTTGAGCTTCCAGGGGAATACGAGACCGACCGCGAGTTGGCGGGAAGGATTTACGAGAAGGCTAAAGCCGAGGGCATTCCGGTGGTTGACATCAACTTTGCTGCCCTGAGCGGCGAGTATTCCCGCTTCCCGCTTACGTGGGGAGAACTGATACCCCTCCACTTCCTCGAAAAGAGGCCGCTCGTCCTCGTAACGCCGGCGAGGAAAGTGCCGAGGGAGACCCTCGTCCGCTTTGGAGAGGTTCTTGCTGGGGTTCTCGAAGACTACGAGAGGAAGGTCGCCCTTATAATCAGCGCCGACCATGGCCACGCTCACGATCCAAACGGCCCCTACGGCTACGCCCCCGAATCGAAGGAGTACGACGAGCTCGTTATGGGGCTCATTCGCGAGGACAGACTGGAAGAGCTTCTGAACATCGATGAGGAGCTCATAAGAAAGGCCCTGCCCGACAGCTACTGGCAGCTGTTGATAATGCTCGGCGCGCTGAGAAAGGTTCCAATGGAGCTCAAAGGCACCGCCTACGCCTGCCCGAGCTACTTCGGTATGGGAGCGGCGCTCTACGTGAGACCCTGAGTTTGTGCATTTCAAATACACAGCCCTTTATATACTCTGGGAAGTAGCAGTACACAGACTCAGAGCACATCAAAGCTTATCTCCAAAAGCTCCTTGCTCTTCCTAAAGCGAACCTTCCTTATCTTTATCCTCCCTATTTCGCCAGTCGTTGCCGTGTGCCCCTCCTTGCACGCGTTGACATTCCAGTCCTCGATGACGACAACCTTCAGAGTCTTAACCTCCGGCGGAATCGGGAAGAGGTCGTACATGTCCTCGCCGAAGCGCTCCTCGGCCTCATCCCTGGGCAGCTCGTAAACCTGAACCGGGGCGTTCTCTTTTACCTTCTCGTTGGCGAGGCGCTCAATCTCTGCTACTTCCTCGGGAGTTGGTTTCTTGTCGAACTTGACGGTTAACCTTCCGCGGTTTCCACCGACATAAACGCTCGCCGTCCACTTAGCGCCCTCGCCGAGAACCTTAACAACCGCACCCTTGACCACGTGGAGGGCAGTGTGAGTTCTAACCTCAACTGGCTCCATAAGGCACCTTAATAGGTTGAAATGTATGTTTATTAAAGCTACGGGTAAACTGGAACAGGGATTATTCAGCCGAGCTTGAAGGTTCTTCAGCCCATTAATGCTTCCATCGAATAATCCCCGCTAAGGAGTTGCACCGTTAAACAAAAACCGTTATAAATGCCAAAAACAAGACATTAGTGCCAAATTAAAAACTTTTGAGGTGGTCAACATGGCCGAAAAGAAGAGAAAGAGGGTGCTGATTCTCGGTGCCGCCGGAAGGGACTTCCACAACTTCAACGTCTTCTTCAGGGACAACCCCGAGTACGAGGTCGTTGCATTCACCGCAACCCAGATTCCTGACATAGAGGGCAGACTCTACCCACCCGAGCTTGCCGGCGAGCTCTACCCGAACGGAATACCGATATGGAGCGAGGACGACCTTGAGAAGATAATCAAGGAGCACAACATTGATATCGTTGTCTTCGCCTACTCAGACGTCTCCCACGAACACGTCATGCACCTCGCCTCTCGCGCTCACTCCGCTGGCGCTGACTTCTGGCTCCTCGGTCCAAAGAGCACCATGCTCAAGTCCAGCAAGCCGGTTATAGCGGTTACCGCCGTCAGAACTGGCTGTGGAAAGAGCCAGACCTCGAGAAAGGTCGCCCAGCTCCTCCAGGAGATGGGCTACAAGGTCGTCGCCATAAGACACCCAATGCCCTACGGCGACCTCAGAAAGCAGATCGTCCAGCGCTTCGCCAGCTACGAGGACCTCGACAAGCACGAGTGCACCATCGAGGAGAGGGAAGAGTACGAGCCCTACATCGACAGGGGCATGATCGTTTACGCTGGAGTTGACTACGAGAAGATCCTCCGTGAGGCCGAGAAGGAGGCTGACATAATCCTCTGGGACGGCGGAAACAACGACTTCCCGTTCTACGAGCCGGACCTCTGGATAGTCGTTACCGATCCGCACAGGCCCGGCCACGAGCTCAAGTATCACCCAGGTGAGACCAACTTCAGGGCTGCTGATGTCATAATCATCAACAAGATAGACACCGCCAACAGGGACGACATCCAGAAGGTCAGGGAGAGCATCGAGAAGGTTAACCCGAACGCCATCGTCATCGACGGCGCCTCACCGCTCTACGTCGACAAGCCCGAGCTCATTAAGGGCAAGCGCGTTCTCGTCGTCGAGGACGGTCCGACCCTCACCCACGGCGGCATGAAGTATGGTGCCGGCTACATCGCCGCCAAGAAGTACGGAGCTAAGGAAATAATCGACCCGAGGCCCTACGCCGTCGGCTCAATCATCGAGACCTACAAGAAGTACCCGCACCTCGACGTCATCCTCCCGGCCATGGGCTACGGCAAGAAGCAGATTAAGGAGCTCGAGGAAACCATCAACAGGGCAGACGCCGATGTGATCATCATAGGAACCCCGATCGACCTCAGGCGCGTCATGAAGCTCAACAAGCCGGCCGTCCGCGTCAGGTACGAGCTCGAGGAGATCGGCGAGCCGAAGCTCAAGGACATCCTCAAGGAGTTCGTCGAGAAGTGCGAGAAGCTCAAGAAGTGAGCTTCTTAATCTCCCGTTTTCTTTTCCATACTATCAGCCAAAAGTAATCTTTTTATAAAAAGAGATCCACTCAATCTTTGGTGAATGCCATGATAGGATCAGGAATATTTTTTGCCCTATGGGGATTTGGATGGATTTTGGGCATTTTAGGCCTTGTCGCGATTGTGTGGGTGATCTACGACGTGCTGGTTAACCAGAAACGCATGCCCGACGTTGAGAAGGTGGTATGGATCATTGTAGCGCTCTTCCTCGGAATAATAGGCGCGATAATCTACTACGTTATCGTTAAGTCCAGCCACAAGTACGAGGAGCCGAGGAAGGAAAGCCCCAAATCCAACGATGACATCCCGGTTTACTGACCGGAAGCCTTTTAGGCATGACACCCAACTATCCCTGCCCGGGGAGCACCGCCGAAGGCGGAGTCAATGAACTTGGGCGGGTTATTACCCCCTTTATAAATTGTGAAAACAGTTCTTCTCAAGGTTTATAAATGGTTGAAAAGCGGGAGTTCCCAGCAGTTATAAATCATTCACCCAAGACCTGAACTACCACCCTTCTCCTCCTTGGCCTCACATCGAGCTCAACGAAAAATATCTGCTGCCACGTCCCCCTGAGGAGCCTGCCGTCAACGACGGGGAAGCACTCGCTCGCGCCGAGCAGGGTTGCCCTCAGGTGGGAGTGGGCGTTGTCGTCGATTCTGTCATGGAGGTAGTCTTTACCTTTGGGTACCAGCTCCCTCAAAGCTCGCTTGAAGTCCTCCAAGAGACCCGACTCGTGCTCTATCGTCACTATTGCCCCAGTTGCACCCGGAACAAAGACAAGAACCTGGCCGTTCTTTATTCCTGACTCCTCGACAATTCTCTCGACATCATGAGTTATGTCAATGAGATCAATCTCACCCTTCGTTGAGAAGTGGAGCTCCTTCGTAACGACCTTCATACCACCACCCAAAGAGAACTCCAAGGGCAAAGCCTATTAGGTTTGCGGCCATGTCGTAGGGCGAGAAAGTCCTGCCCGGGACGAATAGCTGGAGAAACTCAAGGAGAAAGGGCAGGGGAATGAGGTAGCACCAGAGGGGCCAGCCCAGAAAACCTAGAATTAGGAACTCAGCAAAGTGTGCGAGCTTGTCGCCGTTCTCAACCGGAGCGGAAGGAATCCTAGGGGTTAGATTGAGGAAGAGGAGCAGAAGTATGTAAAAAGCAAGGAGTTTCCGCCTCAAAGGAGTTCCACCAGCCTTTTGAGCTTCTCTACGACCTCGACGGGGTCCTTCCCGAAGAAGTAAACGACGGGCTCGACGCCGAAGCCACCCTCGTCGATGACGGCCTCGTAGACTCCATCCTTGAAAACCGCCGCGATCCTCTTAACAGCCTCATCCTCACTCAGTCCACCGGTTTTAACCCTTGCGACCTTAAAGCCAGCCTTTTTGAGGGCATTCTCCACATCCTCACCGTACCTTATGTTCAGGACGCTCCTGATTTCAGGTCGTATTTTCCCAAGTTCAACGAGTATCCCGGCTGTAAAGCTGCTTGCACCGAACTCTGGGGGCAGTGCGAAGGCCTTCCCTTTGACGGAGGTTATCCTACCCGGGATAGCAGCAACGTCCTCTGAGCCTCTTGGGTTGGGAAGAGCATAGGCGAAGTTGCTCCTAACCTCAGGAATCAGCGAGGGGAACGTCTCATCTCTAAGCAATTCGTTGAGGGCCAGATTGAGCATTTCAAGGATTTCTCCCCTAGAGGGCTGGGCCGAGAAGAGCGAGCGGCAGGATTCCTCACTTACTCCAGCATACTCAGCATAGAACCTGCACAGAAAGCCATTCTGGAAGAGCTCGAAGAACCTGCGGGAAGTGAGAACTATGGCGTCTTCTCTGCTTCCCCCGAAGAGTATGAGCTTTGACACTTCTGAGGCCAGCTTTTCAAGCTCGTCCGCGACTTTCTTTGGCGGAACTTTGTACTTACCGGCAAGATACTTGCTCACCATTGCCTGGGTTATACCGAGGTACTCGGCAATCTGGACCTGCTTCATGCCGCTTTTGTACAGGCTTTCAGCTATCTTGGCCCTGAGGAATGGCATGAGTTCCTCGGCAATATAGAGGCTTGGCGTCCTCATAACATCACCCTAAAACCCGGTTATTGAAAATTCGAACCAGGGTTTAAAGCATTACTGTCAACAAATTTATGTCAAAAAATGTTTAAAAACCCATCGATTTTTACATCAGAAGGGCACTTATGGAATGGAAAGGACGCGACGTGATAAGCGTTAGGGATTTCTCCAAGGAAGACATCGAGTTTGTTTTGAAGATTGCTGAAAGGCTTGAGGAGGAGCTCAACGAGAAAGGCCATCTTGAGTACGCGAGGGGCAAGATTTTAGCCACGCTCTTCTTCGAGCCATCGACGAGGACGAGGCTGAGCTTCGAGAGCGCGATGCATCGCCTCGGAGGCTCTGTGATAGGATTCTCCTCCGCGGCCAGCACAAGCGTGAAGAAGGGGGAGAGTTTAGCTGACACCATAAAAACGGTCGAGCAGTACAGCGACGTAATAGTTATACGCCACCCGATGGAGGGCGCGGCAAGACTCGCCGCCGAAGTGGCTGAAATCCCCGTCATCAATGCCGGCGATGGAAGCAACCAGCACCCAACGCAGACTCTTCTCGACCTTTACACCATAAAGCGCGCCTTCGGGAAGATAGACGGCCTCAGAGTAGGCCTTCTCGGTGATTTGAAGTACGGAAGAACGGTGCACAGTCTGGCGGAAGCTTTAGCTTTCTACGATGTCGAGCTTTACCTCATCTCACCGGAACTCCTCAGGATGCCCAAGCATATAGTCGAGGAGCTACGCGAGAAGGGCGTTAAGGTCCACGAGACGACAGATCTGGAGGGAACGGTTCCCGAGCTGGACGTCCTATACGTGACGAGGATCCAGAGGGAGCGCTTCCCCGACGAACAGGAGTACCTCAAGGTCAAGGGAAGCTACCAGGTGAACTGCGCCGTTCTGAAGAACGCAAAGGAGAGCCTCAAGATAATGCACCCGCTCCCAAGGGTCGACGAGATACATCCAGAGGTTGACAGGACACCCCACGCCCTCTACTTCCGCCAGGTCTTCTCGGGCGTTCCGGTTAGAATGGCTTTGCTCGGACTCACTCTTGGAGTTCTGGAGGGATAAAGATGGCCGAGCTCAAGGTCACCGCGATTAAGGAAGGAACTGTCATAGACCACATTCCGGCCGGGAAGGGCCTCAAGGTCATCGAGATACTCAGCCTAAACAGGCCCAACGGGGGAGTTTTGCTCCTTGCCTCAAACGTCCACAGCAAGAAGCTCGGCAAGAAGGACATCGTCAAAATCGAGGGCAAGTTCCTGAGCGAGGAGGAAGTCAACAAGATATCGCTCATCGCGCCGACCGCCACGGTTAACATCGTAAGGGACTACAAGGTGGCGGAGAAGTTCAACGTGGAGATTCCGGACGAAATAGTGGGAATCCTCCGCTGTGCCAACCCCAACTGCGTGAGCAACCACGAGCACGTCGTTTCGAGGTTCTATGTCGTCTCGAAGAGGCCGCTAAAGGTGCGCTGCCACTACTGCGAGAGGACGATGGAGGAGGACGAGATTCTGAGCAACCTCTGAGAAAGGCTTATAATCCCCGCCCCTATTTTTTAATTGTGAGTGGTATGAAAAGAAACGTTGCGGCGTTAGTAGTTGCGTTCATTCTCATCGTGAGCATAGCCGGATTCGTTTACAGGGGGAGCCCAGCGGAGACGGACTCCACCGGAACCCAGAGCACAAAAAACGAGGGAGATATTAGGATATACGCAATGATCGAAAACGAAAACGCCGCCTTTGAGATGGCCCTTTTTAATATCGAGATCGGTGATGCAAAGATAAACGAGACCAACGTTCCAATGCTGGCATACACTGGAGCGCCCGGAAGGGTTGTGTTCAAGATTAAAGGATGGGCAATCAACTGGAACGGCGTCGAATTTGATGTCAGTGGAAAAGTAACCGTAAGCACAGAGGCCGGAAAGACCTACCTGATAACGCTGGAGCCCGTTCACGAGCCGGGCATCTTTGTTATGAGGCTCGACGAAAAGCTCAGCGGTGTCATCGGCCGGGACGTGCCGACCACCATATTTCTCGAGGATTCCACAGCTGTAGGGGATACCCTCGCGCGGGCAGGCTTTCCCAGCGAGCTCACGGTCAACAAAGAGCTGAGGGAGAAGTACCTTAACTTATGGAAGGAAACTGGGAACCTGAGCTACCTCCAGGCATACAGGGATTTAAGCTACCATATCAAAACACTTGGCCTGATGGCCAAGCTGGGCAACGTCGATGGGCCCGCAGTCAGGACTCTAGTTCTGGGCCTCAGGGCCACTGATTATTACTACTCCCACTGGAGCGAGCCAGGAAGGAAAGACATGATCCTTGTTTTCTTCAATGACTCCCCGTATTACGGGGCACTCAAAGTCGCTGACGGCCCGATGTGTAGCAGGCTGCCGTTCATCTACTACACCGCGAGGGGCTTCAACCTATATCCGGTTTCGGCCCTCCATTGGGCGGAGATATACTACGAGAGAGGCGATTACGAGGCCATGCTCGAAATCCTGGACGAGCTTCTTCCGTTCGCCACCTACGGAAGGTACAGCGGCACCGAATACGCTGTCTTCCACATCTATTTCCACTTCCAGAACGCGAGCATTCCATGGGTTTCAGGCTACGCCCAGGGCATGGCAGCAGGGCTTTACGCACTGGCATACAACCTCACTGAAAACGAAACTTATCTCGAAACCGCAAAGCTCTTCCTGAACTCATTCGACCTCCCGCTCAGTCAGAACGGCTTCGTTGTCCAGACGAAATATGGCCCCTGGTACTTGGAGTACAACTACTACCCGGAACAACTCGTTCTGAACGGCCATATAATAGCTCTCCAGGGGCTGTACCACTACTGGAAAGTCACCGGCGACGAGAGGGCTTACAATCTCTTCTGGGAGGGTGCAATGAGCGTCAAAAAAGCCCTGCCTGATTTTGACACCGGGGACTGGAGCAGGTACGCGAGCATCTACGACTCCTCGAGCGAGTTCTACCACAGGCTGCACATAAAGCTCCTCGTCTGGCTCTACATGAAAACAGGCGACGAGACCTTCCTGGAGTACGCGGAGAAGTGGGACGAATATCTAAAAGAAAGAGGACTAGAGCTAGAGAACATTCCCCGGCTACTCAAGGAGATGGGGAAGTGACCTCAACACGGGCAGCGTTGCCGCCAGACCAACGAAAACGTCAATGGCGCTCTGTACCGCGTTTGGAAGCCCTATCGCAATCCAGAAGGGAACACCCGTCCACTTCTCAACGGTGCTTATCACTGCCTCCCTCGGGACGCCGAGCCATATGGGGAGGGCGTAGTAGTAGTTGAGGGCCACCATGAGGGGTATTCTGATGGCTATTCCGGCGAGAAAGCCAACGATGGCGAAGAGGACAATTCTGTTCGTGGAAGCATTCTCGATGTCAAAGCGCGTTGTTCTCTTCGCTATTTCAAGGCCGATTAGAACTGCCAGGGTCGCGGTGGCCTTCATGCTGGCTCCGAGCCAGCTTGACGGGGAAATTATGCTCAGCCCAACGAAGAGCAGGAAAAGCGCTATCAGCCCCCCGGTGAAACCCGTGAGGAGGTAGACCATAACTATCGGGACCGCAACGAGGTCTATCTTCATGCCCCATATGGTGGGCATCTCTATTGGCATGACCTCAAGCATCAGCGAAAGACCGAGCATCATTCCGATTACCGCTATTTCTCTCGCTCTCACCTTCATCACCAGCCCGAAGTTTGTTCCATAATTTATAAATTTTTGTTCCTAAAATGGAACATTCGTGAGGACAGCCTCTAAAAGAATCCTTAAAAACCGGCCGGCCAAAATAGGGACGCTAAAAGGTGGTTCGATGATAGGCGTTGAAGAGATAACCAAGCTCGTGAGAGAAATCAGGTTAGAAAATGGATTTCCCGACAGCCCATTCAGGATAGATGAAGTTCGCTACGACCCCGAAGGAGACAAGCTTTTCATTATAGCCCACGATAGAACCGACAAGAGCGTCGTCATAGGCAACAGCTTCGTCATCGGAAAGCTGAAGGAAAGGCTCGGCATCAGGCAGGTAACCGTTTACTCAAATCTTGACCTCGAGATAAAACGGAGGAAGCTGAGGAAAAACGCTGAGCTCGTCAAAGGGACTGTTCTCCAGTTTCTCCTGCCAATAATCGAGGCCGAGCTAAACTTCCCGCCGAGAAAGTGGCCCGAAGTTGAAGGAGATCTAAAAACGCTC
This sequence comes from Thermococcus sp. LS1, assembly GCF_012027395.1. NCBI lineage: Archaea > Methanobacteriati > Methanobacteriota > Thermococci > Thermococcales > Thermococcaceae > Thermococcus > Thermococcus sp. LS1. Next base: position 224,284 of record NZ_SNUJ01000001.1, read on the forward strand.
GTTTTCCTCAGCTTCAACGCAAAGGCTTTGCTCGGCTTCGCAGAGAGGCTCAACCCCCCATACGAGGCCGTCGGAATACGCTACGCGTTCCCGAAGATGAAATACGAGCCAATTGGGGGCGAACCGATGGAAGTTCTCTTCCCGGACGAGGAAAAGCTCCTGAACCTCGCGAAGGAGAGAAAAGCAAAGCTTGTTCTGGCCGATTTTCCCTTTGATCTGAAGTTTAAGGACGGAATAGCACTCCTTAATCCCTTCCGCTTCCTGCACATAGGCTTCTTCGAGCTGAAGTACCTGTTTGGCTTCGAGAAGCCCGTGGTGTACGATAAAAAGGCTCTCGTGGATTTTGTAATAGGCCTGACCTATGAGGGCCTGATGGAATCAACGGACGGTGCTAACTTAATCTGGAGGATGTGGCGGCGATGATAGTCGGTGTGGTTGGCAAGATAGCGGCCGGGAAGACAACGGTGGCGAAGTTCTTTGAGGAGAGGGGTTTCTGTAGAGTCAGCTGCAGTGACCCGCTGATAGACCTGCTCACCCACAACGTCAAGGACTACTCGTGGATTCCGGAGCTGCCTGAGAAGGCCGAGCCCACAAGAGAGAAGCTGATAGAGTTCGGCAAGTATCTTAAAGACAAATACGGCGGCGATATACTCATCAGGCTCGCCATAGACAAGAAGAGGCACTGCAAGAATATAATCATAGATGGCGTCCGCTCCAGGGAAGAAATCGAGGCGATAAAGCGCTTTGGGGGAAAGGTCATCTACGTCGAGGCAAAGCCTGAGATAAGGTTCGAAAGACTGGTAAGGAGGAAGGCAGGAAAAGATAAGAGCATCAAAAGCTTCGAGGACTTTAAGAGGATGGACGACGCCGAAGAGGAGCTGTACCAGACTTCAAAGCTGAAGAACATGGCAGACTATGTGGTAGTGAACGAGGGAACTCTGGAGGAGCTCCGTCGAAGGGTTGAGAAGATCATTAAAGAGGTGGTTGGATGAAGCTTCTCATCATTGCCCCCTGTTTGCTCAGCCCGTTTTACGTCTACAGGGGCCCGAGGGAGAAGGAGTACAAGACGGCGGAGGAGCTGAGAAAGCTTTTCGCTCAGCTTGGCGATGAGTGGCAGGTTCTGGCCTACCCATGCCCCGAATACGAGCTGATAGGCTGGCCAAGACCGCCCATGAGCAGGGAAGCTTACATGCATCTCGGGATGGTAGAGAAGGCAAAAACGATAGCCGACTTCGTAGGCCGGGTTCTGACTGAGGAGAGACCCGAGAAAGTGGTTTTTCTTGGGGTCAAGGGTTCTCCAACGTGCGGCGTCTTCCACACGAGCTCGAGTAACCCGGAGAGCTATCCCTACAAGGCTGTCCAGGAGTTCTTCTACTTGAGCAAGGAGGAGAGGCTGAAGCGCTCGAAGGAGCTCGTTGAGGGGCAGAAATTTAAGCTCATCCCGAGGGAGGGGATACTCTTCGAGGTTCTGAAGGCGAGGTTCCCCGATGCGGTTTACGTTGAGTTCGATAAGGAGGACATTGAAGGAAGCCTGAAAAGGCTTAAATCTCTCCTCGTCGAAACTTGAGCACTTATGATACGGCACACCCACGCCGTATTCGATCTCCTTATACCCATGATGATATTTCTCATCGGTTACGCTTCCCGATAGCTTTCCTGACGGCCTTCGCGAGGGTTGGGAAAAGCTTAAAAGACTAAAGTAGCCAGGCATTCATAAAACGTCAGCCTAAGATAACTAGACTTTTAACAAGTAAAATCGGGACAAACATAGGGATGTGTGTGGCAAAGTGGTATCCAGTGCTGAGATGGCACTCTTTGGTGTGAGTGCCGCTGTCATACTGGGTGCGGCGGGGGCTTTCTTCCGTATTTACCGGAAAACCAATCGCCGCTCGGTGCTCTTCCTCTCCGTGAGCGCCATCCTGGCTCTAGTGGAGACTTTTTATGACGTCCAGGGGAACTGGGTCGCCATGGTAATCTTTGAGGCAGCCTTCGCGTCCATCTTCACTTACGCAATCCTGAACCTGGTGGAGGAAGAAGGCCTGCTCCCAAGATACACAACGATATCTCTCCTCTCGTTCACCCCTCTCGTAATAGCCACATACTGGGCGATTCACGGCAGATGGGCCGGAATTGAGTTCGACTACACGTCCACGGTGATCCCCTACGCAGTCTCTGGCTTCTTTATCTTCATTTCCGGTCTCTTCATCTACGGGATAAGAACTATCTACGCCGAAAAGGCCAAGAGGCTCAGCATAGTGATAGTGCTGCTTGGAATCTACAAGCTCAGTTATCCATTTCACCGTGACGTGATGATGGCGAACGTAATAGGCCTCATTCTCATGCTGATCCTCGTGCTGTTCGGGATTTACTATATGAAGCGCCTTGGAGAGGAAGGAAGCTTCCGTAGAAGTCCCAGAAAGAAGGATAACGAATCCCCACACGGAGGTCTCATACCTGACGGCGAACAGTACAAGCAGCTAATGAGAACCCTAAAGCAGAAACAGCTACTGCTCTTCACCAGGGACATAGAATGGATGAGCTCCTCCAAGTGGGAGGTCTACTTCATTACAACGCTAAAAGGAGAGAACACGATATCCCCAACGAACCTGCCCAAGATGCTCGAGCTCTCCAAAAGGCACTTTCACGCTATGGGACAGTCCGGAGAAAGAGGGATAGTTGTTGTAGAGTGTGTGGAGTACCTGAAGGAGTACAGCGACTTTCAGACCGTTGTAAAGTTCCTGAGCAGGCTGATTGACATCTCTAAGGTTTACGGAGGAACCGTACTAATCCCCATCACCCAGGAAGCATGGAGCGAGAGGGAGTTGAGGGTGATGAAAAGGGTAATTTACTGACCTCCTGCCCGCCCTGAAGGGACAGGGCTTGAGTTTATAGTCAGGCCTTTTCTATGGCCTCCTTAACCAACCGCTCCGCCTTCTCCATCAATGCCCTGGCCTTTTCTTCCGTATGCGCCTCGAGGGTTATCCTCATTATCGGCTCCGTTCCGCTCGGTCTAAAGAGAATCCACCAGTCACCGTTCTCAATCCTGACGCCGTCGATGTCTATGAGCCGCTCGTAGTCGAAGGACTTCAGAGCCTCGTGGGCAATTATCTCCATGGCCTTTGCCTTCTTTCCGTTGGGACACGGGATCTTGGCCCTGAGCGTCACGTAGCGCGGGACTTCCTTGGCGAGCTCGCTTATCGGGCCGAGCCTGTCGATCATCTCCAGAACGAGTGCCCCCGCGAAGATTCCGTCCGGCGTCAGGTTCCACTGGGGAATGATCCAGGTTCCGCTCGGCTCGCCGCCGAAGATTCCGCCGTGTTTGGCAAGCTCATCGGCTACCGCAACGTCACCGACGCGCGTCCTCAGAACCTCACCACCAAGGGGCTTGATGTAGTCGTCCAGGGCAAAGCCGGCATCGACGGTTGTAACTACCTTACCCTTCCCGAATTTCCGGAGGGTGTATCCTGAAATGAGGCTCAGCATAACCTCATACTCCACGAAGTTGCCCTGGTCATCAACAACGCCTATTCTATCCGCGTCACCGTCGTGGGCGATTCCAACGTCGGCTTTCATAGCCTTAACAGTTTTAGCGAGCATGGCTAAGCTCTTCGCGTTCGGTTCAAGCTCCCTCACGAAGAAGCCGCTCGGGTGGGAGTTAAGGCTGATAACTTTGTTCCCAAGCTCGCGCTGGAGGTAGGGGCTGAGGATTGAGCCGGCGCCGTTGCCAGAATCGAGGACGACAGTGTAGCTTCCCTCAAGCTCAACCATCTCAAGGGCCGCTTTGATGTATTCTCCTTTCGGGTCGGCCCTCCTCAAGGTTCCAATCTCGTTCCAGGAGACTTTCCTGAAACTCCCGGAATCAATTATCGCCTCAAGTTCCGCCTCCATCTCGGGTGTGTAGGCCATGCCGTTGGCCTGCCACACCTTTATGCCGTTGTACTCCGGCGGATTGTGTGATGCAGTGATTGTAACTCCAGCATCGGCACCGTAGAGCTTTATTGCGAAGCCCGTCAGCGGGGTGGGGGCAAGGCCTATATCGATAACATCAACACCCGCGCTCAGAAGACCGCTTATCACTGCCTTTTTGAGCATCTCGCCGCTCGTCCTCGTGTCCTTGCCCACTACAACTGTTCCACCGCCGAGATAAGTCCCTAGAGCCCTTCCGACATTCAGAGCAAGCTCCGGAGTGAGCCTCTCGTTGACGACCTCCCTGATACCGCTGGTTCCAAAGTACTTCCCCATGAGCACCACCCGTGAGAATTATGGGGGGTATAGGGACGCGAGGAATATAATTTTTCCGCTCAGATGCTGAAGAAGCCGACGCCCTTCACCTTGACGCCGGCCACTTTGAAGGCCTCCTTGATCTTCTTCATGTTCATCGACCCGGGGCCGGCCTTGAACTTGAGGCTCTTGCGCCCCTTTATCTCCAGCTCGTCCATCTTCCCACTGTCATAGTCCCCAGTTTTGAGCTTGACCTCCTTGATGTCGGCCATCAGGACGACGAAGTTCTCCCCGGACTCTTCCAGTATCTCGCTCGGCTCCATCTCGTAGTACCTCCCGCTGTAGCCGGAGGTGACGCCGGCCAGGTAGCCGGGGATGCCGCTGGCCTTCTCCTTCCCCTTTGCGATTGTTTCCTTTGTGATGTGGGCCACTATGACCCTCTCGTTCGTTATCACGAGGTTGACCGCAGCCGAGCTCATGAATCCCTTCTTGTAGGAAACGTTGGGCACGACGTAAAGTACCTTCTCCATACAGATCATCTCCAGACTCAGAAAGGGCGAAAGAATCGTCCTCCTAAATGGCCTAAGGCGTCATCACTTATATACCCACCGCCCAACAGGCGTATATACGATGAGGGCATGTTCTAGACTAGGGATTTCTGCAAAGTACCCCCGGATATGTCTTAAAGCCGGCCTTGTGAAACTTTTCAAAAATCAAACCCAAAAGTGAAAATCCAAAAGATTTCGAAATTCTTCGCACATCTGCCTTGGCCTTCGAAACCCAAAGGGGTTCAGCTGCTGAAGGCCGCTATCTCCTTCCCCTCAGGGTTCAGCACGTGGATAACCACGTTTCCACCGAGTTTCTGGGACAGGTCGGACGCCATCTGTCTGTAAGTGTTTTCGGCGTCGCCTATCTCCTCTCTGCTCTCGAAGGAGCTCACGGTCTTCACGTTGTAGGGGTTGCTCCCCTCGAGGATTATGTCCCACGGCCCCTCGCCGACGAGCGAGACGGCGTAGTCAAGGACGGCCTTCGCCTTATCCTCACCAATGCCGGCGTACCAGACGTATATGGTGCCGGAGTTCACGTAGGAGTACCTGCTCTCCGCGGAGAAGAGCTCGCTTCCCTCGTCCGTCACGAGCTTCAGGGTCGATTTAGCACCCCCGAATACGTCCTGCGACATCTTCGAGGCCATCATCTCCACGTAGAACCTCGTGGCATCGTCTATCTGGTCCGGGCTGGTGTAAGGAGTGGTCACCTCGACGGTGTAAGCGTCCCCGCTCTTGCTCAGGTAGACGTTCGTTTCCCCGGTTATCTGGAAGGTCTCTCCAACGAAGTCGATGAGCGCCTTGGCCTGCGAGAGCGAAACATCGCCGGAGTAGTGCACAGTTACCTCGTTTATCGTAAGGGTCTTCTCTGTTTTCACGTTCGTGTCCGGGTTTTCACAGCCAGCGGCGATGACCAGAAGGGCCACCGCGAGCAGGGCAAAGACAAACCTTCCCATTCCCATTCCTCCAGCTTTTGCGTGAAAAAAAGAAAGGGCTCACTTCTTTTCCAGCACGTAAATTCCAACGCTGACTTTATAGGAATCCACGTTCAGGGGGCTCTTGTAGTCCACCCTGACCTGGAAGGGCTTGTTCGAGCCGTAAATCATGCTGTTCGTTTCCGACTCGGTCAGGACGTTGCCGTCCTGGTCCAGGATGGTTATCTTCTCAACGGTTCCCTCGCTGCTCGCGTTGATGTAGTACTTCCCAGGATCGAGGACGTGCGAGAGGTAAAAGACATCGCCGCTCACAGTTTCCGTTTTGACCTCGACCGGAACCTTGTCGTAGGTGCTGAGGTAGTAGTACTGCATGCCGAAGACCGCGACTATGCCTATGACTATGAGCAGGAAGAAGCCAACGATCAGCTTTTTGATCAGTCCCATTTCATCACCTCCTCCGGGTTATTGCAACCAGCAGTGCGAGCAGGGCCATTATCCCGGGCCCGCAGGTCACGTCTACCGAAACTCCCCCGTCCGTGCCTGTTCCCTCGCTGCTGGAGTCGCTGGATGGGCTTGTGAAGCCTGAACCTTCGGATGTGGCCGTTGGCGAGTGGGACGATGTAGCGGGGCTGGTCGAGGTCTCTATCCCTCCCTCAGATGAACCCGTCTGGTTGCAGGCTTCTTTAAGGTGGAAGTACTCGCTCGGGTGATCGTGAACCCATACCTCCACCGGGGCAATCTTATACCACTCCCATGTCGGGAGGTCGTCGAACTCAAAGGCCCCCTCAAAGCTGGCCTCGGCATAGAGGGGCACCTTCACGAACTCCACGTCGCCCTTTCCCAGATCCACGAAGTTCGGAACCCACGCGGTCAGCTCCCCGCCCTTCTCGACGTGGTGGACGTCACAGCCCGCAAAGCCCATGTCGGAGTCCAGTTTCAGGAGCCGGTCAGGGGGGAGGAAGATAGTGAAGCCGTTTCCGGCGCGGGATATATACCAGCTGTGAGGCTGAACGTCGTAGTAAACCTCGAGAACGTCTCCGGAAGGCGACATCTTAACGAGCGGGTCGAAGAAAACGTAGTTCCCGTCATCGGCAAGAGCAAAGCCGGCGGGAGATTCTCCCTGGTAGAGGGTTGTGTTCCAGAAGCCGCTCCAAAGGATGTTGCCCTGCTTATCGAGCTTCACCCAGATCGAAGCACCGCCGTCGTATTTTCCCGGCAGGCCGTTGGTGTAGAGCCATCCGTCGGGAACGCTGTAAAGCATCGGCCTTCCTCCGGAGAGGCTGTTGAAACCGCCCATCTTCCAGAGCTCACCGCCGTCTATAGCCTGCCTGTACTCCCTGACCCATTCAAGTTCTCCAGTTTCAGGGTCTATGCCCAAGATGCCGAAGTCCGGACCGCCGAGGGAGGAAGAGAATGCTATGGCAACTTCACTCCCGTCGAAGCCCACTGCGTTCACGTACTCGTGGATGCTCTCCCTGCCGTAGATGTGGATCCACTCCAGGTTTCCGGAGGAGTCGAACTTTATCGCCCCTATGTCGAGGGCCGAGGCTATGCCTTCCCAATCATATGGATCGTCCGGGTTTTTATGATGCATGTGCGCGTAGATGGGAGCCACAACAATGGCCCCATCGCCTGTAGGTTGAACCCTGATCCCCGCGTAGCCACCTGCGGAGTTCTTGAAGGCCCTCACCCAGACGGGATTTCCTGAGAAGTCGAACTTGACCAGCGTGAAAAGCGGGTCTCCCTTAATCCAGTCATCCGGTGCTGAGACGTTGAGGACGCCGTTCGTCCTCAGGACAGCGTAGATACCGTCCTCCCCAACGGCGATGTCGGATACGATCTGATACTGACCATAGGGGAGGTTGAGGGGGAGTTTCGGGCTGAGGCTGAAGTTCTTAGCCCAGAGGACCTCTCCCATCGGCGAGAGGTGTATCAGAACAGCCAGTCCAGCCCCGTGGCTTCCGAGGAGGTAGTAGTCCCCTGCGTTCCCCGGGACGAATGCCACGGGGTTGTAGGGACTATCGAACATCGTTTTATCCCGCTGGACGCCGTAGATGACCTCCCATGCGCTGGAGGGGCTTGCAAGGGGCAGGAAAAGTCCCAGAACAACGAAAAATGCAATAAAGATGCCGGATTTTTTCATTTTCCACACTCCCTTATGGTTTTCCGATTTCAACAACGCTTATCGAGTTCGCGAACTCCTCGGGTGAGAGTTCCCCGGAGAGGGCCTTCAGCAGGTCATCGCTGGAAACAGAAACGCTGACGTTCCTTTCCCCGAAGTAGATTATCTCCACCCTACTTACCCAGGGGGCATCCTCCAGAATGGCGAGGCTCATCTTGGCGTAGTCCCTCCAGAAGGAGTCCCCGTCAGCCAGGTACTCAAGAGAGACGCTTGCAGTGTCGTTTGTGACTTTAACGTCCTGAACAATCACGTCGAAGAGGCCCAGGTCGTTCTCAATCCTGAACTCCGGACGGCGAATGTCCTCAAAGAGGGGGTTATCAAAGTCCCCGTTTTTAACCGTTAGAGCCAACACAGGCTCATCCCCGAAGTAGGCCTCGACTCGAATATCTCCGGAGCCGTTGGCCTCGTAGGTCCTCTTCGCGAGGGCGTAGGCTGTATCCAGGAGGTTCCCGTCAATGGCGGGTGCCCTAAAGCGAACGACCGTCCCGTTGTCAGAGTTGAGTACGGTGACGTTCTCAATGGCCATCTCAGTGCTTGAAGTCCCGGTTCCACCGGAGGACGGGGTTTCTGTGGCGCTGGAGGCCTCTCCAAGGTTATTCGTCACGTTCTTGGCGGTGTCTATGACCTGTTCGGGGTTTAGATTGTCGGGAACCCGGAAGCTCCCGCTGAAGTAGATGTAGCCGCCTATAAGGAGGAGAAGGAGGAGCAGCTTCCCCTTCATATTATCCCCTCCTCGTAGAGCTTGTTTATGTAGAAGCGTATCCTCGCCTCCTGGTCCTTGAAGTCGCCCTTGGAGTTCCTGTTCATCATGTTGACCCTGTGCATTCCCATCGTGGTGTCCCTCATTTCGTCAATCGTGTTCCTGATGATGTCGCTGTACTTCATACCGGCCTTCTTGTAGCGAATGGCAACCTTCGCCGTCGTTTCAAACTCCCACCTGTAGTCCTGGGCCAGGGTCTTCTTTATTGCCACGCCCATCGAGTTGAGAACCACCTCTATCGGCTTCGTCTCGATGCTCGAAGGTATGGCGTTTTTGTAGGGCGACATCGCCTTCTCGCGGTTCTCTATATCCGACATGTCGTTGTAGAGCGACGCGCTCCTGCCGTCTACGTGCAGGTCCGTGGCTGTCTTCTTCACGGCCTCGCTGTCGGAGAAGACGTTGATGTCCTTGTCGGCCTTGAAGTAGTCCTTGAAGAGGCCCAGCGGCTTGGGGAGGTAGTTGGCAACCTGGTCGATGAAGGCATCGAGGGCTTTGTTGCCGTAGTACTTGGCCTTCCAGCCCAAGGCCGAGCTACCACCCGAGTAATCCGGGTTTGAATTGATTACCCTGACGACCTCTCCCCTCGGCGTTTTGATGACGACGAAACCGCCCCATTTTTCACCGAGTCCCTTGAGTCCCTCGTTGGTCTCCCTCATCCTCTTAACCGCGTTCGGGCTCAAATCCGTTCCAGAGAAGCCTTCTGGGCCTCCGGAGACATCAACGGAGGTGTTCACCGGGACCCTCACCGTGCTGTTGGGTATCCTACTGAGATATAGGTTCATGAGAACCGGAAGTGACCCCTCAAGGTCGCAGGCGGTCGTTCCCTTGATGTAGGATGCCTCCGCGGTTACCCAGTAATGGTCGCCAACGAGGGCCGCGTATCTGTCCCAAACCCATATTGTTTCCTGACCGTCGAAGTACCTCTTCGTCTGAACGAACTTGAGCTCGGCATAACCGGCCCCCTCACTGAACTCGTAGTGAGAGATTATTACACCCACCTTCTCATTGCTCCACTCATCTATGATGTCCTCCTCCCTGTCGGTGGAGTTCATGCCCTGCTTGATAAACCACCTGAACTGTTCAACAGCCTCGTTGTCGGTGTAGTAGGTTACCGCTATCCTAATGTAGTTGCCGTAGTCCGGGTTGTGATTGGGACAGAGGAAGTCCTGGTAAAAGATGGCATAGTTGGAACCCTCAGGGCCCCTTCCTCCGTTGCTGAAGGAGAGGATTAAACCGAGGGACTTCGCTTCTTCCTTCGTTATCGAGGGCAACCTGTCCGGGAACTGGGGCGCGGAAACCGGCAGGGCCAGTAGGAGCATAACGCCTATAAAAAGGACTAGTTTTTTGGACATCATACCAACCTCCGAAGGAGCCCCAGAAACCACCTCAGGAGCAGGATGAAAACTATAACTGCCCCAACAAGCAGGAGAAGCCCGAGTAGCGGGCCAAGAACGTTCAAGCCCGTGAGTGGTTCAGAGGGCATATACTCACTTCCAAGCAAACCCATCTCGCGGAAAAGAAAAGCGGGACAGGGTCTGCTTTTTAACGTATTACGCATTCTTGGGTAATAAGCCTTTCGGGAAAAAAGATTCGGAACTGTGGCGGTCAGACGCGCCGTTCCCGAAGTTCTTTCGCTAGCCTAACGAGTCTCTCGGCCCTTTCGGGATCTACCTCGTTCTTGACTTTTCCGCATCTCTTTATCCACGTGCCCACTATGAAGCCATCTGCATAGTTCCAAAGCATGGGCAGGTTGTCATAGCTCGTGCCCGAGCCGACTATGACTGGAACTGGAGAGATTTTTTTCGCGAGCCTCAGCCGCTCCAGATCAACGGGACTTCCAGTTGTCCTTCCACTTATTACTACAGCATCGGCTAAGCCCCTCTCGACGGTGTCCCTTATGGAGTCCTCGAAGTCCCCGAAGTGGACGGCGTGCTTGACGTGAACATCCGCGAAGACCTTGATTTTGCTTGGAAGAAGTTTTCTCAGCCTTGCAAGCTCGTGGGCTATGCCCTCTATGATTCCCTGGTCTGTGTAGGCTACTCCGCTCAGGACGTTCACTCTGATGAAGTCTGCCTTTACGGCGTAGGCAATCGAATAGGCCGCAACTCCGTCGTTCCTGAGGACGTTTATCCCGAGGGGAATTGAAACCTCCTCGCGTATGGCCCTGGCAACGACCGCCAGAGACGCGACTGTAGTTTTGTCAACGTACTTCGGGAAGGGGACGTCCCCGAAGTTTTCCACCATGATTGCGTCGAAGCCAGCTTTCTCAATCGTTCTCGCGTCCGCTATGGCTCGCTCAATGATGGAATCAAAGTCACCATCGTAGAGGTATGAACCCGGCAGAGGCTTGAGGTGCACCATCCCGATAAGGAGCTTTTTCTCAAAGTCCATGGAATATCACCAGTTAAGGTTGGCAGGGGAGATATTAAACTTTGCCCGAGTGGAAATTGATGCCCACTACTCAGCTCAAAAATCCATCAACGCTAAAACTTTTACACTATGGAAAAACTTTATATAAACTAAAGAGGAAATAGGAATATCATGGTGAGGCGAAAATACGTCGCATTTTTCACCCTCATCCTGCTCTCCACCCTGTTAGCCTCATCCGTACTGGGCCCAGCTCTGATAAGGGCCCCACCTCAGACGAAAAGCCTGGAACGGTTTCTTCTTCCCCGGGAGGAACCGGGAAACTACACCAACGAGACCGGTCCTCCGATAGAGGTTCCCGGGCCAACTCAGTTCATGCTACTCGTTACCGGCGCCGCCCACACTCACTACCTCAGGCTCAACGTCTACACGGACTACGTGGACGGAAGGTGGGTTACGAGAAACGCCACGGCCGTTCCGGGCAATGTCATCGCACCACCAGAGATAAATGTCCCCCACCACGCAGAGAGGGACGAAATTACGGTCATTTCGTTCTTCCCGCTCCACGGCAACCTTTACACCTCACTCTACACCACGAGGGTGAACGCACCCGGTATCGAGGCCGTTCCGGAATACAACCTATTCAGAACGAACCTGAACATCAGCACGTACTCCTTCTCGGCCGTCTCCTATACATTCGACTGGCCATATCTCCTAAACCTCACTGCTGAAAACCAGACTCTCTACCTAAGCGCACCCGAGGATGTTGAACTAAAGAACTTTGCGCTGAGTATAACCTCCGGAGAGAGCTTGGACTACTTGAAGGCACTGAAGATAGTGAGATACCTGGCGAACAACTACCGGTACTTTGAAAACCCCTCACCTCCGAATGATACGGACAGGCTGAAATGGTTCCTCTTCGAGTCAAAGGCAGGCAATTCCTACGACTTTGCATCAGCTTTAGTCATCCTCGCAAGGCTCAACGGCCTTCCAGCAAGACTCGTGGAGGGCGTTTACATCGACGCAGTTCCAGAGACGCAGGTAGTGACCGAAAAAAACCTGCACTTCTGGGCAGAGATTTACTTTGAAAAAGCTGGCTGGCTTATTTTTGATCCATTCCACCCAGATCCAAATCCCTTCATCCCCTTCGAGCTCGAGGTCTCGCCTACAAATATGACTCTCTCCCCAAGAGGATACGGCGAAATAACGGCGAAGTTCATGCGCGTTGCCAGCGGAACGAACGCGACGGTAACCGTAATGAATCCCACGGGAAAAACGATAGCAACCTTCGAGAAGCCGGGGATATACAACGTGAGAGTGGGGCCCTTTGAGGAGCCCGGATATTATCCAATCATGGTAAACGCCTCAACGAACGCCGGAGTTCCGCAGTCAATAGTGCACTTCATTCCAGTGATAGTCCCAGGGAACTTTACGGTAGTTCCCGAGGTGCCCGCTGCGTCTCTCGCCAAGGGAGATATTTGGTGGCTGGATCTCGACATAACCGGCGATGCCGAGAACCCAAAGGTAATAACAAGCTCGGAGCTCGTTTACTCCTGGACTACGGTCTGGGGCAAAGCGGGAGTCTCCATAGGCCTGCAGGCTCCCCACGATTCTCGATTGGGGTGGCACGTTGAGAAAATTGTCGTCGTAGACAAAGGGTACCGCTTCCCAGTTTACCTCCCCATCTTTGTGATAGAGAGAACTGATATACGCGTGATAGCTCCGAATACCGTTACGGCCGGCGATTCCTTCAAGATCGGAGGGGCTGTGAGCGGAACCATCACGGGAGAATTCCCAGAGTGGGGCATCATATATGCGTTCCTAAGCGACGGTCAGAGGGAAATTTTAATCGGCTACACCAACATCTCCAGAGAAATCTTCACGCTTCGGGCCAAGATACCGGAGTACATGTCCCCCGGAACAAAGGGTATATCAATCTACTACATCCCACCCATTGGACACCCCTATTTCCCCTCGAGGACTGAAACATTTGTGACGGTCAGGGGACTCGCGAAGTTCTCGGTGCCCGAGCTGGTTCTGGCGAGGCCCGGAAATATCACCATTGCAGGAACCCTTATTGGAGGGGACAAAAGGCCAATAGCCAACGTAAGCATAGAGTACTATCTCGATGGGAATCTCATTGGAACCGTCAACTCCTCCGAGAGGGGCGAGTTCTCAATAATTCTTCCAGTTCCTTCGGTAGAGAGCCATACCCTCACCCTGAGATATCCTGGGAGCTCTGACTACTCCCCCGCCACCGCGGAGGTAGATGTAGCCGCCGTCGAGCTAAAAATTCCAGAAACCACAGAGGCAGAGCTGGGCAGGCCTGTCAAGATAAGCGGAAGGCTCGTGGGGGTTCAGAACGCCACGCTAGAGGCTTACATCTATCCAGGAAAGACCTACACCATCCAGGTGGTCAATGGAAGCTTTACCTTAACCCTGGAGTCCTTCCCGACAGTGGGAGATAGATCGATAGAGTTCCGCCACGGAGCCTATACCCTGGGCAGAAGCACCGTGGTGGTGGTTTCTCCAGTCGAGATAAAGCTGCTGACGTCAAGGGCTGAAGGCAAGGAAGAGGCTCAGATACGGTTCCAAGTTGTGGACTCAACGAACGAGCCAATTAAGGGTGTGTCTCTAGATGTCGTGATAGACGGCCTCGTGAAGCGCGTGATGACGAACTCGTCTGGAGTGGCAACGGTTGAGGTTCCCGTGCTTGAGGACGAGGTGAACGCAACCGTTAAGGTCCTCTTCGAGGGCTCGACATACTACCTTCCAACCCAAAAGACCTTCCACGTCGTTATAGCAAGGAAGAGGAAGATTCCCTGGCTCTACATCGGAATCGCGCTTCTCATAGGTGCAGTCATCATCAGGTACAGGCTTGTGAGAAAAAAGCCTCCAGAGGCCAAGCGTGAGAAAATCCTGAAGATAATCTTCAACAACGGAATACCCCTCTTTAGGGAGGGCGAGACTATGGAGATAAGCATTGAATGCGAGGACGAACCTGAGCTCTACGTTGACGGCGAGCTCGTTGGAAAGGGCAGGGAATTCAGACTCAAGCTCCCGCTCGGTAAGCACATCCTCGAGGTTCGCTGCGGTGAGCTCGTCGAAAAAGCAACTGCGAGGATAGTAAAAAGCTACAACGAAGCCGTGGTTGACTACTACGAAAAATGCTTCCTGCCCTGGGCCAAAGAGCTCGGGCTGGACGTCGACGAGATGACCCCGAGGGAGATATCCACAATGCTGACGGATATGATGTATCCCTGGGAGCCGCTCGACCTCCTTACGGAGATATTCGAGAGGGCCAAGTACAGCCACCGTGAGGTGTCAAGGGAGGAGTTCATACGCTTCTACAGGGCCCTCCTCACCCTCGTTGGAGGTGGTTGCGTTGTTTAGGCCAAACTGGGGAAGGCTGACGCTGTACATTGGAGCCGTCGCGCTGATCTACGCCCTCTCCTCCCAGATCAAGTGGATGGGGGGGCTGGTTGTCCCTTCCATTGTCTTGGCGATTTTCATGCTGGCCGCGGACATCCTGGAATCCTCGGGAAAGAAAGTCGAGTCACTCATGATCCGCGTTGCTGGAAGTGCGGCTACGCTGGCATTCCTTCCTCCCTTCGAATGGAGAACCCCCGCCGCACTGATAATCCTGGGAGTTGGGACAGTGCTACTGGCTCCTCACCTCGAGAAGAACCAGAGAGTAATCAGAGGGACAGGACTTCTCCTCCTCTTCTACGGCCTGTCGCAGGTGAACGTCCTGCAGACAGTCGGCAACACCTTCCTCTACGCAGGAATGGCTCTGTTCATAGGCTACACGATAGCAGAGCTGGGCCAGAGGGGACGTTCATGGGCAGATGTCATAGAGCGCAACCTCGTTGGAATCGGCATCCTCGGCGGAATTCTTGGTCTGTACTCCAGCGTTAGAGGAGGGCTGAGTGAGAACTATCCCGGCCTGGTCTTCTACGGGGAGTGGCTCGTACTCGTCCTCGGCGTCATCGTCGCCGGCTCGATGGTCTACTCCTACGTGGGGGAGAGGGATCCGGAGAAGTACCTGCTCTCCCAATGGAGGCGTCATGAGTCGGAAACGATAGAGAAGCTCGGACCTGAGCTCGCTAAGGCCAGAGAGGCGGTGGAAGATTTTGTCGTCAGGGGAAAGAAGGGCCCGCTTATAACCTTCATTGCCTACTACGGAGCAAGACTCTTCGACGACAGAGCGCGTTTTGAGAGTCTCATCTCAAGGATAGCGGACTATGAGGGTAGAAAAACGTCGATTCTCACGCCAATCTGGATAAAGCACGCCTACGAAAGGAGTGAACTTGAGAGGAGGATGAAAATCGTCAAGGAGGTTTTTGACGAACTCAGGACGATGATGGGGTGATAGTATGATGGATGTTAAAGAGGCCTTTGAAATCTCACAGGGGATAATCGATAGGATTGGACAGGTTTACCTCGGCAACGAGGTAGTCATCAGGAAGACTTTGGCAGCCGCCCTCGTGAACGGCAACATCCTCTTCGAGGATTATCCCGGGCTCGGAAAAACGCTTCTGGCAAAGGCATTCGGAAAAGTTCTCGGCCTGAAGTACACACGTGTCCAGTTCACACCGGACCTCCTTCCAGCAGACATCCTGGGAACGAAGGTGTGGCGTCAGAACAAGGGAACCTTCGAGCTGATAAAGGGTCCGATCTTCACGCACGTTCTTTTGGCGGACGAGATAAACAGGGCGCCGCCAAAGACCCAGTCTGCTCTCCTCGAGGCTATGGAAGAGAAGCAGGTGACAATTGAAGGCGAAACCTTCCCACTGGAAAGGCCGTTCTTCGTGATTGCAACCCAGAACCCCATTGAGTTTGAGGGGACTTATCCGCTGCCGGAGGCTCAGCTCGACAGGTTTCTGCTGAGGCTCCGCGTTGGCTATCCCAAGAGCCTCGAGGATGAGATAGCCATTCTAGAAGCGCGTCTAAGCTGGGGCAAAGACGACCCGACGGGAGACATGGAGCCTCTGGTAGACAGGGAGACCTTTGTGAGGATGCAGGAAACCGTTGAGAGGGGGATTTTCATCAGCAGGGATTTGCTGAGGTACATAGCAGAGCTTGTGAGAAACGTCCGCTCCGACGAGAGGGTTGAAGCCGGGCCGAGCCCGAGGGGTGGAATAGCCCTCATGAAGGTGGCAAAAGCCAACGCACTCCTAAACAATAGGGACTACGTGCTTCCAGATGACATCAAGGTCTTTGCGGTTGATGCCCTCGCCCACAGGATTATGATCAAGCCCGAGTACGCCTTTGAGGGAATCAGTGGAGAGGAGATAGTCAGAGAGGCTCTCGAAAAGACGCCCGTGCCCAAAGAGGGCAGGAGTGGCTGATATGCGGAGGAACCTCGTAGGTTACATCCTCTGGGCACTCCTCCTGGGAACGCTCTTCCTGGCTCCCGGGATGATAAGCTTAGCTGTTATTCCGTTGACTGTTCTCGCACTGGCGACCCTCATAGATCCGCCGAGCGGTGTTACCGTCAGGAGAAAAATTTCAAAGCGTGAGATAAGGCTCGGTGACGAAATCGAGGTGCGTGTTGAGATCCACGTCGAGCGTGGAATTGGAATCGTCGTGGTCAAGGATCCACTCCCGAAGAACGTCGCGCTAACGGAGGGAAGCAACACGGCGGTTTTCTTCAAAGGGCTTGGTCCGCTGAAGGCTAGCTACTCCTACAGGATACGGCCCATTATGAGGGGCTTCTACACCCTGCCAAAGAGTGAAGTGACCACCAGAAACCCCCTCGGGACGCGCTACCTCTGGGGGGTTTACGGGGAGGAGCTCAAGCTTAGGGCGGTTCCAAGGGTTCTCCGGAGCGTGCCCATTGCCGAAACGAGGAGGAAGGCAAGGATAAGCGTTCCCGAGACCAGCTTCTCCATAAGGGGACCTATCTCAACGGACTTCAAGGAGATAAGGCGCTATCAGACCGGCGATCCAGTAAAGCTCATCAACTGGAAGGCAACTGCCAGAACGGGGCAGGTTCTCGTTAACGAGTTCGAGAGAGAGGGCAAGAAAACGGTGCTTTTCATCGTCGATGCCAGCGACTCAATGAAGGTCGGAACGGAAAGCGAGAGTCCCTACGAGCACGCCATGAACCTCGTGGCTTCGATGGCGTACCGCTTCCTCAGAAAGGACTACCACGTCGGTCTCTACCTGACTGGGGCAAGGAAGTTCCTTCCACCGGCAACTGGGCCGAAACAGCTCCACAAAATAGTGAAAACCATGATGGACTTCGAGAGGGTTCACGTTGAGGAGGAGGGCTTCGGCGACGCCGTGGAGAGGCTCAAGAGGATACTCCTTCAGTACACCCCCCTCGTCATCTACGTCTCCAACCTGCTGGAGGGCAACAAGAAGGAGGCCAAACGGGGAGCGCTCACAATCATGAACATCCATAGGGGGAAGACAAAGCCGGTAATAGTCGACATCTCTGTTTATCCGGCGCTCGATCCTGAGACGGGAACGCTCATCGAGATGGAAAAGAGGGCAGTTGTAAGGGAGCTCGAGGGGGCCGGGGCCTACATCGTCAGGTGGCTGCCCGGAGAAGAGGACATTGGTGAGATACTGAGCAAACTCCTGGGTGAGATAGGATGAGCTCAAAAACCCTCTTCATCCTCCTGAAGCTCGCGGTTGTGGGCCCTGCCATAGCCCTAACGGCACTCGCCTACTCGAGCCTATTCCCCGCGGAGAACAGGTGCCTCATAATGGCCTCGATAGCCGCCATACTTCTCGGCCTTTTCCTGTCGAGCAACTCCGCAGGTAGGGTGGTTTCTCTCTCGGCGATCCTCTACACCGTCCCCTACACCATCTGGGCTTCGCAGTTCCTCCCAATAGCGTTTCCAAAGGCATACAGAGAACTGAGCGAGACCATCTTTTCCAGCCCCTATCTCCCCAATCTCCAAGCCATATTCCTCCTAATCGGCCTGAGTCTGCTGGCAGACTACATCAAGACTGCGGAGGAATGGGAGGAAGTGCTTGAAAAGCTCGGGAGGAGAGGAATGGGAGTTCAGACCATGACCTACAGTGTTCCAGTAGTCCTCGGCGCGTTGGCACTTTCGCTTGGCCTTCTGAATCTCGGGGAGGTTTCAAACATCAGGATGAGCGCAATCCTCCTGCCAGTTATCCTTCTTGCCATCGGGTTAGCTATAGCCTACGGTTCCGTAGAGGGCGGAAAATATAGGAAAGTTGTGCTCGCCGTAGAGATTAGTTCCTCCCACGGGGGTGGAGAGGTGATAGTCCAGACATCGGAGGGAGAAAAAAGCTTCCCGATACGACCATCCGCAACTTTCGAGTGGGATGTCATCAGGATAGAAGCAGAGCTGAAAGAGAGGCCTAAGGGGGTCTTTCTGAAGAGGGGAGAGAAGAGAAAGCCCCTCAAACCCCTCATAGAGAGTGTTGATAGGGAGACGCTCTTTCTCCTGTATCGCGAGGAAAGTTAATATAACACGAACACCACAAGAACTGACGGTGAGTTAACGTGGAGAAGGAACTACCCAAGGCCGTACTCAGGCACCTTGAGCCCGGTGAGGAGGTGCTCTTTTCAATAAGGAAGAAGATCAGCCTGGAGAAGCCCAAGTGGCTTCTCGTGACTGACAGGAGGATAATATACCTCGACGAGAAGATCCTCGGAAGATACGAGATGAAAGCTATCCCTTACCAGAAGCTGGAGCAGATAACGGTGAAGCTTGGAGTAATGTCCTCGGAGTTCATAATCCAGGGAGAGGAGAACATCACCCTCAGACTCGGCTGGATGAACAAGGAAGAGGCGAGAAAGGCCATAAACGCTATAAAGGACGCCCTCAACGCTATAGCCGTCGAACCGGTTTCCATCGACGTGAAGAAGGGCCTGACTAGCGAGACGTGGACGTTAAAGAAGCCTAAGGAGTTCATAACGAGAACCGTGCCTGCGGGAGCCATCGTCCAGCATTCGCCTGCCAAAAAAGAAGAGGATCCGCTTGAAAAGCTCAAGAAGCTCAAGGAGCTCTACGATATGGGCGTTATTACTCAGGAGGAGTACGAGGAAAAGAGAAAGAAGCTGCTGGAGCAGATTTAGTTTTTCCGCTCCTTAATCCTCTTCATAAAGGGAGAAAAATCAAAGCCTGCCCTTTCTAAAGGCCAACAGGAGCAGGAGTGCTCCGAGTGTCACAAGGCCCGCATAGGAAATCCAGTCCGAGGATTCGCCCGGCATTTTTGGAGACGTTGTGGTCGGTCTTTCCGTCGGAATTTCTATGGGTTCTGTGCTAATGAGAACCGTTGAGTTTGCCCTCCCGTAGAGGGTGATGTTAAGCGGCTCAAGCTCACCCCATGGCAGACCCCTGTAGAGCTCGACCGAAAAGATCGTCCCGTTGGGAAGCGGCACGACTGTAAAGTAGTAGCCCGTGCTCGACTTTATAAGCGGCCTCGGTTCGGCCAGCTCCGGGAGGCTTCCTTTAATCCAAAGGGAGCCCGTCAGGTTGCTACCATTGACGACTATCAGTGAGGGAACATCTTCTCTGGAATAGTAGTGCAGCTTTACGGTGTTGCTCTTTCCGTAACTCGTCTCAACGTAGACGGAAATCCACGAGTCCTCAGTTTCCACCTCAGGGACCTCAACAAGTATCTGGTCGTCCTCCCACGAGAGCACCCTCGCCTTCTCGCCGCCGATGAAGACCTCTCCATCGTTTCCAAAGCCCGCTCCGGCTATGAGAACCCTCTGGCCCGGCTGAGCCGTGTAAGGCGTGAGCGAGCCTATGAGAGGTTCTTTCTGCTCGCCCTCCACGTGGAAGATGTAGATGGAATTGCGCGGGAGTGTCACGCTTGCTCTACCATTTTCAACCACCATTTCGGCTCCATGGAGGGTATCGACGTATCTCCCATCGCTCCAGTCGAGCGAAAGCGTGAGGTTTTTGTCCGGGCCCTTGTTCATGACCACAAGGAGTCTATGGGCCCCGAAGGCTCTCTCAAATGCCCAGACGTTGTAGTCAGCGTAGAGGTTTCTGAAGTCGCCGAAGGCTAAAGCGTCGTTGGTCTTCCTCAGCTCCGCAAGGGTTCTGATTATCCGCGCCGCCTCCGTTGTGTTGTTGAAGACCATCATGGGCCTGTTGTAGGGGTCGCCCTTTCCATCCTTGCTAACCAGATAGCTCTCGTCGCCGTAGTAGATGACCGGAATGCCCGGAAGGGTCATTGTCAGTGCCAGCGCCATGTGGTAACGGTCGAGACGATGGTTCTCGTTGAGGAAGCGAACGAGGTCGTGGCTGTCGAGGAAGTTGACCTGTTTGTTGGGATAAACAAAGAGCGAATAATAATCCTCAAGCTCCCTCGCGAGGTCCTTCATGCTCCCACCGTAGGCAAAGGTTCTCACGATGTCGTTCCTTATCGGTATACCTAGCAAGGGAGAGACGTTCGAGTAGCGATAGAAATGGTACATATCGTCGGTTTTTTGGGGGCTGAGGGAGTAGTACTCGCCGTAGATGAAGAGCGGCCTTTCAGAGCTCGAGTAGAGGTCCAGGTAGAAGCTCTCCAGCCAGCCCAGATCCATATGCTTTACCGCATCGATCCTGAAGCCGCAGGCGCCGGCCTCGACGAAGAGCCTCGCACCTTCCTTCAGGTATGAATCCACCCAGGGGTTGAGCTGATTGAAGTCGGCTAAGCCAAAGAGGTTAGCATATTTGAGCTGAAAGCCGAACCAGTCACCTATGTCCCCGTTGTGGTGATATATTAACTCCTTACTGCCGGTGTAAGGATTTATTGTCGCGTTTTTGACGTCGTAATAGTAGTTCGTCACGAGCGTTCCGTTGTCGTAGAGCGAGCCGAGTTCACCGTCCGTCGCAGGGTTCGAGTGATTGGGGACGTAGTCAACGATGATGCAGATTCCCCTCTTTTCCGCCTCTTCAACGAGCCTCTTGAAGGTTTCCCAGTCACCGAAGTGCTCCTCTATGCGCTTATAGTCGTGCGTCCAGTAGCCATGGTAGGGAGCGCTTCCACCGGCCATCCTGTTGATGTTGTCGTTCAGGGGCGAGAGCCAGATCATCGAGACACCGAGGCTCTGGATGTAGTCGAGCTTCTCTATAAGGCCCTCCAGATCGCCACCCCAGTAGAGGCGATAGTTGGTGTGCATTGGATCGTAGAAGGGTTCGTTGTTGCTCTGGTTGCCGTCGTAGAACCTGTCTACCATGACCTGATAGATGACCCCGCGCTCGGGGACACTGTACGCTTCCACTGAGGGCAGGATGAGAAGGAGTATGAAAACCAGCACGAGTGCTCGCTTCATTATATCACCAGAAGTGATAAGGAAAAGAGCTTAAAAAAGTTCACATTCCGGCTATGTCTCTGAAGCGCAGGGAGATGTTGGAACCCAGTATCCCATCGTTCGCCGCCTTGAGAACCCTGAGTCTGTACTTGCCCTTGTCGGCGTTCCATTGGAGCACAGTGCTGGCCGTCTCCTCGAGGAGGTCTAGGAGCTCCGGTACTTTCTTCTCCATAACATCCCTGTTCATGAAGTAGAGCGCGAAGCGGCTCTTCTTCCCAACGAACGTCGAGATATTACGGACGAGCCTTATAACCTCTTGCCTTTCAAGGGCCACGAAAAGCTTGTAAATGCCTAAGACGGGATTGCAAATGACCTCTTTTGGTATGACTTTCTCGTAAATTTTTCCATAATACTTGAAATCCAGGGAGTACTTATCAACCTCAACCCTTCCAATAACGTTTCCCACCCCGCGATTTCCGCCAATTTTTATTACGGGAACGCTCAAAAGATCGTCCGTGTTCAGACTCATGAGATCAAGCCTAGCAACGTATTCAGCGAAGGTGTCAGAGATGTCGTCGATTAAAATAGGAAGACCTTTTTCCATACACCTGCGACACATAAGATACAAGAGAAGCTCGGGTGAAGACACTGAACTGTATTCAACCAGCACGGTCTCTCCTGGCCTGAATTTAAAGAGTATTGAGTCAATTCCGTGGCCGACCATGCTTGTACCACCCAGTATATTTTTGACTACTAAAGTATAAAAGCTTACCGAGGGGATAAAGATTTCATATGATTTTGCCAATTGCCAGAACCTTGGGCGAATAAAAGGAGTCCCTTCTGATGAGCTCTTTTCCAACGGCCCTTATTGAGTTTAGAAGCTCAAAGACATTGCCGACGAGCATGTTATCCTTGAACGGCTCAACTTTACCATCTCTAACGACATATCCAAGCTCAACCGTCAGGGAAAAGTCGCCGCTTATCGGGTTTGCAGTGTGCTCGCCGAAGACCTTCTTGATTACAATTCCCTCAAAGTCCTCCAGACTCTCCTTTCCCGGCTCAACTACCACGTTGCTCGTCCCTATGTGGGGAACGGTTCTAAAGTCCCTCACTGCATTACCTGTGCTTTCCATGCCCAAAAGCCTTCCATAAGTCTCGTCAAGGAGAAATCCCCTCAGGAGACCCTCCTCGACAAGTACCGTTTTCCTTCCAGGATTACCCTCTCCATCAAAGGGGTAGCTCCCGACCCCGTTATCAATTGTGGCATCGTCAGTTATCGTCAGCTTCTCGCTGGCAACTCTCTTCCCAAGCTCGACAAAGCGCGAGCGGCCGTAGTGGACATTGTCTCCGAAGAGGTTCTCCAGAAAGATACCCACTATGGCCCTGAAAGCCGGGGGCTCGAGAAGAAGCTCGCCCTCGTACGGCCGAAACCTTTCCGCCCTCCAGCTCATATCCGCCTCCTCAATCGCCAGTTTTATTGCCCTTTCCAGCTCTTCAAACGGCTGGAGCGAGCGGTAGGACTGGTAGTATGAGCCGCTCCCGGTTCTTGTTCCCTTCTTAACCGCGTATGTACTCACGCTCATTCCGGTGCTTTTATCCTCTAGAGAAATTCCATTGGAGTTCACTATGCCGTAGAAGTTCACTCCAAATGCCAAGGAGCCAGAAAGAGTGTACTCCTCCCTTCCCGCCTTCAGCTCGATCATCCTTTCGGCGAAGTTTTGCGCCATGGCATGGGCGTCCTCAAAAGGTATCTCGTCTATACGCTTATCATATAGACCCCTAATCTTGGCAGGCTTTTTCTCAGACGGGAAGCCCCTGAAGGGAACCTCACTAACCTTGGCGAGCTTTATCGTTCTCTTCACAAAATTCTCAAGGGTCTCCCTATCATGGCCGAGGCCGGTTATATAGGAAAAGCCAAGTCTGCCTTTATAACCGACCCTGAGACCTATTCCAGAGTGGAACTTCCTCTGGGAGCGCTCGAGCTTCTCGTTCTCTACCTTAAAGGAACCGCCACGACCTCTCTCCCAGTAAATCTCCCACTCAACGTTTTCCCGCTCCAGGATTCTGATGAGTTCATCTATCATGCTCTCGACCTGTGAAGGTGTGGGTGCAGTAGTTTAAATTCTTTAGCTTACAGAATGTTACATGAAGCCAAGTATTTCAACAAGATTTGAAACTAACATAAAGGTTAAATAGTCCAAGTGTCAAAGTTATAGGGGAAACGCTATGAATTGGAGAAACCCCACACGGGTTATCGCTCTCATTGGGCTCTTAGTCATAGCGGTGTTCGCGTTCTCGACGCATAGGAACGAGCCTCTCCAGAAAGAAGACAACCAGAATGAGCTTGTCTCAATTCCACCGGGTTACGGTGAATTCAACGCTGGAAACGTCCGCATAGGAATCGATGGGCATTATGAATCCTATTATGCAATTGCAATCGGAGTGAATCAAAACGTAACCCTCCAAGGCGTGATTTTCTCTAGAGAGTACACAGTCGAAACTATGAGTGCTAGCGAGACCGAGAACTACTACGATGACAGGGCAGAAGTCAAGGCCTACCTCGGCGAGCCAAATCTTCCGAACGCCTGGAGCAGCGTGGAGCCGAAGCTCCAAGCAGTGTCAGGGATTGGGGTGAAGATAACCCCTAATGATATCGAGGTAGGTCCCGGAGAAAACGCGACCTTTGAGGTTAAAATAGACACCCATGGAGCCGTTCCAGGAAAAACCTACTACATCTACATAGTCGCCTTTGGGGAAAAGGGGTGGAAGGGCTGGGCTGTGCTGGAAGTGAAGATCTGGATGGTAACAACCTCAAATTACAACCCCTAACGTAGCCCTCCTACAACGGCCCTCGTTAGAACGTGCGGCCCGCCGTCGTCGACCGGAACCCACTGGCCCTTGCCGCAGTAGCCGGGGAACTCAACGGTCAGGTCATTCCCGATGGCGCGTATATTCCTCAGGACGTCGAGTATCTTGCCGGATAGAGCGACATCACGAACCTGCTCCTTTATCTCGCCGTTCTCGATTATGTAGCCCTCTTTAGCTCCAAAGGTGAACGTCCCGTTGGCGGTATCAACCTCACCGCCCTTGTCGCCTATCATGTAGAGGCCACGCTTAACCTCGCTCAGCATCTCCTCAAAGCTCCAGTCTCGGGGTTCAACGTAGGTGTTGGACATCCTCACGAGGGGCTGGTAGCTGTAGCCCTGGGCCCTGCCGTGACCATTAGGCTCTAAACCCAAAACTGCCGCTGTCTCTCTGTCGTTGAGGTAGTTAAGGAGAACGCCGTTCTTGATTATCTCCACGCGCTTCGCCCTGATTCCCTCGTCGTCGTAGATGTAGGAGCCGAACTTGCCGGGCAGAGTTGGGTCGTCAACGACGGTGAGCTCCTCCACGGCTATTCTCTCACCGAGCCTCCCCGTCAGGATGCTCTCGCCTGTCTTTATAGCATCTGCCTCGGCCGCATGACCCAGGGCCTCGTGGATGAAGACACCTGTAAGCTCAGGATCCATTATCATGTCAAACTCCCCCGAGGGAGGGGACTTCGCGCTGAGCAGGGAGATGGCCTTCTCCCTCACAAAGGCCGTCCAGCGGGTCAGATCAACTCCTTCAACCAATTCCCAGCCGGCTGCTCCCCCGAAGCTCTTCCAGTACTGCTGCATCTCGCCGTTGCCTTTGGCCGTGACCGAAAAGCTCAGCCTTATCCTCGGAACCACCGTCTCTATCTCACTCCCGAGGGAGTTGAAGTACAGCTGCTCCTTTAGGCCGTCTCCATAGGAAACGCTCCTGTTTGAAATGGAATCTCCTTTAAGGAGTGAATCAACCTCCTTGACAAGAGAAAGCTTGTCCTCGATGTCAACGTCCAAAAAAGATTGCTTGACCTTTATCTCCGCCCTGTCTTTTACTGGATCGCCAAGGTATATCCTCGAGTCACCCTTCGAGAGCTTCGCTATTTTCATGGCAGTTTCTATCGCCTTCTCCACCCTGCTCATGTCGTTGGCGCTCGAGAAGCCCCAGGCCCCATTGAAGGCCCTCACTCCGATGCCTATTTCGGTGTTGAGGGCAAGCTCCTCGAGCTGAGAGTTCTGCATGGTGAGGTGTGAGGCGGTGACCTTGGTTATCCGTATTTCATAATATAATATACCGTAACGTCTCGCCAGCTCCTCAGCTTTTCTCATCAATCTCTCCATGCTCTCACCGGAGGACATAAAAGGGAGAGCATTTATATTCGTTCCTATAGAGGGATGAACCACAAGAGTTTAAGTGTTGGACATGGAGAGGCGTAATGAAATCCTCCACCACATCCAAAGCAAACCCGGAATAACCTTCAGAGAACTGGCAAGAGAGCTGGGAGTAGGAATAGGCGACCTGCAATACCACCTCCACAGACTGGAGAAGGAAGGCAGAATTTTTTCAAAAAAGCTCGGCAAGAGGCGCTACATCTTCCCCAGGGGCTTCGAGAAGGAGTACCAGAAGCTCGTCATAGCGATATCAACGGAAACGAGAAGGAAAATCCTGCTCCTCCTCATGGAGGGATCTATGGGACAGAGCGAGATAGCAAAGCGCCTGAACCTCAGCCAGCCGACGGTGAGCTACCACATGGGGGAGCTGGTGAAGCTCGGGATAGTTGAGGCAAGGCGAGAGGGAAAGAACGTGATATACACCCTCTCCTACGATCCCGCGATAATAGCACGCGTAATAAGGGACTACCGCCCAAGCCTCTGGGAGAAGCTTGCCGACAGCCTGATAGACCTGCTCACAAGCGTGGGTGATGAGGAATGATTGAGACCGTCCTAGCGATTGTAGCAATAATCCTTGCCCTGGCTTTAGCCGGGGTGTCGCTCATAGCCTACAGGAAGAGCCACCTCCGCGCGGCGCTCTATCTTATAATTGCCTTCCTCCTGCTGGCGATAAAGAAAATACTGGAGGCACTTCACCTAGCCGCGTGGATAGAGAGAGACGTAAGCATAGCCGTAGGCGGACTGGAGGTAATCGTCCTGCTCCTCTTTGTCCTGGCAATATGGAAGCGTTAGCGGACGATCATGACAGGCGGCTCTATGGCGCCAACGACCTCCTCAAGCAGGCTTCCTATTCTCGTCTTTCCGCTCCTTCCGTAGGCCCCCATGACAACGAGGCCATACTTCCCGGAGTTTGCCTCCTCAAGGATTTTCTCCTTCGCGTTCCCCTCCACTATCCTGAATGAGCAGTTTATCCCTTCCTGGTGGCAGAGCTCGAGGAGGTTCGTCATTATGTCCCTTATGCTCTTCTTCATTTCCCTCCAGATTTCCTCCTCGAACTTCTGGACGTTCTTCAAATCCTGGCTCAGCATGCCCATGTTGAAAGCCAGGGCCTTTGCCTCCCTTTTATCGAGAACCGAGAAGAGGGTGACCTTACCCTTCTTTTTCTTGGCTATCGCGATAGCATGAAGCGCCGCCTTCTGACTCCACTTTGAGCCATCAACGAGCACGAGTATCTTCATCGTTCACACCCCTATGTACCTAATCCAGAGCAGCCCCATGCCAGCAGCAACCGTTGTGAACATTATGACCAGGCCTATCTTCAGGAAGTCCATGAAGGTGATTTTCACTCCCTCGCGGGAGGCTATACCAAGGACGACTATGTTGGCGGAGGCACCTATGGCCGTGCCGTTGCCTCCGAGACACGCACCCAAGCTTAAAGCCCACCAGAGGGGATACACGTCCATCGAGGTTCCCATCGACTTTATGAGTGGTATCATGGCGGCCGTCAGCGGAATATTGTCTACTACAGCCGACGCTATCGCCGAGAACCAGGTCACCATCACGAGTGCCTGGCCGGTTGTGTGAACGTAGCCCAAAAGCCACTGGGCGACATTATCTATAACGCCGGTTTCCACGAGGGAGCCAACTATTATGAACAGCCCCATGAAGAAGAATATCGCCGTCCACTCGATCTTTTCGAGTATCTCCGTGGGCTCCATCCTGCTCCACATGAGCAGAACCGAGGCTCCGGTAAGGGCAACGACGGCCGGCGGTATCTCCAGCCTGTCATGGACGAAGAAGAGCAGGACGACGCCAATTATCACGGTCACAGACTTTTTGAAAAGGGCGTAGTCCCTTATGGCCTCGTCCTCCCTCAGCCTCTCAATGGTGGAAAGAATCCTCTCCCTCTTCGCCCTGCTGGTCTTCATCTCATTCCTGTAGGCGATGTAGATTATTCCAAGCGCGATGGCCAGATCGATGGCAGCTATTGGCCCCATGTTCAGGAGGAATTCGGTAAAACTCAGCCCTGCCGCGGAGCCTATCATTATGTTCGGTGGGTCTCCAATGAGCGTCGCCGTTCCGCCTATGTTGGAGGCGAATATCTCCGCCAGGAGGAACGGGATTGGGTTAACGTCCATGAGGCGGGTTATGTAGAGGAGCATCGGGGTGAGCAGCAAAACCGTCGTGACGTTATCGAGGACAGAGCTTACAAGAGCTGTGACAAATGAAAACAGGATCAGGACTTTCATCGGACTTCCTTTTGCAAACTTGGCTGTTTTTATCGCTATGAACTCGAAGAGACCGCTCGCCTTGGCAGTGTTGACGATTATCATCATGCCTATGAGAAGGAGAAGCGTTCCAAGGTCAAGATACTCCGGGAGCCTCTCCCAGGGGACAATACCCAGGAAGAGAACTATCGAGGCCCCGAAAAGTGCCGCCACAGTTCTGTGAACTCTCTCGCTGATTATAAGCGCATATGTAAAGAGGAACACTGCAACCGCTATGATCACCTGATTCATCGGCATCACCTAATAGATTATCGTCGGCTTAACCACGTGCTGGACTATCTTGAGGACGACCGGGCTGAGCGGGGACATCTTGGTTATCTCCGAGCCATAGCCTCGCGAGATCACAAGGAGGTCAAACTCTTCGGCGAGTTTGATAACGGCGTCGCTCTTGCTCCCAAATATGTGCCTCTTGCTTACCCTCAGACCGATATCATCCAGGCCAGACGCTATCTCCGCGAGCATCTTCTCCCCCAGCGTCCTTTCAGCTATCTTCAGTTTCTCGGCCTCAAGCTTTCCGAGGGTCTGCTCAATCATTCTGAATGCCATGCTCTCAGAGACATAAACAAGTGTAACTGACGCCCCAGCGTAGGCCTCAAGCGTTTCGTAGAGCTCGGGTGGAATCTCATGGGCAAAGCGGTCAATGGGAATCAGAATCGAGTTTATCTCCGGAAGAACGAACTCCTCAGGCAGGAGAAGAAACTCCCGATAGCGCTTCGCTATCTCCTCGTACCTGTCGCCCGCGATGTTCTTGAACTTCTTCGCGATGAGTTTGCTGAAGATGTCCATAGCCACCCCCAACCTGGGAGGATAAAGAGGTGATTTAAGCTTTTTGCCGCCCATTTTAGAGGGTTGAACCACAAACGCTTTATTATGCCTTAACGAGCTAAAATCCGGGTGAGAAAAATGAAAAAGGCAGTAGTCTCGCTGCTAATACTAATGCTTCTGCTGCCGTTCGCGTCCTTCACAGCAGCTCAATGTCCCAGTGAAGGGCACACGGTGGTTCTCAAAGCTCCAGCCGTTTCAAGGACTGCCGAGGGAGAGCTCGTTGGTGTTGCCACGGACTTCGTCATAACCGTCGCCCCGGGAAGCGGACACGTCTATGTCGAGACGTGGCCGTTGGCGGAAGTGGACATGCAGGCGAGCGCGAGACTTGCGGCGCAGATAGCCGGAAAGGTTCTAGGCGTTGACATGAGCAAGTACGACGTTTTCATTCAGATAAAGGCCGATTCTCCAATCATAGGCGGCCCCTCAGCGGGAGGAACTATGACCGTCGGAATAATCGCGGCCCTTGAGGGCTGGCAGGTCAACCCGAAGGTCATGATGACGGGCATGATAAACCCCGACGGAACCATAGGGCCCGTTGGCGGGATACTTGAAAAGGCCGCCGCCGCTCATGACGTCGGTGCGGAGGTATTTCTCATTCCCCAAGGCCAGAGGATTCAGTACGTTGAAGAGACCCAGAAGAGAGAGATTGGGGGAATAGTCGAGATAAACACCCAGACCAAGAAGGTCGACGTCGTCGAGTACGCCAAGGAGCGCTGGGGCCTTCAGGTAATCGAGATTAAAGACATTTACGACGCCGTTTACTACTTCACCGGCCACAGAATTCCGAGGCCAGAGGCTCCGGCCTACGTCAAGATAGACACCTCATTCCTCAGGGACGATGCTCTGAAGGACTACGAGAACACAACTGCCTACTACCAGGAGACCCTGGAGAGGCTGAAGAAGAGCGACGTGAACTACGCGACTTACACGACCCTTATGGAGGCCCTCAACGAGGCCGCTGGAATACTGAACCAGTCAAAGAGCGCTCTCGACGACGGAAGGTACTACACCACCCTCAGCAAGGACTTCCAGGCGAGGATAATAATCCGCCACGTGGACTGGTACCTGGGTGTTAAGGGTCCTGAGGACGTCCAGAAGATTCTGAAAACCGTGGATTCCCAGATAAACGCCTCCGAGAGGATAGTCTCCAACGTCACGATAAGGGGCACTACGATGCTCCAGGCGGTGGCCGCCGCCGAGGAGAGGGTTGAGCAGGCAAAGAGCATACTCGACGAGGCCTGGAAGTACTACTACAGCAATGACTACTGGAATGCCGTTGGGGATGCCGCCTTTGCGTATGAGAGGGCAAAGACAGCCGTATTCTGGGCCCGGCTCGGCGAGAGATTCGCGGGCAACGAAGTCATAAGCAGGGAAATAGTCAGGACCACGGCGAGGGACTACATAGACAGCTCGAACCTAATAGTCACCTACATTGAATCCATGTACGGCGACGTCATAGGCAACGACCTCACCCAGAGCATCATCCAGGCGGAGCAGTACTACGAGGACGGAAAATACTCCGCGGCGCTCTTCACAGCAATGGAGGCGCGCGTCAGGGCTGAGGTCTTCCTCGACACGCTGGGCATAGACAACCAGACGATACTTCTCGACAAACTTCAGGGAATGAAAAACGACGCCAGGACTGCCATAGGGCTGGCGCAGAGCCAGGGAGTAACGCCCATCCTTGCGATAGCCTACTACGAATTCGCCGAGAGCTACGAGGAGAACGGAAGCCCCGAGGACATTCAGACGGCGATGATATTCTACATGTACGCAAAGGAAACCGCGGGGCTCTTCCTCAGCGCGCCACCGACACCAGTGAGCGTTCCGCAGGACAACACCACGGGCATTCCCCAGATAGTGATTCCGACCTCAACGGACTCCAAAACTGCAACGGACTCAGCAACGTCAACATCAAAGGCTCTAAGCGACGGACTGGTAATAGCGCTCCTCGTTGGAGCGTTCATCGTCGGAGCGGCCGTTGGTAAAAAGCTATGAATAGCCCGCGGGGAGGGCCTTCACTCCCCTCTTCTTTAACAGCTCAACCTCCCATTCTGCAAGACTCGGGCAGACTGTACAGCCCAGACGGTAGAAGCCTTCGTAATACAGTGGGTGCAGCTCGAAACCGCGCATGATGATGAAGAGCTGAACCATCATTCCGCTCCAGAACTTGATGGGCATGACCTCAAGGAACTTTCCGAGGATATCGTTCTTCCTCTCGATGACCGGAGGTTTAAGCCTCCTCCTTGCGCTCTCCCCGTCGCGGTCGCCGACCACCAGAAGCGGCCTCTCAAACTCACCTGCCGCTTTGTAGAGTGCCTCCACCTTTTTTCTCGTGCACCAGCGGTCCCTGTGGGTCGGCATGCCGAACTCATCGAGCGGCATCGGAACATCTACGCGGACTAAGTTGATTTTAAGTTTTCTGGCGAGCTTCTCAACGTATTCATCCGTGAGCGGCATCTCGTATTCCATTCTGACGTAGATAGCCGTGACGTCCTTGAAGACCTCGCTGGCCAGTATCAGTGTGGCAGTCGAGTCTTTCCCACCGCTCCATGGGACGATGATGTCATAATCCTCAAACTGCCGCAGGAAGGCCTTGCTCGCCTCTGCAAAGGCATCAATGTAATCCCGGTTGAGCTCTATTAGACTCTCAAGGGAAACGTCCTCTGGACATGGACATCTCCAGAGAACCTCAGTCGGAACGCCGAGCTTTTTGCTGACCTCGGCAACTTTGTTCGGACCGGAGAAGTAGACCTCCTGGTTCATTAGTTTTCTAAGAACGAGGGAGTTTTCTCCCAGCTCAACGTCGAGAATGCCTTTCATCGCCTTTCTAAAGTCCTCGCCGAGAGCCAGGTAGATGTCGTAGTCGGGGTTTATCTCGATGCCGAAGGGATTATCCGGATTGAGCCTGTAAGCGCCACTCCACTCGATTCCAAGTCTGAATCTGGCCTTTATCTCCTCCAGGTGGCCGTAGAGCTCATCGACGCGCATGTTTCTGACGCGCTTGGTTCTCAAGAGCCAAACGTAGAAGGGCTTTCCAGTCTCGCGAAGGATCGGCAAAACATCTTCCATCAAATCCTTCTCCTTCTCGCCGAAGAGCAGAATAGGAATGTAGGGGTCCCTCAGGAGTTCTTTGAGGACATTCTCAACCTCCCCAAGAGTCCTTCCGCCGCCGAGGCCCGAAACCTTTAGAAAACTCCCGTAGTTGCGCTCGTTTATGTACTGAAGGGCTTTGGCGTCTTTCCTTGCCCTGGCCATCACGTGGAACATAGAAAAAGATTTTAGGGGAAGCTTAAAACCTTTGCCGCCGATGACGAGAACTCCTTGGACTGAGCCGTGATGAAGACCGGTTTCCTGAGGCTATGCCAGAGCCTTCAGGTACTCCACGTAGACCTTCTTAACCCTCCTCAGTGACTCTACACTCACCCACTCATCGGCGGAGTGCCAGTTCCCTCCAATGGGCCCGTAAACGATTGTTGGCTTGCCCAGATATGTTCCGAAGTAGTTGAAGTCCCCGACGCTCCTGCCGTAAGTTATCTCCGGCTCCCTTCCGAAGAGCGAGCCGTGAATCTTTTTGAAGAGGTTCACAAAGCGGCCATTTTCCCTCACAGTGTAGGGCGGCATCTCAGGAGTTGGCCTCGGGAACCTCTCTATGTTGAGTTCGACTTTTAGATCGAGCCTCTCAGCAAGTTTTAGGAGTTCGCCCCTGACTTTTTCCCAATCCTCATCAACGACAACGTGCCTGTCTATTATCACCTTCGCATAGTCGGGAACGCTCAGGCCGTCGGCGGTTCCTTCGATGTGGAGCGTGCAGTACGAGCCCGTGCCGAGCTTCCTGTGCCTCTTGAGACGTATCCTCGAGAGGTTTCCAACGAGTTTCCCAAGCTCCTCAACAGCGTTTATTCCAAGCTCCGGCCGGGCTGCGTGGGCCTTTCTTCCAAAGGCCTCAACCTGGATCACGAACCGTCCCCTCGCGCCGAGCATCAGCTTCTCGTTAGTGGGCTCGGCGACTAGCACGAGGTCGGCATCACTAAGTTTTCCGCTCTCTATGAGCTTCCAGGTTCCCCGGGAATAGCCCTCCTCGTCGGAGACGGCGGTGAATATGATGTTCGGCCGCTCTCTTCTCGGAAGCTCAGCCATCTCAATGAAGGCAGTCATGATGGCGGCAAGGCCGGCTTTCATGTCCGCACTGCCGAGGCCGTAGAACCTATCGCCGTCGAGCTCGCCCCAGGGGTTCCTTGTCCAGTCCTTCGAGAGGTTCACGGTGTCCATGTGTCCGTTCAGAACAACGGTGTGACCCTTACCAGGGAGATAGGCAATCACGTCGTCGCCAAAGCCTTCAACCGGGAGGAGCTCCACCCTAAAGCCGTGCTCTTCAAGAAACGAGGCAATAAAACGGGAGATTTCTCCTTCTTCGCCAAAGGGAGAGCGAATGGAGACGAGCTTCTTGAGGAGTTCAAACTCCATGAGGATCACCAAAGACTAAAAATGGCAAGCATCTTAAAGCCCTTTCCCAAACACTTTTGCTTGTGCAGGCAAACTTTGTGGGACAAAGTCTGATCAAAGGATAAACTTCTCACTAAACGGGCAGGAAATGAGTTTGCATCTTTTTTAAGCTTGCCAATTTAAAGTGAGTTTAATTCAAAAAGCTGGCAAGTTAAGAGGTTTCCCCCTAATGCCCAGAGGGGCATTATTTTGATGCGTAAACCCTGAAGAGTGACAATTTAAATGTAAACTCGCTTAGAAGTGGGCAACTTAGAATGAGATGCCAACTTTGATCAAACTTTTCGACAGAAAAGTTTGTTTTTTGGTGGACCGGGCGGGATTTGAACCCGCGGCCTCCGCCTTGCGAGGGCGGCGCTCGTACCAGGCTGAGCTACCGGCCCACTCCCGGTTATAGTGAACCCGACCCAGCTTTAAAAAGTTTTGGTATATCAGAAACTTTGCCCAGCAAAGTTTCATCAAAGGTTGCATTCCGCTTCTTAAAGTCGACTATTTCTTGATTGGTTTACTGCATAGCCCTCGTTCTATAACGGTTTGCTGCAAGTATAACGCCTTTCGGGCGTTAAAAGGAGGAGAAACTTCTTCACTCGCCAGCTTTTTGAGTTAAACCCACGTTAAACTTACAATTTTGAAACAGAGATGCAGTCTATCTCCGCCCAGGAGTCTTCATGGAATGAATTAACATGCAAGGGTTAAAACAAATATTAGAACAAAGAGCTTTTAACTTCCACCTGCCAAATTCTCCCGGTGGTGTCATGCATCCTTTTGACTTTCACCGCAACAACTTCCCCGGCAACGGGAAGATTGAGATAATCCCCAAGGTTCCGCTCACGAGGGAAACCCTCAGCCTCGCCTACACCCCGGGCGTGGCAGAAGTTTCGAGGGCGATAGCGAAGGGCGAAGACCCCTGCGAGTACACCAACAGGTGCAATACTGTGGCCGTTGTGAGCGATGGCACGAGGGTTCTGGGCCTCGGAGATATCGGGCCTTCCGCGGCACTACCGGTAATGGAGGGCAAGGCGCTCCTCTTCAAGGCCTTCGGTGGTGTTGACGCGTTCCCACTCGTTTTAGCCGAAAAGGACCCGGATCGGTTCATCGAAGTCGTTAAGGCAGTTTCACCTTCCTTCGGCGGGATAAACCTCGAGGACATAGCATCGCCCAAGTGCTTCTACATCCTTGAGAGGCTCCGCGAAGAGCTCGAGATCCCAGTCTTCCACGATGACCAGCAGGGGACTGCCTCCGTTGTGCTGGCAGGCCTGATAAACGCTCTCAAGGTTGTTGGAAAGAAGCTTAGCGAGATAACCGTGGCACTTTTTGGAGCTGGAGCTGCTGGCTTTGCAACGCTGAGGATAATAACCTCCGCTGGCGTTAAGCTCGAGAACGTCCGCGTTGTGGAGCTGGTTGATGGCAAGCCGAGGATACTAACCTCAGACATGCCGCTGGAGGAACTCTTCCCATACCGCGGCGGGTTGCTTGAGAAAACGAATGGTGAAGGTCTTGAGGGCGGCCCGGAGGAAGCTTTGAAAGGTGCTGACGTGCTCATCTCCTTCACAAAGCCAGGGCCAGGCGTGATAAAGCCCGAATGGATAGCGAAAATGAACGATGACGCGATAGTTTTCCCGCTGGCAAATCCGGTTCCGGAGATTCTGCCCGAGGATGCCAAGAAAGCAGGAGCGAGAATAGTTGCAACCGGGAGGAGCGATTATCCCAACCAAGTGAACAACCTCCTTGGTTTTCCGGCGATATTCAGGGGAGCCCTCGACGTTAGGGCCAGAACCATTACGGACGGAATGATAATAGCGGCCTCAAAGGCGATGGCTTCAGTGATAGAGCCACGCGAGGAAGAGATAATCCCGTCACCGTTTCATCCGGATGTCCATCCGAAGGTCGCCAGGGCCGTTGCGGAGGAGGCTATGAAGGAGGGCGTCGCGAGGAGAAAGGTTAAGGGCGAGGAAGTGGAGGAAAACCTGCGCCGCTGGAGGAGGTTCTATGAGGAGATAGAGAGGCTCAACGCGAGACGGTAGGCATATAAGCCCCGCCGCTCTAAATGGAACAATGAGCGGCGGGGGTATGCTTATGAAGGTCGTCGATGCCGAGAGAGCCGTTGAGGCCGTTCCAGATAAAGCCGTTATAGCCGTTTCAGGATTCAACCTGCTCGTCGCACCAGAATACCTTCTCCTCAAGCTCTTCGAGCGCTACAAGGAGACGGGTCACCCAAAGGGCATATTTCTTGAGGTGAACCCGATTCCAACCGCCCCGGGCAGGGTTCTCGACAGAATCTTAGAGGAGCTCTACCACGAGAAAAACCAGGACTTCCTAGCCGGAATGCTCGTGACGTATCCCGGCTGGTCACCCTACATACAGAAGCTCATCGAGGAGAACCGGGTTGAAGGCTACACCTGGTCAATAGGTACCGCCTCATGGTTCTTCCGCGAGGTTGCGCGGGGAATTCCAGGAGTCCTGACGAAGGTTGGACTGGGAACCTTCCTAGACCCGCGGGAGGACGGCGGCTACCTCAATGAACTGGCGAGGAAGAAGAGGCGCTGTTGGATTGAGAGGGTCAAAATCGGTGGTGAAGAATACCTCTTCTACCGTGCCCCGAAGCCGAACGTTGCCTTCATAAGGGGAACCACCGCGGACGAGATAGGCAACGTCACGACCGAGAAGGAAGGGGCCTTTACGGAGATACTGAACCTCGCTCAGGCGGCAAAGGCTGAACCAAACAAGGGCATCGTGATAGCCCAAGTCGAGAGAGTGGCGAGGTATCCGTCGCTGAAACCTCAGGATGTAAAAGTTCCAGGTCCTCTCGTCGACTACGTGGTCGTTTCTCCTCAGGAATACCATAGGCAGAGCGCCAACGTGATCTACGACCCCAGGATTTCGGGAGAGGTCATTCCTCCGATGGATTCCGGCTCGGTTCCCAAGATGGAGCTGAGCACGAAGAAGGTTATAGCCAGGAGAATTCTGGTGGAGATGCTTGAGCTCGTCAAAAGACTCAACAGGCCGATACTCGTCAACCTCGGCATAGGAATCCCCGACAGGGTTGCGGGAGTTGCCATCGAGGAAGGTGTTGCCGACTGGGTTTTCACGACGGTTGAATCCGGTCCATTCGGTGGCATAGCCCTTGGTGGACCGGACTTCGGAGCTTCGATAGGGCCCTTCGCGATAATTTCCCAACCGGACCAGTTCGCCAACTACGAAGGTGGTGTAATAGACGCCGCCAGTCTGGGCTTCATGCAGGTGGACGAGAGGGGAAACGTCAATCCCTCGCTGCTTCCCGGTCGCCTGCCGGGTCCCGGAGGCTTCCCCGTGATTTCCTACGGCTCACCCAGGATGTTCTTCGCCGGTCACTTCACTGCAGGAAAGAAGGAGCTGAGGGTGGCCAACGGAAGGCTGGAGATAGTCAGGGAAGGGAGCGTCAAGAAGTTCGTGAGGCGCGTTTACAAGGTTGTCTACAACGCCGAACTCGGCCTGAGCAAAGGCCAGGAGGTTATCTACATAACAGAGAGGGCAGTCTTTAGGCTGACGGAGAAGGGGCTCGTGTTGGAGGAATACGCACCGGGTATAGACGTTGAGAAAGACATCCTGGGCCAGATGGAGTTCGAACCCCTAGTCAGCCCCAAACTCAGGGAGATGGACGAGAGGCTCTTCCAGGAGGAACCGATGGGCCTGAAGGACGAGCTCTAGCGGTAGAGCGAGTTTCCATAGGCATCGATGGCGACCAGCAGCGGGAAGTTCTCAACCTCGAGAACCCACACCGCCTCAGGGATTCCCAACTTACGGAGCCAGAGCACATCAACAACACGCTTTATACTCTTTGCCGCCAGAGAGCCAGCCCCACCTGTGAAGGCAAAGTACACCGCCCTGCCCTTAAAGGGCTCGGCATCCATTCCGCCCTTCCCTATTATCCCCCTGACACCCAGGCTTAGAATGGCGTCGAGGTAAACGTTCATCCTGGCGCTCGTTGTCGGACCGGCTGACACTATCTCGTAGCCTTCCCGGGTTCTCCTCACGACCGGCCCGCAGTGGTAGATAACCGCCCCCTCGAGCTCGATAGGAAGCCCTTTCCTGGGAATGTTCAGGATTTTCCGGTGGGCGGAATCGCGGGCAGTGTAGATGACCCCTGAAAGGTAGACGATATCGCCGACCTTCAGTCCCAAGACGTCATCGAGAGAAAGAGGCGTCCTGAGCTTCACTGCCATATCCTGACCCCTCCAGGAGTTATCTCGAGGAAGGCTCTCCTGTTGGCCCAGCACTGAACGACCAGCCCAACGGGAAAGCTGGCGGGATGCCGGTGGGCGTACTCGATTTTGACATCCAGGGCCGTCGTTTTTCCACCCATTCCCATCGGACCTATGCCGAGGGAGTTAACCCCCTCCAGAATATCTTCCTCGAGTCTGGCTATTCTCTCATCGGGATGACGCTCGCCGATGGGCCTCAACAGAGCTTTCTTGGCCAGCTTAATGGCCAGATCAGCGCTCCCACCTATGCCCACACCGAGGATTACCGGCGGGCAGGGCTTTCCGCCGCAGGCCTTAACCCTCTCGATGACGAAGCGCTTAACCCCCTCAAGGCCCTCCGCGGGGGTAAGCATCGCAAGTGCGGAGCAGTTCTCGCTGCCGCCACCCTTGGGGAAAACCGCTATCCTGATTTTATCTCCTTCCACGAGCTCCCAGTGTATTATCGGAACCATCCATCCAATGTTGTTTCCAGAGTTCTTCCCGGTGAGAGGGTCAACGGCATTGGGCCTAAGTGGTACCTCCTCGGTAGCCATCATACTCGCCTGGAGAATCCATTCCCGTATCTTCCCCAGATACGGGCTCTTTATCCCGGCCTCCACAAAGAAGGTGAGCGCCCCGGTGTCCTGACAGACGGGGATGCGCTCTTCCCTCCCGATTTCTATAGCCTTGAGGATATTTTCAAGGTTGAACCTCGCGATGGGGTTCTCCTCTTCCTCGTAAGCTCTCCTGAGGGCAGAAACTGTATCATCGGGAATGCGAGTAACCGCGAGTCGTATGGCTTCTACCAGCTCGTTAATCAATCGCCACTCACCGGGCAAAAATAGGAGCCAGAGTTTAAAAAGTTAACAGAAAGGAGGCAATCAGCCCTTCAGAATCTCGACTATCTGCTCGGCGACCTGGACGCCGGCCCTCATCTGGGCCTCGACGGTCGAGGCGCCGATGTGTGGGGTAAGGACAACGTTGTCGAACTTCGTGAGCGGGTGGCCCTCAGGCAGTGGCTCCTCCTCGAAGACGTCCAGGCCAGCTCCAGCAATCCAACCCTCCTCGAGGGCCTTGACGAGCGCTTCGGTGTCTATAACGGCTCCCCTGGCCGCGTTGATGATGATGGCGGTTGGTTTCATGAGCTTTAAGCGCTCCTCGTTTATGAGGTGGTAGGTGGCATCGATGAGCGGGACGTGAAGCGTAACAACATCGCTCTCCTTGAGAAGCTCCTCCAGGCTGACGAACTTTCCTCCGACTTCCTTGGCCCTCTCCTCATTCGGGTATGGGTCGTAGAGAAGGACGTTCATCCCAAGGGCCTTTGCTATCTTAGCCACGTTGTAGCCTATTCTGCCGAAGCCGACTATACCTATGGTCTTTCCTTCGAGCTCGATTCCCATGCACTGCTTCTTGGCCCAAACGCCCTCGCGCATCTTCCTGTCGGCGAAGGCTATCTTCCTGGCAACGGCGAACATGAGGGCGACGGTAAGCTCCGCGACGCTCCTGCTTGAGGCGGCCGGGCTGTTGACGACCTTTATGCCCCTCTCCTTGGCGGCCTCAAGGTCGATGTTGTCGAGGCCGACGCCAGCCCTTCCGATGACCTTGAACTTTGGAGCCGCCTCGATGACCTTCCTGGTCACCTTAGGCTTGCTCCTGACTATAATCGCCTCAACGTCCTTGGCGAGCTCTATCAGCTTATTCTCATCGGGATACTCCTCGTAAACTACCTCAAACCCAGCGTTCTTCAAAACCTCTATTGCCTTCTCGTGCAGCGGTGCGGCAACCAAAACCTTGACCACATTCATCCCCTCCTCTTTATTGCCATGAGCATGACCTGATCGGAGGCGTCCTCCGCGCGGTCGGCTATGTCGCCGATTTTCGTCAGTATCTGGTTCCATATAAGCTTTGCATAGGTCGTGACAGTCTCGCTCTCAAAAACCTTGCCCTTAAGGTCGTACTCAACTTCGTCAGCTCTCTCCTCGGCATCTTCAACGAGCTTTGCGAGTTCTATAGCCCTGTCAACGTCGGAGTTGAGCGCATTGACGGCCTCGACGAGAATCTTGTACGTCTCGATGGCGGAATCCACAAGCTTCATGAGCCCATCCCTGAGCTCAAGAGGAACCTTTGGCTTAGCGAGAACGAGCGTGTGGGCGGCACTTTCAGCAGCGTCTGCCACCTGATCAACCAGCTCCGAGAGCCTGACGTAATCGCCCCTGTTGGCAGGCAGAAAAGCTCCCTCGTAGAGCATCGTCTCTATACTTCTCCTGAGCTGGTCAGCCTTGCTTTCCAGCTGGTCCACTTCCCTTCCGAAAGCATTGGCCCTCTCAAAATCCCCCTCCAAGTAAGCGATCATAAGCTCCCTGAAGGCAACGAGGGACTCGTTGACGACCTCAAGGTGCTTTTCAATAGTATCAAAAACCCCACTTTCTTTTCCGCCGAATATGGGCATTTTTCCTCCCCCACAATAACTTCGATTGGTGGGTTTATCTACTTTGCTCCTCCTTGGCCTTGATGAGCGCCCAGAGAAGCTCGTTCCTTGGAGCTTCAAGCCCCACGCTCCTCGCGTACTCCACTATCTTTCCGTGAATGTAGTCGACCTCCGTCCTCTTTCCCCTCTTTATGTCCTGGAGGGTTGAGTTGTAGTTCTCGCGGGTTTTCTCTATCGTGTCCCAGAGAAGCTCCAGTGGGTGGATCTCGAACTCTATCCCCAGCTGCTGCGCCACCATGCATCCTTCGCGCGCTATATCCACGGAGATGCCCTCGAGGTAGGGGTTGTCCTTCAGAAAGCCGTTCTTCACCTCAAGAACCGTTCCGAGTCCGTTGATGACGGAGTTGACTATGGCCTTCGCCCACTTCCAGCCGATGACGTTCTCGGTTGTATGCGTTTCTATTCCGGCCCCGTTGAAGGTCTCCGCAACCTCTTCCACGAAGGGATGGGTTCCGGTAGGATACTTTCCTACGACCGTTATTCCCCTGCCGGTCCACTTCACCCTGCCCCACTCAACCAGCATGGCCCCGTTGGTGGTTATTCCCCCCATGACGTTTGGGGTTATCTTCAAAGCTAACTCCTCGTTCCCGAGGCCGTTCTGTATGCTCAGCACCCAAGTTTCTGGGCCGATGCAGTTCCTTGCGCACTCCAGGGCAGTTTTAGTTGAATACGACTTTGTGGCCAGTATGAGAAGATCGGGGGGCTCTTCAGGGGCGTAGAGGCTCGCATTAGGATAAACTGTGAACTCTTCAACACCAAGGACGTGAAGGCCGTTCTCATTTATCGCCCTCACCTGCTCCTCCCTGCCGATGAGCGTTACATCGTTTCCAGCCCTCGCCAGAAGGGCACCGAAAAGTGAGCCTATCGAACCCGCACCGAGGACGTAAACCTTCATCTCACCACCGCAACCGTTTAAAGCATCCTCCTTAAAGCCTTACCGATGAAGCTCAAGGTGATTCTGGTCGAACCTGAGGGGCCCGCAAACATAGGCATGATAGCGAGAACGATGAAGAACTTCGGCTTCAATGAGCTAGTTCTGGTCAATCCTAACATCACCGAGGAGAGCTATCTCTATGCAGTCCACGCGCGGGACGTTCTAGAGAGGGCCGTCATCGTCGAAACCTTCGAGGAAGCGCTGGAGCTCGTGGACCTGGCGGTGGGCACGACCGGGAAGCCGGGAAAGCGCTACATCCCGGACAGGGCACCCATGATGCCCTGGGAGCTGAGGGAAGCACTCAAGAGCTATCCCGGAAGGGTCGGCCTCTTCTTCGGGCGCGAGAGCATCGGCCTGAAGAACGAGGAGCTTGAGAGGATGGATCTAACGGTCACCATCCCGACAAGCGAGATTTACCCAGTCATGAACCTCAGCCAGGCCGTTGCGGTGATACTCTACGAGCTGGCCAAGGGCGGAAGGGAAGCCATCCACCCCTCGCTCGAACCGGCAACGCGGGAGGAGAAGGAGACCCTCATCAGAACCTGGGAGAGGCTTTTGGATGTTCTGGATTACCCGAAGGACCCCGAGAGGAGGGAGGTTTTCGTCAAGATTTTCCGGCGCTTCGTGGGGCGAACCATCCTCTACGGAAGGGAGGTTCACACGCTCATCGGACCCTTGAGAAAAGCGGCGTTAAGACTGGAGGAATGTGGAGATGCTGAGCGTTGAGCGCTTTGATATCGCGGGGAAGGAAGTCTGGATCGCGGTGATTTTTGACGAGAAAATCCAGGGGATTACCTTCTCCTTGGATGGGGAGGGATTTCTGAGGGAGAGAATCGCCAACATGGCGTTCTTCCTCAAGAAAAGGGGTGTCAATGTCGAATTAACCTTACTGGAGTCAGACTACCCCAGACTCGTCCGCGATGTCATTCTTGGAAAACTCGAGAACGAGGAGCTCCTTCCGGAGCTGGGTTTTCTGGGTGTAACATCCTTTGAGCGCCGCGTTTACGAATGGCTAACAAAAAGGGTTAAAAGAGGAAGCGTTGTAACGTATGGAGAGCTGGCAAAGACCCTTGGAACTTCCCCGAGGGCCATTGGAGGGGCGATGAAGAGGAACCCCTACCCCATAGTCGTTCCCTGTCACAGAGTCGTGGCCCAAGACGGGCCCGGCTATTACACGCCAAAGCTCGAGTACAAGACCTTCCTGCTGAAGCTTGAGGGGGTGGAAGAATGGACAAGCTCAAAGCGTACCTGATAGGATTCTTAATTGCCGTCATAGTGATAGCCGCCGGCATAGTCTGGTACGGTGGCTGGAAGCTGCTGCTCCAGGTGGTTTTAGCCCTTGGATTCCTCGGCGTCACGCTGATGCTGCTCTTCTTCACCGCGCTGACGTTCTACGCCGAGAGCTGGAAGTACGGAGGGATACTGGCGATTTTCACCGTCATCAGCGGCTATGGTCTCTACTTAAGTGCCACTTGGAATCGCACCGATTGGCAGCATCTTTACCCCGTTGGTTGGATAATAGTATTCTTCGTTGCCATTCTTGCCTTCGGCATATGGTACATCAGCGAGCCCGATCTGGGCCTGGCCGACCGCTTCCGCTCGGCCGAGAAGCTCGAGAGGATGGGCAAGTACAAGGCAGCAGCCAGAAAGTACGAGAAGGCCGGCAACTATCTGAAGGCCGCCGAGATGTACGAGAAGCTCGGCTGGATGGAGAGCGCCGCCTGGGCATACGAGAAGGCCGAGAAGTACGAGAAGGCGGCTGAGATATACGAGGCCCTCTATGAGAAGGAGAAGGACACCTACTACCTCAAGGAGGCCCACGAGTACTGGAAGAAGGCTGGGAACATGGACAGGGCAGCCAAGGCCCTTGAGAAGTACGCCGAGGAGGAGCCCTGGTTCTGGGAGGACGTCGCTAAGCTCTACGAGGAGCTGGGCAACGAGGAGAAGGCCAAGGAGGCATGGGAGAAGGCACTGGAGTACTACACCAAGGAAGCCCAAGAAGAGGGCGTCTTCTGGGAGGACGTCGGAAACATAGCGAGGAAGCTCGGAAGGGAGGAGCTGGCAAAGGAAGCCTACCAGAAGTTCCTCGAGTACTGCCTCAAGGAGGCCGAAGAAGATCCGATGTGGTGGAAGCACGTCGCTGAGGCCTACGAGTACCTCGGCGAGAAGGAAAAGGCCGAAGAGGCAAAGAAGAAGTACGAGGAGTACAGGGCAAAAATAATGAAGGCGAACGAGGAGACCTCAAAGTTCCCAGGGGAAAAGTAATCCCCTATTCCTTTTCTTGGAGGTGAGAAATTGTCAGGGGATAAACAACCAAAGGAGAGACCAAAGCTTAATATCCTCAAGCTGTCAAAGATGCCCATAGGGCTCGTGATGGAGAAGAACTTCCTCAGGCTTTCTCCCGATGATAAAATAGAGAAGCTCATAAAGGAGCTCGAGCATCCAACCTGCGCCGTCGTCATCGATGACGATGGAAAGCTCCTCGGATTCATTTCGATCGACGAGATAATCAACCTCATAATCCCCCCCTCAGACTACATTCTCGTGGGACTTGACGCAATCAAGGAGGCACACTTCGACTGGGACAGACCAGTGAAAGACATAATGAACCCCAGACCAATAATCCTCAGTCCGAACGACAGCCTCGGCTATGCCCTCGAAATGATGCTTGAAACCGGTATCAAGCAGTTTCCAGTTGTTGATAAGAAAAAGACCGTCCTAGGAACGTTTTCCGCCCAGAGTATTGTGAGGATTCTCAGGGTATTTGCCAGGTGAGTTCGTATGGAACTCGAGCTGATACTCTACCTAGCCCTCATGCTCGCAGTTGCCGAGACCTTTGGATGGATATTCGCAAGGATAGAGCAACCAGTTGTCCTAGGCCAGATTATCGGCGGCATACTGCTCGGCATGTTCTTTCCCCCAACTACAGAAGTGAAGGATATTTCAATGCTCGGTGTCCTGCTCCTCCTCTTCCTGGCAGGTCTGGAAAGTAGCGTTGATGAGCTAAAGGAAGCTGGTAAGGCTGGGCTCTCTGTGGCAGTGGTTGGAGTTGCAATTGCCTTTCTCATGGGTTTCGGCATTGTGTATCCCTTCAAGGGCTTTGAACAGGCTCTCCTCTACGGTGCCCTAATGACCCCAACGAGCGTGAGCCTGACAGTTAGGGTTCTCATGGAGCTTGACGCGCTCAA
Organism: Thermococcus sp. LS1; assembly: GCF_012027395.1. Lineage (NCBI taxonomy): Archaea > Methanobacteriati > Methanobacteriota > Thermococci > Thermococcales > Thermococcaceae > Thermococcus > Thermococcus sp. LS1. The sequence goes on from NZ_SNUJ01000001.1 coordinate 268,218, forward strand.
GACTGTTGAGGGCAACACCATACTGACGGCCGCTATAGTCGATGATATTCTCGGCATAGTCATCCTGAGTATTGTCATTTCCATGCTTGTCCAGGGAGGCATTAATCCAATTGGGATAGGACTCATCTTTGCCAAGGTTATCATCTTCATACTGGCCGCGATTTACGTTGTCCCGCCTGCGATAGACAGACTGCTGAGAAAGGTCGTCCACCTGGGCTTTGCCGATTCGACGATAACCCTATCGATGGCGACTCTCTTCGCTTTTGCCTATTTAGCGGAGCACATGAATTTAGCCTCTATCCTTGGAGCCTACCTCTTCGGTCTCAGTCTAAGCGAGACTGAATTCAGAAGGCCAATATTCGAGCACACAAGGATCCTAGCCCACTCTATGTTCATTCCGTTGTTCTTCGTTGACGTTGGCATGAACATTCCGCTCAGAAGCATCTCCGAGGTAGGAATCTTCGCACTGGTTTTCAGCCTCGGAGCGATAGCCAGCAAGGTTATAGGGTGCGGTCTCGGAGCTCTCCTGGCCGGACTTGACCGCAGACAGTCGCTTAGGGTTGGAATAGGCATGATTCCAAGAATGGGCGTTGAGCTCGCGATGCTCGCCATAGCTATGAACGCTGGTATAGTCGGTGAGGATGCCTACGTGGTCATCGTGCTGATGATATTCCTGAGCACGCTTGTCACGCCGCCTCTCCTTAAGATGGCATTCAAAGAGGAAGCCTCATCGGAATATTCTCCCAACCTTTTGAGCTAGGGATTTTCCTCAGGTTGCAGCGTGTCATTTCCTGTCCTTCTTGTATTTCTTCAGGTTTCCACGCCATAATGGATCTTTCCGCTTTTTCCATTCCCATATGATCAGGCCAATAACCAGCAACGCACCAGAACCCACGGCAAAAGTTGTCCAAGGAGATTTCCGCTTTTTGTCTTCCTCAAAATTCCTTCGGAAAAAATTTAAACATTACGCTCATAAATCGTCATCGAAACTCGCCAACCTTTTTAAAATCCAGCCCGGATTTTTCTCAAGGTGATAGCGATGATGGGAATGAACCCAAGGCAGATGAAGAAGCTCATGCGCCAGATGGGCATCAAGATGGAGGAGCTTGAAAACGTTGAGGAGGTCGTTATAAAGCTCCCAGACAGGGAGATAATCCTCCGTGACGTTTCAGCTATGGTGATAACCGCTCAGGGCGAGAAGAGCTACCAGATAGTTGCTGGCAGGGAGGAAGTAAGGCCAATCCTCAAGATTTCCGAGGAGGATATCCAACTCGTCATGGAGCAGGCGGGCGTTGACTACGAGACGGCAAAGAAGGCGCTGGAAGAGGCAGAGGGCGACCTCGCGGAGGCCATTCTCAAGCTCACTGAGGGCTGAGAAATTTTCCTTTTATTAAATACAAAGTAGAAAGAGAAATCACTCCGTTCCATGCTCTTTTTCAAAGGTCTCTATGGCCTTCATGAGCGGTATGAGGTGCATAAGTGCTGGACCGCCGGCCATGAGAACCGCGACGAGACCGGCCTCGATGAGCTCTTCTTTCTTAGCGCCCGCTTCGAGTGCCTTCTGGGTGTGGAGATAGATGCACCACTCACAGCCCTGAGCTATGCCGAGGGCAAGGGCAATAAGCTCCTTCTCCCTCGTTGTGAGGGCCTTGTTGTCAACAACCTCGCGGAGGAACCTAGAAAAGGCGGCTATCTCTTTCGGGTGCTCCTTGCCGAGCTTGTCAAGGAGCTCCTCTATTTCCTTCAACTTAACCTGGACGTCCTCACAGTCCATGGGGATCACCGTATAAAGATTGCATTCCAAGTTTAAAGGCCTATCCTAAACTTTGGGTTGAGAACTACCTGCTCCAAAAGGATATAAAGGGAGAAACTGAGGCTCTGACGATGAGAGCAATAGGGGTCATCAGAAAATCCAGGCGCGAGAGGATAAGCCGGGAAGAGTTCGAGGAGCTGTTAAGGAGTGCCGGCTACGAGGTAGTGGCGATTCTCGAACAGAACCGTGAGGAGCACCCTAAGTACAATATCGGAAAGGGAAAGTTCGAGGAGCTCAAAGAGCTCGTGAGAGAGCTTCAGCCGGATAAGGTCATCTTCGCCAACAAGCTCACGCCAAGTCAGGCCTACAACCTCTGGAAAGAGCTGAGGGTGGAGATAATAGACAAGTGGCAGCTGGTTCTTGAGATATTCGAGAGGCGCGCGCATTCAAAAGAGGCAAAGCTCCAGGTGGAGCTGGCGAGCCTGCAGTATGAAATTCCTCTCGTAAAGGAGGCCATCAGGAGAATAAAGCTCGGCGATAGGGCAGGATTCAAGGGAATGGGTGAGTATCAGACCCAGCAGTATCTTAAGCACATCCGCTACCGTATGGGCAAGATAAGGAAGGAGCTGGAGAGGGTAAAGGCGGACCGCGAGGTTAAAAGGAAGCGCAGGGAAGAGGTTGGCTTCATTTTGCTCGCCTTAGCGGGCTACACGAACGCCGGAAAGTCAACGCTCCTCAACACCCTCGCGAGGGAGGAGATAGAGGCGAGAGACCAGATGTTCACCACCCTGGACACGACAACGAGGCGCTTCAAGCTCGGCGGTAAGAGGGTTCTAGTCACCGACACGGTCGGCTTCATTGACGGCCTCCCGCCGTTTATCGTTGAAGCCTTCCACTCCACGCTGGAGGAGATAGTTAAGGCCGATATAGTCCTGCTCGTTCTCGATGTGAGCGAGCCCTGGCCGGAGATACGGAGGAAATTCCTGGCATCGCTCAACGTCTTGAGGGAGCTTAAGGCCTTGGATAAGCCTATGGTAGTCGTCCTCAACAAGAGGGACCTGACGAGCGAGGAGGACGTTAAAGATAAATCTGAGAGGATAATGGAAATAGTCGAGGAGAGGGGGATAAACGTCTCCCGTGTCGTTTCCATCTCGGCCAAGTTCGGTCAGCTGGAGGAGCTCTACGGAGCGCTGGAAGAGGTGGTACTAACCCTGCCCAAGTACGGGGCCTTCGAGATAACCGTGAGGGAGCCTGAGAAAGTCCCTCAGGTCATGGCTCTGATAAATGCTATCGGTGAGGTTTTGTCGGTTGAGTACGGCGAGGAGACGAAAATAGAAGCCTACATCCAGACGGGAATGATAAAGGAGCTGACGAGGCTGGGGGTCGAGATAAAGCGGCTAAACCAGCCCCACCAATGAGAAAGCATTGAAGATTCCAAGGGCGATGAATATCGCCGTCAGGGGCGTCGCCACCCAGCCAAAGACTATGTCCTTTATGACGGACTTGTCGACGCCTTCTCCCGCGATGAGGCCAACACCAATAACGCCGCCAACTATGGACTGACTGGAGCTCACCGGGAGACCGAAGATGTTGGCAAGGCTCACAGCTATTGCTGAGCCGAACTGTGCTGCAAAGGCCGAGATCGGGCCGAGGGCGGTTATCTTCTTTCCAACGGTGTGCATCACTGCGTAGCTGAAAGTTAAAGCGCCTATCGAGAGTGCTATCGCGCCAAAAATTCCCGCAACCTTTGGCTCCACGAAGCCGGCACCGACCAGAGGTCCAGATGCGTTCGCAACCTCATTGGTGCCGAAGTTGAAGGCCATGTAGGAACCGCCCAGTATAGCGAGAGCCTTGTAGAGGACCTCAATCGTCGAGACGCTTTTTATGCTCGAGATAACTTTGGAATAGAACTTGTACAGAATTATCGCCAGAATCCCGGACAGTATGGGTGAGACAACCCATGCGGAGGCTATTTTAACGAGCGTGTACCAGTTGATCGGAGCGTTGACAGCAAGACCAACTCCTATCACACCACCAACTATGGCCTGAGTCGTGGAAACCGGAAGGCCCTTGACGGTGGCTATCGTGACCCATACGCCAGCGGCGAGAAGCGCTATTACCGCCATCTCCATCGTTAGGTAGCCTTCGGGGACGATGCCCTTGCCGACGGTTTTCATAACCTTATAGCCCTTCAGATAGGCACCCATCAGGACGAATATCGCTATGGTGAGTGTTGCCTGCCGGAAGCTGAGTATTCCTGCACCCACCGCGGTACCCATGGCATTTGCCGAATCGTTGGAGCCTATATTCCAAGCGATGTAGAAGGCCACTGCTATTGCTGCTATCACTAGCCCGTCCATGGAGACCACCTATATAGTCTATATATCTCCCTTTAGACTATGGCTTAAAAATTTTGCCAATGACTGCACGAACTTTTTTCGAGAAATGATGCCCCAATCGTGCCATTGACGACTGACAAAGTTCATGCCTACCCAAAGACACCTGCCGAAGGCTGCTTAACCCAATACCGAAACTTAAATAAATGCAATAGATGAATAAGTTTTGACAAATTTAAGGAGGCAGGAATGATGATAGAGATTCGTTTTCACGGTAGGGGTGGACAGGGTGCAGTTACCGCTGCCAACATATTAGCTTCAGCAGCTTTCCTTGAGGGCAAATACGTCCAGGCGTTCCCGTTCTTCGGAGTTGAGAGGCGTGGAGCACCGGTTACGGCATTCACCAGGATCGACGAGAAGCCCATCAGGATTAAGACCCAGATCTACGAGCCGGACATAGTCGTCGTCCTCGACCCGTCGCTTCTCGACACCGTCGACGTTACCGCCGGTCTCAAGGACGGCGGAATCGTTATCATCAACACCGAGAAGAGCAAGGAAGAGGTTCTCGAGAAGCTCAAGAAGAAGCCCGCCAAGCTCGCTCTGGTCGACGCCACCACCATAGCCCTTGAGATACTTGGCCTCCCGATTACCAACACCGCCATTCTCGGTGCCGTTGCCAAGGCCACTGGCGTCGTCAGCCTCGAGCACGTCCAGAAGGCAATCCAGGACGTCTTCTCCGGAGCCCTCGGCGAAAAGAACGCCAAGGCTGCAGAAGAGGCCTTCAACAAGACCGTCGTTTACGAACTCTGATTCTCTTTCCTTTATAATCCTTACAAGGGGTGAAGAGAGTTGAACACGTTGTTCGGTGAAAAGAAAGAAGGGGCCACCAAAATCGTCCTCAAATCCGTGGACGAGTATCCAGAGGCCCCCATAACCCTGGGAACGACCCTCATCAACTTCACCGGTGACTGGAGGACGTTCATACCAGTCGTTGATGATAACAAGTGCGTCAAGTGCTACATCTGCTGGAAGTTCTGCCCCGAGCCAGCGATATACATCCGCGAGGACGGCTACGTTGGCATCGACTATGACTACTGTAAGGGCTGCGGTATCTGTGCGAACGAATGCCCAACCAATGCCATAACGATGGAGAAAGAGGAGAAGTGAGGTGTTGAGCATGGAGTACAAGCCGATTAGGAAGGTTGTGAGCGGCAACTACGCGGCCGCTTACGCCGCCAAGCACGCCCGCGTTGAGGTTGTGGCAGCTTACCCAATCACCCCTCAGACGAGCATCATCGAGAAGATAGCGGAGTTCATAGCCAATGGTGAGGTTGAGAACCTCCAGTACGTGGCCGTTGAGAGCGAGCACTCTGCCATGGCCGCGTGTATAGGAGCTTCAGCGGCTGGAGCGAGGGCCTTTACGGCAACCTCTGCCCAGGGTCTTGCTTTGATGCACGAGATGCTCCACTGGGCGAGCGGCGCGAGATTGCCGATAGTTATGGTCAACGTCAACAGGGCTATGGCACCACCGTGGAGCGTCTGGGACGACCAGACCGACAGCCTGGCCCAGCGCGACACCGGATGGATGCAGTTCTACGCCGAAAACAACCAGGAAGTTTACGACGGTGTTCTCATGTCATTCAAGGTCGCCGAGACCGTCAACCTGCCAGCGATGGTCGTTGAGAGCGCCTTCATCCTGAGCCACACCTACGACATTGTTGAAATGATCCCCCAGGAGCTCGTTGACGAGTTCCTCCCGCCGAGGAAGCCTCTCTACACGCTCACTGACTTTGACAAGCCGTTCTCAGTTGGAGCCCTTGGAACTCCTGCCGACTACTACGAGTTCCGCTACAAGATAGAGAAGGCCATGGAAGAGGCCAGGGAAGTCATCAGGAAAGTCGGCAAGGAGTTCGGCGAGATGTTTGGAAGGGACTACAGCCAGATGATAGAGCTCTACAGGACTGACGACGCTGACTTCGTCTTCATGGGCATGGGTTCACTCATGGGAACCGTCAAGCAGGCCGTTGACGTTCTCCGCGAGGAGGGCTACAAGGTCGGAGCAGCCAAGGTCCGCTGGTTCAGGCCGTTCCCGAAGGACGAACTCTACGAGCTGGCCAAGAACGTGAAGGGAATAGCGGTCCTTGACAGGAACTTCTCCTTCGGTCAGGAGGGCATACTCTTCAACGAGGCCAAGGGCGTGCTCTACAACACCGACGCTCACCCGATAATGAAGAACTACATAGTCGGCCTCGGAGGCAGGGACTTCACCGTGAACGACGTCAAGAAGATAGCCGACAACATGAAGGCCATCATCGAGAAGGGCGAGCTGGATGTAGAGGTGGACTGGTACCACCTTAAGAGGTGAGAATGATGGAGATTCCAGAGAACGTTAAGAAGAGGTTGAGCATTCCCGCGGAAGAGCACTTTTACGCAGGCCACACCGCCTGCCAGGGCTGTGGCGCCTCACTCGGCCTTAGGTACGTCCTCAAGGCCTACGGAAAGAAGACGATATTTGCAATCCCCGCATGCTGTTCAACCATCATCGCTGGCCCCTGGCCATACAGCGCACTCGATGCGAACCTGTTCCACACCGCGTTCGAGACCACTGGTGCGGTCATAAGCGGAATCGAGGCCGCTCTGAAAGCCAAGGGCTACAAGGTTAAGGGCGAGGACGGCATAATGGTCGTCGGCTGGGCAGGCGACGGTGGAACCGCCGACATAGGACTCCAAGCTCTCTCGGGCTTCCTTGAGAGGGGCCACGATGCGGTTTACATCATGTACGACAACGAGGCCTACATGAACACCGGAATCCAGAGGTCGGGTTCAACACCCTACGGTGCCTGGACCACCAACACCCCCGGTGGAAAGAAGCACTTCCTCGAGAAGAGGCACAAGAAGAAGGTCATCGACATCGTCATTGCCCACGAGATACCCTACGCGGCTACCGCAAGCATTGCCTACCCCGAAGACTTCATAAGGAAGCTCAAGAAGGCCCAGAAGACCCCAGGGCCGAGCTTCATCCAGCTCTTCGCGCCGTGTCCAACTGGCTGGCGCTCACCGACCGACAAGAGCATCGAACTGGCCAGGCTGGCAGTCCAGACCGCTTACTTCCCGCTCTTCGAGTACGAGAACGGCAGGTACAAGATCAACATGCCGAGCACCAAGAAGGAGCCCAAGCCCATTGAGGAGTTCCTCAAGCTCCAGGGCAGGTTCAAGTACATGACCAAGGAGGACATCGAGATCCTCCAGCAGTGGGTCCTCCACGAGTGGGAGAAGCTCAAGAAGCTCGCCGAGGTCTTCGGCTGAGCTTTCCATCTTTACCCTAAAGGTTTAAGTGTCAAATTGACAACTCACCCGAGGTGATATACATGGCCGAGAGTCCGTTTAAGGCCGATATTGAGAGGGTTCAGAAGGAGTATAGCGAAAAGATGACCCCGGGAGCGATTGTATACCTCCCGGGAAGCAGCGTCGTGAACAAGACAGGAAGCTGGAGAGTTTTCATGCCGGAGTTCAACAGGGACAAGTGCGTTAGGTGCTACCTCTGCTACATCTACTGCCCGGAGCCAGCCATATACCTCGACGAGGAGAACTATCCGGTCTTCGACTACGACTACTGTAAGGGCTGTGGAATTTGTGCGAACGAGTGCCCGACAAAGGCGATAGTTATGGTTAGGGAGACCAAGTGAGGTGGTGAAAGATGCCGATTAGGAAGGTTATGAAGGCTAACGAGGCTGCTGCCTGGGCGGCCAAGCTGGCCAAGCCAAAGGTTATCGCAGCGTTCCCAATTACACCCTCGACTCTAGTTCCTGAGAAGATAAGTGAGTTCGTAGCTGACGGAGAGCTTGACGCAGAGTTCATCAAGGTCGAGAGTGAGCACTCAGCGATTTCTGCCTGTGTCGGTGCTTCGGCGGCAGGTGTTAGGACCTTCACCGCGACCGCTTCTCAGGGTCTCGCTTTGATGCACGAGATACTCTTCATCGCCGCAGGAATGAGGCTTCCGATAGTCATCGCAGTTGGTAACAGAGCCCTGAGCGCCCCGATCAACATCTGGAACGACTGGCAGGACACCATCAGCGAGCGCGACACCGGCTGGCTCCAGTTCTACGCCGAGAACAACCAGGAGGCCCTTGACCTCATCCTGATAGCATTCAAGGTCGCCGAGGACGAGAGGGTTCTCCTTCCAGCCATGGTCGGCTTCGACGCGTTCATCCTGACCCACACCGTCGAGCCGGTTGAAATTCCCGACCAGGAGCTCGTTGACGAGTTCCTCGGCGAGTACGTGCCAAAGCACGCCTACCTCGACCCGGCCAAGCCGATAACCCAGGGTGCACTCGGATTCCCCGCTCACTACATGGAGGCCCGCTACGGCGTCTGGGAAGCCAACGAGGCCGCGAAGAAGGTCATTGATGAGGCCTTCGCTGAGTTCGAGAAGAAGTTCGGAAGGAAGTACCAGAAGATTGAAGAGTACAGGACCGAAGATGCCGACATAATCTTCGTCACCATGGGCTCCCTCGCCGGAACCCTCAAGGAGTACGTTGACCACCTCAGGGAGAAGGGCCTCAAGGTCGGTGCCGCGAAGATTACCGTTTACAGGCCGTTCCCGGTTGAGGAGGTCAGGGAGCTCGCAAAGAAGGCGAAGGTTCTCGCACTGCTCGAGAAGAACGTCACCTTCAGCGTCGGCGGAGCCCTCTTCCAGGACTTCAGCAGGGCCCTCGTGAACGTTGAAGACAAGCCCAAGATCGTTGACTTCATCCTCGGCCTCGGTGGCAGGGACGTCACTTTCAAGGACCTCGACGAGGCCCTCGAGATAAGCAAGAAGGCCCTCGCCGGAGAGGAGTTTGAGGAAGTCAACTGGATTGGACTGAGGAAGGAGATACTGTGAGGTGAGGAAGATGGCCGTTAGGAAGCCCCCGATTACCACTCGCGAGTACTGGGCACCCGGACACGCCGCCTGTGCCGGATGCGGTTGTGCCACCGCTCTCAAGCTCGCCACCAAGGCCTTCAGCGAGGCAATGGAGGAGAAGTTCGGCGATCCCAACGCATTCGCCGTAGCCCAGGCCACCGGATGTATGGAAGTCGTCAGCGCCGTCTTCCCGTACACCGCCTGGAAGGCCCCGTGGGTTCACGTCGCCTTCGAGAACGCTGCCGCAGCTGCCAGCGGTGTTGAGGCCGCCTGGAAGAAGCTCGGCAGGAAGGGCAAGATCCTCGCCATCGGTGGAGACGGTGGAACTGCTGACATAGGCCTTCAGGCTTTGAGCGGTATGCTTGAGCGCTGGCACAACGTCGTTTACCTGATGTACGACAACGAGGCCTACATGAACACCGGAATCCAGAGGAGCTCTTCGACCCCCTACGGTGCCTGGACCACCACCAGCCCGCCGGGCAAGTACTCCATCGGTGAGGACAAGCCCAAGAAGTGGGTCGCCCTTATTGCTGCAGCCCACCAGATCCCATACGTTGCAACCGCCAGCATAGGCAACCCCTTCGACTTCATCAGGAAGATGAAGAAGGCCGCCAAGGTCGACGGTCCGGCCTTCGTCCAGGTTCAGTGTACCTGTCCAACCGGATGGAAGAGCCCGCTTGAGAAGGGTGTCGAGATCGCCAGGCTCGCCATTGAGACCGGTGTCTGGCCGCTCTTCGAGATCGAGAACGGCGACATCTGGAACATCAAGATACAGGCTCCTGGCGGAGGCGCCAAGGTCAAGCGCGAGGGCGGCAGAGTCGTTGCCATTGAGTTCAAGAAGCCCATCGAGGAGTACCTCAAGCTCCAGGGCAGGTTCAAGCACCTCTTCAAGCAGCCAGAGGCCATTGACGTGATGCGCGAGCAGATCAAGGCCATGTGGAAGGTTCTCGGCGTCGATGTCATCCTCCCGAAGCCGGAGGAGTGACTTCCTCCTCTTTCTTCTTCTACCAATTTCCGCTTTCGCCTGATGATTGTTCCACAAAAATGCCCCATAAGGGCCTCTTTTATAACAAAACTTTTAAGCCCTTAGGCAGACCTAACTTCGGAGGTGGTTAAAAATGACTATCAAGACTCCCCCTACCCTGAACATAGCAGGATTGGGCGCTGACCCGCTCACCCAGAGGATAAACGAGAAACAGAAAAAGTGGAAGTACAAAATAGCCGTCCTCAGCGGTAAGGGAGGCGTCGGGAAGAGCACCGTTGCTGTCAACCTCGCCGCTGCCCTTGCAAAGAAGGGTTACTTCGTCGGAATCCTCGACGCGGACATACACGGGCCGAACGTGGCAAAGATGCTCGGTGTCGAGAAGGCCGACGTCCTCGCTGAGAGGATGGAAGACGGCAGGTTCGAGATGATTCCGCCAATGAACGACTTCCTTGGCCAGACTACACCGATAAAGGTTATGAGCATGGGCTTTCTCGTTCCCGAGGATCAGCCGATCATCTGGCGCGGAGCCCTCGTCACGAAGGCCATAAAGCAGCTCTTCGGCGACGTCAAGTGGGGCGAGCTGGACTTTATGATAATCGACTTCCCGCCGGGAACCGGCGACGAGATCCTCACCGTCACTCAGACCCTCCAGCTCGACGCGGCTATAATTGTCACGACTCCCCAGGAGGTTGCTCTCCTCGACACTGGCAAGGCCGTCAACATGATGAAGAGGATGGAAGTGCCCTACATAGCAGTCGTCGAGAACATGAGCTACCTCATCTGCCCGCACTGCGGCAACAAGATAGACCTCTTCGGGGAGGGAGGTGGAGAAAAGCTCGCCCAGAAGGAGGGCGTTGACTTCCTCGGTAAGATACCCATTGACCTCAAGGCCAGGGAAGCGAGCGACGCAGGAATCCCGATAGTCCTCTATGAGGACACCATGGCTGCAAAGGCCTTCATGGAGATAGTTGACAAGCTCATCGCCAAGCTCGAAGAGATGAAGGGCGAAGAGACCGAAGAGGAGAGCAGCGAGGAATCTAAGGAAGAGTAAAGCCTTTAAGCCCTTTTTCTCTATTCTTTATCGCGGCCGAGGCCGGCAGATGCCGTTGCCGTGAGGCCGCGCTGGGCCAGGCTACATTAACTTTTTAACCATGTTTGGGTATCTCCCTGGGAGGGATATGATGAAGCGAACCCTCGTTCTAATAACCCTCATCATCCTCATGGCTCCCCTCGTTTCTGCCGGTGAGTTGACCTATTATCCAAGCCGGGAAGCTTTTCAGGCTTTTCTGGACTCGAATTCGACTTACACTGTGGTTGCCGGGAACGAGACCTGGGCAAAGGCCTGGGCGTATTACGTCGATGAGAAGCTTTCAACTGTGAAGGAGCACGGAAACGAGACGCTAGTCCTTGTTGGGAATGTTTATAACAACCCCATGATGGAGGTTCTCTGGCCCCAGACCGGCCTTCCCGAAAACCAGTCCCTTCTGCCCGGGATCATCGTTCTCGACCACTCCGTTCTCATAACCGGCTCCGAGGACAACATCTACCTGACGGAGCGTGCCTTTGAGGAGCTTTGGAATCCTCCACTCGAATCAAAGATCGGCTTTGTGGTACTGCTCGTCATTATAGCCTGGGTCTTCCTGCTCACTCTCCGCAACGATAAGAGCCATGCCGGCAGCTTCTACAGCCTGGCCCTCTCCCTATTCATGCTATGGTATCTCACAGCCCCTATTCCAAAGATGAGTGAGGTTTTTCTTGAATACTTCTTCCAGGGACTCAAATTCGCCGTCGGGGGCTCTGTGGATTCTCCGTTAGGAGCAATGTTGGGTATACTATTCAAGATAGTGCCACCCATCGAGGAGAATCTCGTCTTTGCCCACTGGGTGCTCATCCTTCTGCTGATATCCTTCTCCTTCTATATCTCGCCAAAGCGCGCCCGCGAGTTAGGCTTCATAGTCTTCGGTCTCACCTTCGCCTCGCCAATGTTCAGGGAGCACCTCCATCACATCGACGGGAGTGTCCTCGGCCTAGCCTCTTTCCTCATCACGCTGGCAATAATAAGCAACGTGACTTTCTCGCCGGAGAGGGGGAAGACATTGTTACAGACGCTGATTCTGTCTCTGTTCACCCTGCTCACGATAGCGATAAATCCGTATCTCCTCCCAATTCCAGCCATCTTCGTGCTGGCTTTCCCTAAAAGGCATCTAAGAAACTATGCTTACTTACTTATGAGCGCACTCGGCGTGGCCCTCATGTATACCCAATTCGGCTTTCCGATGAACATACCCAACCACACGACCCCGGAGTGCTGGGACTACATAGCCAAGTTCTTCTTCAACACTGCCCTGGCGATCCTGGCCATAGCCTACGCGGTGATCTACAGAGAAAAAAGCATAAAAATAAGGGGCCAGACCCCATTCCTCATTATGCTGGCAATCTTTTACATTCCCCTCGCGCTGTTCATCCCGGAGATACTGCCCTACTGCTTCGTAATCCTTGCCTCTCTCACGGCGAGGATGCTCTATCAACTCACTCCCCAAACTTGATAGCGCCTATGATGGCACCCCTAAGGTGCGGGCCGATTTCCTTGATTATTCCCGGAGCCTGGGTGCCCTTCTTGAGTATCAGAAGCGTCTCCATCAATCCGAGCTCCTCCATGCGCTTGACGTCCCTGCCGTGCCCTGTCCTTATGAGGGCCTTCTCGACGTTCTCGCTTATTGTTCCTGTCACGAAGAGCTTGTCGTGGCCATCGCTCAGCCAGGATTTTATGCGCTTGAGCTGAGCATCGCTGAAGGCAAGCTCAACCTCCCTCGCGCCGAACTCAACTTTGGTAACTTCTACCTCTACGGGAAGGTTGTCGACCCAGCCGAACTTCCTTATCATCTCCCTGACCGGCATCTCTCCAAAGGTCTCCTTGAGGTAGTAGAGCGGTAGAAGGGCATCCTTAGGCTTTGGAGTGAATATTCCAATGTCAACGTAAGCCCCGTAGCCGACTTTTCCCAGGTCTATGAACCTTCCCCTGTAGGTTTTGCCTTCTTCAACAGCCTTGAGCCTGTAGGGAACCTCGCCGAACTCTTCCCTTACGAGGTTTGCTGAGATTTCCTCGTCCTCACCGTTGAGACTTACCCTGACCCACTGCTTCTTGACCGCTGAGAGCTTCCACTCAACTTCCAGATCACCGAGGAGGGCCTTGAGCTTTTTATCGAGCTTCAAAAAGCCGCTCCTGTCTCCGTAAACCTTCTCCAGAATAACTACTTCCTGCATTCTCACCATCCCCGAAGTTCATCAAACCAAACCATTCAAATCTACTTCTTCGACTTCCTCGGTTTCTTCCTGAGGCCGAGCTCGATCTCGAGCTCCTCTATGCGCCTCTTGAGCTCCTCGACGACGGCGGTGTTATCGTACTGCATGAGCATGTTGCCACATATCGGACACTGGAACTCGTACTCCATGGCCTCATCGAAGGTGAGCTTCGGATGGCCTGGAGTGCCACAGTGGTAGTAGATCTCGCTCGTCTCTTCCTCGAGCATCTCCTTGAGCTTCTTAAGCTCGGCCATCTTTTTGGAGCGGATTATCTCCGGAAGTCTCTTGGTTTCGAGGCGCCAGTAGTAGTAATACCAGCCGGTCTCCTTGTCCCTTATGCGCTTGAACTCTGCCAAACCCTGGTCGTAGAGCATGTAGAGAACTTTCCTGACGGTGTTGACCCGGATGCCGGTTATCTCTGCGAGCTCCTCATCCGTGGATTCCTTTTTCTTTTCGAGAGCCTTAATTACCTCAACGGCCTCCTCTCCGCCCATGTCCATAGCGAGTTCCAGGAGTTCCTTGTTCTTTCTCCTTGCCACAATAACGACCTCCAGAGAATATTTGACCACCCTGGGTTTAATCCCCAATGTTTGTCCAATAATAGACTATATGGACTGGAGTATATATAGGTTTTTGTCATATTTCCAACGCCAATGAACAGAAAAGAACGTTGAGTGAGAATCAATCGGTAAAGTACTCATTGAGCAGCTCCTTGGCGGAGGGCTTGTAAAGCTCTATTACCTCAATGTCCTCAATGACATTTCCTTCCCTGAGCTTGAGCCTGACTTTACCACCGTAAACCTGGAGATCATCGAGCATGCCGTATATTGCGTCCTCAGCTTCCAGCGGGCTCTTAAACTTCATGACGTATTCTCCGCTCTGGTCGATGAGTTTAACCCAGTACTCGTTCTTCCTCTTGAATGGCCGGGTAATTTTTGGTTTGAAGTTGTCCACTATGATTTCCAAACTGAGTCACCTCCGAAATCGGGGTTCACTGCTCTCTTAACCATTTGGGGTTCAATCTTTTAAGGGTTTCTAAAAAACTTAGGTCGGGGGCTGGGGCCCAGACTCGGAGGGATTCACTGGACTCGGAAGGGCAGTTCAAGACCGAGTTCTTCAGCAACCTTGACGACCTTCTCCAGCGGAACTATGGCCGTTCTTGCACCAACTTTCTGAACAGTCAGGTAAGCAAGCAGCATTCCCAGTTTAGCCGCATCCTCCAGGTTCCATCCATTGAGAACGCCGTATATCAGCCCAGCATCAAAGGAATCACCTGCACCCGTCGAATCGACGACCTCTGCGCTCAGCCCCCTGACTTCGCAGACATTTCCGTTCTCATTCCTCAGCAACGCGCCCCCGCCGTTGAGGGTCACGATAACGTTTTTCGCCCTGGCTTTGGAGAGGTCGAGCTCGCCGAACTTCCTCTTGAACTCATCCTCGTTCATTAGGAGGTAATCGACCTTCTCCTCGATTTCCTCAGGAAGATACGCTTCCCCTATGTCCAGAGAAACGGTTATGCCCCTCTCGTGTGCGAAATTAACTACATTAACTATGACTTCGGGGGGATTTGAAGAGAGGTGGATGTGCCTTGTCCTGGCAAGGTAGTCAAAATCGACCTCCTTCATGAGGTTAGCACCGGGATACTTCACTATCCTCTTGTCCTCCCCGTGTATCATGGCCACTGCTATCCCCGATGGAGCATCGACGACTCGTATACCGCCCGTATCAACGCCTATCCGTCTGAAGTAAGAAAGGTGCGCCTCACCTATCTCGTCCCTTCCGACGGCACCGAGAAAGCCCGTTTTCAGTCCAAAGTGGGCCAGCCAGGAGACCGTGTTGGCTGCCGCTCCGCCCAGACCGAAAAAGGCCTTCTCAGCACTCACCTTCTCATGAAACTCTGGAAAGCGCTCGACGAGCATTATGATGTCGTAGTTAAGGTTGCCGATTCCTATCACGTCGAACTCATCGCCCATCACACTCACCTCTGAAAAGTAGGATACGGGTGCCCCCGTTAATAACCTTGCGGTGCTCTAAAAGAGAAAATCCATAGTCCTCATGTAGGGGAAAGATTTAAATATCCATTCCTACCCATATATGAGTAAGAGGTGAACAAAAATGATGCTCATACTCGAGGCCTATTTCAAGAACTATCCTGCCAGAAGGAAGGTTGCAGAGTTCCTCTTCGAGAACGGCCTCAGTGTAAAGAACGGGAAGATATACCTCAGAGACGTTGAGGTGCCGATAAGCGAGCTGGCAAGGATCATTGGCGTCAACAGGAAGATAGTCTATCACACGATAGAGTACATCGAAAAGACCTATCCCCTCAAGCTCATATTCGAAAGGCTCAACCCGCTGCCGAGCCTGATAGACGTCGCCCCGCTGATGGGCTGGGAAGTGCTCGAGATAGAGCTGGAGAAGGACGCTTATTTAACCGGATTTTCGAAGGTTCTGGAGCTGCTGGCGAAGAATGGAGTTCCAGTAATGGAAGTCTTCAGCAGAAACCTCCGCGAGGAGCCGAGCAAGCTCTACATAGTCATCGACGGAACGCTACCCGTAGAGGTCTTCATGAAGGTCAAGGAAATGGAGGGCTTCAAGAAACTCATCCTCCACACGCCGGAAAAGGACAAGGAAAAGTTCGTCTGCAACTACTGTGAGGTCAAGTACTGCCCCAAGAGGGTGCTCCTCGAGAGGAGCGAGGTCAGCCAGTGACCTTGAAGCCTTCCAGCCCTTCAGGTTCTTCCCATTTTACCTCAACACGTGTGACCCTCGCCAGGGGCGGTCCTTGGTGGGCCCAGCCTATTAGAGCCTCAACCCTCTCAGGGTCGCCCTCCACTACAGCCTCCACGGTTCCATCAGGCAGATTCCTAACCCACCCACTCACGCCCAGCTTTCTCGCTTCCCTCTGCATGCTCCATCTAAAACCAACCCCTTGAACGCGGCCGTAGATTTTAAGGTGTGCCCGCACCCGCTCCATACCACATCCCAACGATACTAACCCCACAACCGATTTAAGCTTATCCGTCGAAAGTTCACTAGGAGGTGAGATAATGGAGATGATATTCGTTTACACGACATTCCCGGATTGGGAGAGCGCCGAAAAGACCGTTAAAACTTTACTCGAGAAGAAGCTCATCGCCTGCGCCAACCTAAGGGAGCACAAGGCATTCTACTGGTGGGAGGGAAAAATCGAAGAAGATAACGAAGTCGGTGCGCTCCTCAAGACGGACGTGAGCAAGTGGAAGGAGCTACGGGAGACGATAAAGGAACTCCACCCCCACACCGTGCCGCTAATAGCGAGGATAGACGTCGACAAGGTGAACGGGGAGTACGCGAAATGGCTCGAGGAAGTTCTGGGGCAATAAGGAAGGTGAAGCCCCAGATTAGGGTCGTAGGTTTTGATGACGGAACCTTCTCCTTTTCTTCAAAACTAGAGCGGGAAAAGACAGTTCTAATCGGCGTCGTCATGAAGGGCTCCCAGGAAGTAGTCGGCGTTCTCTCGCGCTGGATAACCGTCGATGGGCGAGATGCGACGAACGCGATGATAGACGCCGTTAAGAGCTCGCGCTTCAAGGATTTGAGGATCATCATGCTCAAGGGGATAACCTACGCGGGCTTTAACGTCGTTGATTTGGAGATGCTCCACCGGGAGACGGGACTTCCAGTGATAGTCGTCGTCAGGAAGAGGCCGGACTTGAGAGCCATGGAGGAAGCACTGAGGAAGCACTTTTCTGATGCTGAGGAGAGGATAACCCTACTAAGAAAAGCGCCACCTCTGGTGGAACTAATCCCCGGAAGGCTCTACCTCCAGGCGGTCGGCCTTGACTACGAAAGGGCTACTGAGGTGGTCAGAGTAACCACAAAAATCGGGCTCACTCCAGAGCCCCTTAGACTGGCCCACATGATAGCCAGTGCCGTGATAACTGGCGAGAGTACAAGGGAGTAGGTTTATAAGTGGGTAGGAAAAGGAAAAATCGACCGATGATGGCAACAGGGTAGCTACCGAAACTTGATGTGGAAGCCGTTCCAGTCTGAGGTCTCATTCGCACGGAACCAGGAGCACCGGGATTTTTGAATCTCTTATAACCCTCTCCGCCGTGCTCCCAAGGAGTAGGTCCTTTATGAAGCTCCTTCCCTTCTTGCCGATAACTATAAGTGTGGCTCCCTTCGCCAAAGAGGTTCCTATTATGGCCTGAGAGGCAGAACCAACGAGAACCTCAAGTTCAAACGGCGCCTTTATTCCCTTAGCTGACTTCTCGAGGTTCTTCTTGGCAACATCTATGTTGTGCTCGAGCTCTTCGACCTTACCATAATCAATGGAGTGAAGGAGTATACCCTCGTCCACGAGTTCCTCGAACTCCTTGACGATCTTTATTATCTTTATTGAGCACTTGGAGAAGTCCAGCGAGACGAGGGGACGCTTAAAGATTTCGGCACAGTCCACGGACAGCTCGAATTTATCATCGCTCTTCAAGTACTTAAGGAGGAGAACCGGCCTTTTGGTGGCTCTGGCGAGGTTCGATGCAGTGCTGCCAACGAACATTGTTCTCCAGATATTCTCGCCCATGCTCGGAATAACTACGAGATCGATATCGTTCTCTTCGGCCACCTCCGCGATCTCTATCGAAGGAATGCCTATCCTCACAATTGGGTTTACCTTTACGCCTTTCGTCTCCAGCTCTCTAGCGAGCTCCTCCAGCTTTTCGCGGTAGATGTCTTCCAGCTCGAAGGCCTCAAACTCGGCGACAGTTATGTCAACGACGTGAATGAGGTGGAGCTCCCTGACCCCCAAAGGGAGCAGCTTGGGAATACAGTTCCGAAGAGCGTGGAGCGAAACGTCGGAAAAGTCCGTTGGATACAAAATCCTTCCAAACATCTTGGTCACCTCGGTATTAATTTGGACGTTGATGCTTATTATCGTTGCTCTAGACATGCTTGTATTTCATCCGAGTTGTAAACAGTTTTGGACTGGAAACCGCCGGTAGTATCAGGGTTTTCTGGAGTATATCCCTCCCCTGAAGAAAGTCATCGATGGTTTTTTTGAGCTCCTTGAAGTCCTTGTCGAAGAACTTGATAACTGCGTCGTATTCCCCCATGTACTCATCTATCTCGAAGACCTTTTTGTGGGATATTGCTTCCTCCATGAACTCGGCGATTTTTTCTTTCGGTGCATCTTCCCGGAACTTGATGAGCACATCAGCCGATGCCAGGCCAAACTCCTCAAAGATGAAAAGGGCCATTATCCTTACGTAACCCCTCTCCTGAAGGCTTATCCTGTGCCTCCTTGCTGTGGGGACAGAAACACCCGTTATCCTAGCAAGTTCCGTGTCAGGAAGTCTGCCGTTCTCTCTTAGCGCAAGAAAGATCTTAACGTCCAGGTCACTCAGTTCACCCTTGCTCATCTCCCTCCAGAACTTTATGTCCTCCGGATTCCAAGAATAGGATTTTTTCTTTTTGTTCATCATATCGTGCCACCTAAATAAAGAATTTGGAAAAAATAGACTTAAGTTTTTTGATTCTTGATAATTCTAGCAAGTTCCCTTGACAATTCATCGGTCAGCTTCACGAACTCCTCACTGTCGTACATCAGGACATCAATGGCCTCTTCAACAAGTTCCTTAAGCTTGAGTATTTCCTCGCTGACCTTCCCTTCCTCCTCCATGATCTCTATGAGTCTTGAAGCTGCATCGAGTAACCTTAACGGACCGTAAAGCTTTGGTTCATCTATGCAACCCCTGGCGCTTGTTATCAAGAATGCCAAGAGCTGGAAGTGCCGGTCACTCAAAAGGCCTTCCGTACTCTTCAACATGGACCACCTCCTTCAGCGGTCTCCTCCTCGGCGGCTTTGGCCAGACCCTAGGATAACCAAAAATGAGAATGAGAACCGGCTCCACATGCTCTGGAATGTTTAAAAGTTCCTTGAGGGCCGTTTTGTTAAAGGAAAGTACTGGACAGGAGCCTATCCCCATAGAGTACGCCGCCAGCATCATATTCTGAGCCGCCATCGAGATGTCCATAAGAGCGCTTTCCTCTCCGAGCTTTCCGCCCCTTTTGGCCAGTTTCGTGTTTATGCAGAGCACCACCACCGTCGACGGGTTTCCAAACAGCCCTGGAGAGACCAGCTTTACCCTCTCGATGTTGTCCCGTTCCCTGACCACAATAAACTCCCAAGGTTGAACGTTGCTTCCGCTTGGAGCCCATATCCCAGCCTCAAGGATTTTCTTCAAGTCTTCTAGGGGAACCTCCCTCTCCTGAAACCTCCTGACGGCCCTTCTGCCTTCTATTGCTTCCATTACCTCCAACTTAGTTCACCCTTACTCCTTGAGAAGCCTCTTCTCCAACTTCTTCAGTTCGGGATAAACGTACTCGCCGTCCTTTATGATGTAATTCCCGTCGCCTTTGACAGTCGGGGCGAGGCATATGCCATCTGTGTGGCTCTTTGCGGGGCCAAACTTGCCCTTAAAGCTCTCGGCCTGGTTCCCAAGACCCCATTCAACGGCTCCCCAGACGCGCTCGTCCTCAAGGATATTTCCCGTGAGCTTTGCTCCCGGATTACACCCGTAGGACAGATGAGCTACGTTGAACATGTTTGGATCGTTGAAGCTACGCAGCCATCTCTCGAAGAACCTCGCCTCCCAGCCTCCCTCTACCCTCACGACCTTTCCTTCCTCAACCTCAAGAGTAATGGGCTCCTTTAGTATCCCGAGCTCCTGGGGGGGCCACACAGAGCCGTCGAAAACGATGGTTCCATTTATAGTTTCTTCTACGGGTGCCCAGTCTACCTGACCAAAGAGCATGTAGTCTCCGGGTCCTTTAACGTCACCCTCCGTGAACACGGGCCTCTCGGGATCGTTCTCGAATTTCACATTCATTCCGGCAGGACTGCTTATCTCCATCCTCCTGCTTTCTCTCGTTATCTTTGCCAGAACCCTCTGGAACTCAAGGAGAACCGAGACGTTTATCCTTCCGATGTTTCGGACCATCATGTCTCCCGTCATGCCAACGAGGCAGATATAGCGCACCTTCCCTTCAGCCATAACCCTGTCCCAGGGAGTCGAGTAGAGGAGCCAGCTCTTGTTGAACTCTATCCACACGTCTGCATTCCTCAGCGCCGCTTCAAGAGGCCTCATGGGAAGGTAAGGGTCCGCGGCCTTGCCAACATGGGGCGGCATCGAGTACCACAGAACGAGGGGCTTCGCTCCCACGAGCTTCGCCGCCTTGGCGGTAGCTTCGACCACGCTCCAATCGCTTCCCGTATCGGCCGTTATGACAACGCTCTCTCCGGGAATAACCTTCATGACATCTTTAACCAGTGTGTAGGCCCCCTCCTGAATCTCTATCGAAAGCTTATTCACCCCTCATCCCCCCAAGTTCCACAATATCCTCCACAATCTTAACCGCCGACGCCACGGGGTCTATGATGGGAACATCGAAGAAGGGCTGAACTTTCTCTGCAAACCCAGCGAGCCCCGTGCAACCCAAGACAATAACGTCAACACCGTCCGAAATGGCCAGAGCTATTTCCTCCCTAAGGAGGCGTATCGTTCTGTTCTCATCGATGCTTATTTCCGGAACTGAGATGTCTATCCCCCTTATACTTGTCACTCGTTTCTCCATCCTGTACTTCAATATCAATTCCTCGAAGAGGGGTATCGCCGTCTTTGAGACTGTGACTATACCCGTTTTCCTTCCAAGAACTGAGGCTATGGCAAGGGAAGCCTGACACGGACCAACCGTAGGGGTCGGGATAAGGGAGCGGATGACATCAACGGCTGGATCGAGGCAGCAGTTGACGATTATCCCATCGTATTCTTCATGGAGTTCCACGGCTTTTCTAACTATAAGCGGGAGAACCTCGGTCTCGGCAGCCCTGTTCTCTATTGACCTAGGGCCCCTTTCCAAACTTACGACCTCTATATGAGTACCCTCGGATGCAAACATTTCGTAGATTCTCTTGTCGGATTCGTTCCATTCCTCCGTTCCAACGGGGTTTATAACGAGCAGCCTCATGGGAACACCTCAAAATATGAATTCAACGGAGACGCTCCTCTATGGGAACGTACTCCATGTCGAGTCCCAGATACCTCGGCCCAAAGATCTCCAGGCCCTTTGGAGTCCTCCACAGTTCTGGGGCCGGGAATCCAACAACAACGTACTCGTTTCCTTTACTAACATGGGGGTTGGTCACTGGATGTCCGTCTGGGGTAAGCACGGATATGAGGTCAGGTATGATGACGTCAATCTCCCCGTTCCTCCAAGAGATTAGGTTTTCATTCTTGTACCAGACCCTGTACTTCTCTCCCTCGAACTCCCCGGTTCCCTCAAGCTCAAACTCTCCAACGGTGAATCCCCCCTCCTCACGCCATTCGGTCTCTGTAGCAACACCCCTGAAGAGTAAGAAGCCGTTCCCGGCTTTAATCAAGGCCGCTATTGGGTCCTCCCCATTCTCTCTGGCGGTCCTCAATGCCCGACCCATGGTTAGAGCGTGGCTTATGGCATCCTTCACGACCGCGTTTCTAAGCTCTTTTCCCCTGACTGGATGTGACGTGACACCAACGTTGGTCTTTATTGACGATGCTATGGCTCTGACGAGTCTCTCAGCCTGAAAGTCGTCTTTAACACGCCCCACCACTATCTCGTCCCCATAGGGTGTGACAACGGCAAACGGGGCCATCTTAACGCCAACTATGTAATACGTAGTATGTTGCAGCTCCGGGACTGACCTTCCAGCAGGATCGCCGTCCACTATGGGCCTTCCAAGCCTCGCTGCCGTTGCCAGTGCAGCCGCGGTGTTTGCTCCTCCAAGTTCGGTTGAAATAACTGCGGCAAATTCTTCCCCCATGAACTCTTCCAAGACCTTATAGGAACGAACGGCTTCACCTTCTTCGTAGACCGACCTGACTTTCTCACCAGCAAGTGAGCCGACAAAATAGGGCATGGGTACTATGCCATCGTCAGGAACCTCTTCAAGGCCTACCAACCTGAACTCGTTTCCTTCATCGAGTTCCTTTTTTACCATCCTCCAGCCCTCTTCGGGGTCACCGCCGCCACCCGTCCCAAGGACGGTGCAACCCTCCAAAAGGTCCTTCAAATCCTGTTCCGTCAACACCTTCATACTTCCACCTCCAGTCATTTTCCTGAAAACAATCCCTGTTCTCCGTGCCTTATGAACGGATACAAGGAGCGTGCGATTCCATAGGTTATCAGAAGGGGTTCAAGAACCGGCACCCCAAACCTACTCCAAACATCTTTCCTCAATCTATCCGCGATGTTCACGAACCCGGTACAGCCGAGAACTATGACATCAGCCCCATCTTCAGCGGCTTTTTCACAGGCCTTTAGAGTCTCCTCGTAGAGACTCTCCTCGTTTTTCAGTATACCTCCTACCGGGAGATCTATTCTCCTAACGGAGACGAGTTTGTCGAACAAGCCGTATTCCCTAGCCTGAATTCGTGTCCAGGATACCAGATTTTGTCCCGGCCCAACCACGGAAAACTCACCAAGCATAGCGGCGATGTGAAGGGTCGTTTCCCCAGCACCGAAGACTGGAACGTTAAGGTTCTCCCTGAGTTCAAAGAGACATGGGTCTGCAAAGCAGTTCAAGACAACTGCCGATGCACCTTGGAATTCGTTCAGATGCTTTAGGACGGAGGCACAGGCCAGGGTCTTCTGGGTGAAGTTCCCTATCTCCTCCGGCCCGTCCTTCAGCGTCACTATCCTGAAGTGATCCTCCGGGTAGTGCCGGGCAAGATACTCCTTCGTTTCCCGCTGGAAATTACCCTTTTCATCGTTTATTGGGTCCAGAATCACTATCATCACAGCTCACCCGCAAAATGGCATCTTACGAAGTGGCCCCTCTCCACCTCAATCATTTCAGGCTCCTCCCGCTTGCAGACATCCTTTGCGTAGGGACACCTCGTGTGGAATCTGCATCCACTCGGCGGGTTTATGGGACTGGGGATTTCTCCGATTACTGCTCCTTTCCCTATGTTTCTAGCCTTTGGATCTGGCACGGGTATCGAGCTCAAGAGCATCCTCGTGTAGGGGTGCATCGGATTATCGAAAACCTGCTCAATAGTTCCGACCTCAACGAGCTTCCCTAGGTACATGACGCCGACGTGATCTGCCAGATACCTCACCACTCCGAGGTCGTGGGAAATGAAGAGGTAGGTAAGTTCCCGCTCCTTCTGAAGTCTCTCAAGGAGGTTGAGAACCTGGGCCTGAACTGAGACGTCGAGAGCTGAGGTAGGCTCGTCCAGAACGAGGAACTCCGGATTCAGGGCAAGGGCTCTCGCTATAGCAACGCGCTGGCACTGACCGCCACTTATCTCATCGGGATATTTCCTCGCGTGTTCCTCGCTAAGCCCAACCGATTCAAGGAGACCTAGTACGGTGTCCTCAATGTCTTCATGCCCGTACTCCCTCAGGGGTTCCGCGATGATGTCAAATATAGTCAGTCGTGGATTGAGGGATGAATAGGGATCCTGGTATATTATTTGCATCTTGGGCCGTAGCTCCCGGAGCTCCTCCTTGGAGAGGGCCGTTACCTCGATGTCGTTGAAGTATACCTTTCCATCCGTAGGCTCGTAGAGCCGCAGGATAGTTCTTCCGGTGGTAGATTTCCCACTCCCACTCTCACCAACAAGCCCGAACGTCTCCCCATCGTGTATCTCGAAGGAGACACCGTCAACGGCCTTCAGCCACGTCGTTTTCTTTCTGATAAATCCCTGGGTTATCGGGAAGTACTTCCTGAGGTTTTCAACCCTTAACACCGGTTTCACCCCCGTATAAGTGACAGGCCACGAAGTGCCCAGGGGAGCGTTCGATGAGCTCTGGCTTTACCCTACTGCAGATGTCCTTCGCGTAGTCACATCTTGGATGAAACCTGCATCCCACCGGAGGGTTCAAGAGGCTCGGAACACTACCCCCAAGGGGTTTGAGAGGCTTCTTTGTCCTCGGGTCTGGGACTACCGATAGCAATCCTTGCGTGTATGGATGAAGGGGGTTCTCAAAGAGCTCTTCCGTCGGGGCTATCTCGACTATGTTGCCCGCGTACATTACCCCCACACGGTCACAGACTTCTGCCACAACCCCGAGGTCATGGGTTATGAGAAGAACCGAGAAATTGTACCTGTCCCTAAGGTCGAGTATCAGTTTGAGTATCTGCTTCTGGATGGTAACATCCAAAGCCGTGGTCGGCTCGTCCGCTATCAGAAGGGAAGGATTCGATGAGAGAGCCATCGCTATCATTATTCTCTGCCTCATGCCACCACTGAGCTCGTGAGGATATGAATTGAGTATCCTTTCAGGGTCAGAGAGCCCAACGGACTTCAAAAGGTTCTTGGCGTGCTCCCACGCTTCTTCCTTGTTTAAACCCTCGTGAAGTGTTATTATGTCGACCATCTGATCCCCGATCTTAAATAGGGGGTTCAGAGAAGTCATCGGGTCCTGGAATATTATAGAAATTTCTTTGCCCCGGAGCTTCCTCATTTCTTCTTCCGATTTTTCCAGCAAGTTCTCGCCCTTGAAGAGAATTTCCCCCAAAATCTGGGCGTTTGAAGGAAGCAGACGGAGCACGCTCAAGGCGGTTACACTCTTCCCGCATCCGGTTTCCCCGACGAGGCCGAATATCTCGCCCTCCCTTATCTCAAAGCTGACGCCGTTGAGAACCTTTGCAACGCCCCACATCGTTCTAAAGTTGATGTAGAGGTCGCGTATTTCGAGCACGTTGCTCATAGTAACCTCCTCCTCAGCCTCGGATCGATTACCTCCCTCACGGTGTCTCCAAGCAGGTTGAAGGCCATGACCGTGATGAATATCGCCAGTCCTGGGAAGACGGGATACCACCAGTAATTCAGGAAGTAGTCCTTCCCTTCACTGACCATTAAACCCCAGTCGGGTGTTGGAGGCTGGACGCCGAGTCCAAGAAAGCTCAGCGCAGCCGCTTCAAGAATGGCAGAGCCCATGTCCATGGTCGCCTGTACTATTATCGGAGAGAGGGAGTTCGGGAGCACGTGGCGCAACATAATCTTCCAGTCCGAAATTCCCATCGCCTTCGAGGCCTCAACGTAGGGACGCTCCTTCACAGAAATTGCCATCCCCCTGGCTAGCCTTGTGTACCATGGCCACCAGCTTATCGCGAGGGCAACGATGGCATTTGTCATTCCCCTACCGAGGCTCGTTGCTATGAGAAGGGCCAGAAGCAATGGCGGGAAAGCAAGGAAGATGTCGGTTATCCTCATGATTATAAGGTCCGTCTTGCCGCTGAAGTAACCAGCTATCAGTCCCAGAGGGACGCCTATCAGCAATGCCAGCGCAACCACCGAGAAGCCCATCAACAACGATGTCCTCGCGCCGTATATCACTCTGCTAAGGATGTCCCTCCCCATGTGGTCTGTTCCGAAGAGATGCGTTCTGCTCGGCGGTTGCAGCCTCTCCTGAAGGTTAGGCTCTCCAAGGGCCTGGTCGGGATACGGTGCGAGCACTGGGGCGAGAAGTGCCATAAGTATCAGGCCGACTATTATCGCTAGACCGATCAGAGAAAGTTTGTTCCTCAGAAGGATTTTAACTGTCTCTTCTTTCCTCATTTTCCTCCCTCACAGCCTTATCCTCGGGTCAAGTTTGACCTGGATTAGGTCAACTATCAGGTTGATGAACACGTAAGCCGTGGCCGTGATTATCGTGACTCCAAGAACCGCAGGATAATCCATGCTCAGGATCGCATAGGCCGCGTACCTGCCGAGACCGGGCCAGTTGAATATCAGCTCGACCAGGAAAGCCCCGACGAGGGTGTAGGCAAACGAAAGGCCCACCGTTATCAGCGCCGGGGCTATGGCGTTCTTCAGAGCATACTCGAAGTATATCTTCTTTGAGGGAAGGCCGTAGGCCCACGCGGTGCGGATGTAGTTCTCGTTTAGGACTTCTATCATCATCGACCGTACCTGCCGGGTTATCAGGCCGATGGGATACATGGCGAGAGTTAGGGCAGGCAGTATTAGATGCTTAAGCGCATCAACGAAGACCGGAATGTTCCACGTCAGCAGGGAGTCGAGGAGGTAGAATCCAGTTATTACGTGAAGAGGATGCTCTAACATGACAACCGTGTCAACCCTGCCCGCTAACGGGAGTATTCCAAGATGCTTAAAGAATATAAGCTGGAGCACGATTCCAAACCAGAAAGCGGGCAGTGAAACGCCGCTTATTGCAAAGACCCTGCCGAAATTGTCAACCCACGAATCCTTTTTGACGGCGGAATAAACGCCTAATGGGATGGCGATAACTATTGCTATGAACTCCGCGGCAAGTATCAGCTCAAACGTGGCCGTAAAGGCGGATTTTAAATCCACCGCAACGGGGTTGTGGGTTCTTATTGAGACCCCAAGGTCGCCGTGAAGGAGAGACCACAGATAGTAAGCAAACTGCTTGACCACGGGATCGTTGAGATGAAGCTGCTCCCTCGCCCTCTCGATGGCCTCCGGGGTTGGATGAGCACCGACCCACAGGGCCGCAGGGTCGGATGGAATTATCCTGGATACAAAAAACACGACGGTTACAACACCAATAATAACAAACACTGCCAACACAAGCCTGTATACGATGTACTCCCTGAACCTCATCGTCCCCTCCCCTCATCTACCGAATGGAGTAAAAGAAAAAGAAATCACGCCTTGTGCAGGTCATAGAAGAAAACCACCTGCGGATAGCCTGGGTTATCCTTGAACCCTGCGATGCTCTTGTGGTAGACGTAAACATCATCCGGGTTATAGAAGAATATTGCCGGAGCGTCTTCCATCAGTATCTCTTCAGCCTTCCTGTAGAGCTGGGCGGCCTTATCCTGGTTGATACCTTCCAGCGTAGCCGCCTCGTCAATGGCCTTGTCAAACTCGCCATTGCAGTAGTAGCAGAGGTTAAAGTTGATTTCCTCCTCACAGTGGAACATGTTGAAGAGGAAGTCATAGGGCGTCGGGTATGTTGGCCACCAGTACATCATGAGCACGTCTTGGGCCTTTGATGGGTCACTCTTTGCGAGGGCCCATTGCTGCTCCCAATTCATCGGCCTTATCTCAACCTCAACACCGAGCTTTTTCCACTCGGCCTTTATTATCTCAGCAACTTTTGCCTCTGCCTGGTCACCCTGAGTATACGTCAGCACGAGTTTGAATCCACCATTGGGATACCCTGCTTGGGCCAACAACTGCTTCGCCTTGTCAATGTCGTAGGTGTACATGTTCAGGTCTTCAAAGTGACCCAACATGCCCTTTGGAATCGGGCCTTTGGCAACCTCACCGTAACCATGGAGGACGTAATCAACGATGTCCTTGTAGGGAACAGCGTAGCTGAGGGCCTGTCTCACCAGTTTGTTATTCAGCGGCTCCTTCTTAGTGTTGAAAAAGGCATAGAGTTCCTGATAGGATGCTGTCTGGTCGACTTTAACGTTTGGATTCTCCTGGAGCTTCGGGAGGTCATCGAGTGGCAGATCCCTCGTTATCTGGATTTCCCCGCTCGTCACCATCTGCTCCCTCAGGGAGGCATCCGGCACTATCTTTATCACCGCAATATCGAACTGGTCGTTGCTCCAGCCGCCCCAGTAGTCACTGAATTTCTCAAGGACTATTTCCGTCTTTGGATCATATTTGTCTTTTACTATCGTGTATGGCCCCGTTCCAGCGTCTTGTCCCTGGTTGAGCCAATCGGCTATTGCGTTATCGTCCCCAATGGTCGAAAGATACTTGCTATCCATTATGTAAGCACCGTAGGCTGAGGAGGCTATTAACGGGAGGTTCGCCGGGTATTTTAGGTAGAACTTTATAGTGTAGTCGTTCACAACTTCCATTTTTTCAATGGGATCCCATATGAACGCCGGTCCCAGACCCATTCTGAGGGTTCTCTCAATGGACCATTTAACGTCCTCTGCCGTCATTGTGTTGCCGGTGTGGAATTTGACACCCTCCCTTAGATGGAAAGTCCAAATAGTTCCATTCTCGTTGCTCTCCCATGAGGTGGCGAGCCATGGCTCCAGCCCGTTGGGGGTGTACTTAACAAGGCACTCATAAACGTTCGCAAGGACTACTATGGAATTGGAAAACTCCGTGCTTGGGTCGAGAGTTATCATCTCGCTTCCGTATCCGTAGATCACGACGTTTGTTGTTTTCTCCGATGTGGAACTCTCACCGGAAGCAGTGCTTGTAGAAGTGCTCTCCTGCCCACTCAAGCATCCACTGGCCACCACACCCATAACGGTGATGACCAGCATAAACAGGGCAAGTTCCTTTTTCACAATACCACCCCTGGATTATGTTAATGATTTTATCACAGTTTCTTTAATGTTTTTATATTATTTAACTGTGTCTGTTCAAAATCTTCACAATTTTATGACCAACTTTATCAAGCATGTGGTTAACAATATTAACGGACATTAGTGTTATGATTTTATCATCAACGTTTTGATATGTTCTTTAAGATACCGGTTCATTTTACACAAAAGGATTATATGCCCAAGGGAGGATTTCGTGAGTGGTGATAGCTATGGTCAAGAGGGTTCACATCTTCGACTGGCACAAGGAAAACGCGAAGAAGGTTGAAGAGTTCGCCGGCTGGGAGATGCCTATCTGGTACTCCAGCATAAAGGAGGAGCACCTCGCCGTCAGAAACGGCGTCGGTATCTTTGATGTCTCCCACATGGGAGAGTTCATCTTCCGCGGTAAGGACGCCCTTGAGTTCCTCCAGTACGTCACGACCAACGACATAAGCAGGCCGCCGGCGATAAGTGGAACCTACACGCTCGTCCTCAACGAGAGGGGAGCGGTGAAGGATGAAACTCTGGTCTTCAACATGGGAAATGACACCTACATGATGGTCTGTGACAGCGATGCATTCGAAAAGCTCGAGGCCTGGTTCAACGCGATAAAGCGCGGAATAGAGAAGTTCGGCGAGCTCGACCTTGAGATTGAGAACAAGACCTACGACATGGCGATGTTCTCCATTCAGGGACCGAAGGCCAGGGATTTGGCCAAGGATCTCTTTGGCATCGACATCAACGAGCTCTGGTGGTTCCAGGCCAAGGAAGTCGAGCTCGACGGTATAAAGATGCTCCTCTCCAGGAGCGGGTACACCGGCGAGAACGGCTTTGAGGTCTACTTCGAGGACGCCAACCCATACCACCCCAATCCAGAGAAGAGGGGCGAGCCCGAGAAGGCCCTCCACGTCTGGAAGACAATACTCGAAGCCGGCGAGAAATACGGCATTAAGCCTGCCGGACTCGGCGCCCGTGACACCCTCAGGCTTGAGGCTGGCTACACGCTTTACGGCAACGAGACCAAGGAGCTTCAGCTCCTCAGCACCGACATCGACGAGGTTACTCCACTCCAGGCAAACCTCGACTTCGCCATCTTCTGGGACAAGGAGTTCATCGGAAAGGAGGCTCTGCTCAAGCAGAGGGAGCGCGGCATTCCGAGGAAGCTCGTCCACTTCAAGATGATCGACAAGGGCATCCCAAGGGAGGGCTACAAGGTCTACGCCAACGGCGAGCTCATCGGCGAGGTTACGAGCGGAACCAGCTCACCGCTCCTCGGCATCGGAATAGGTATCGCCTTCGTTAAGACGGAGTACGCCAAACCTGGCGTCGAAATAGAGGTTGAGATAAGGGGCAAGCCCAGAAAAGCCGTAACCGTTGCTCCCCCGTTCTATGACCCCAAGAAGTACGGCGCCTTCAGGGAGGAGTGAGGTTTTTATTCCCTTTTCCCCATCTTTCCCCATGTCTAAAAAGCACGCGATCGGAGCCGTTCTCCTCTGGTCAACGGTTGCATCTGCCTTCAAGCTCTCGCTCGGGTATCTAACTCCACTTCAGCTGCTCTTCTATGCCTCGCTAACTTCATTGCTCGTCTTTGGCGTTCTCTACGCCAAAGATTTCGCACCGAGAAGGGAAAACCTTCGTTCGGCCTATCTCGGGCTGATTAATCCGCTTATCTACTACACGGTACTCTTCTCGGCCTACGACCGCCTGCCGGCCCAAGAGGCACAGGCCCTGAACTACACCTGGCCGCTGATGCTGGTTGTCCTCTCTATCCCCCTCCTCGGAAAGAGACCCAGTGTTAGGGCAATAGCTGGCTTGTTCCTCGGCTTCCTCGGGGCCCTCGTCGTTGCAACGAAAGGGAACCTGGCCGAACTGAACTTTACAGACCCAGTCGGTGTTACATTAGGCCTCGGGAGCGCTGTGATATGGGCATCTTACTGGATACTGAACCTCCGCGACGAGAGACCCCTGGTTGAGAAGATGTTCTGGAACTTCCTTTTCGGCTTCATCTATGTAGCGACCGCAGCTTTCCTCACCGGAAGCTTCGCCCTCCCAGAACCAAAGGCTCTGGCCGGGGCTATTTACGTCGGCCTCTTCGAGATGGGTGTGACCTTCCTGCTCTGGTACAGAGCCGTGGAGAACGACATGGCCTTTGCCTCAAACTTGGCCTACCTCGTCCCCTTCCTCTCGTTAGTCTTCATATCGGTGGTCGTGGGCGAGAGCATAGCTCCGTCAACGGTTGTGGGACTGGCGATGATAGTTGGCGGAATCATTATTGGAAGGGAATAGCACAAAACTTATAAACCTCCCCTAGCTAAGGTTAAGCCGGATGGGGGCGTGGTGTAGCCTGGTCCATCATCGCGGGCTCCAGAGGTATGAGGACTTGCGGGTTTGCTGATTGGGGATGAGCCTTTGGAGCTCTGACCCGGAGAAACCCGCGGACCGGGGTTCAAATCCCCGCGCCCCCACCATTTCTGAAAAACTTCTTCCGGGAGTCTAACGCACACTGTTTCCTTTTGATAGACCCTTGCGTTTGTGAGCCCTTGCCTTTTCTATAGACATAGCACGGAGAAGTAACTGATGGGGATGCTCTGAAGCAGCTAGTAACCCCAACAGCCGGCCAGTACCAACGGAAGTTTTATTAACTTTGACTTACAAAAACATAATTAAGGTGATGGCTATGGAGGAACCGATTCTCATCGGAAAGGACAAGTTCAAGATAAGCGAAGACGAGACCGCCAGAAGAGAACTCAGGGTCATTAAGGTTCACGACGATGTCATCCAGATCCAGGAGGAAGTCCACGGCATCATAGCCCTCGTTGGCGCGAGCTCCAGCGTCAACATCAAGAAGGAGGAGCTCAAAAACCTCATCAAAGTCGCCAAAGAGAAGTTCGGCTGGACCGACATCTGCGAATGAAAGCTCTTCTTTTTTCCTTACCCTTTTGCCAAGTTCTTGTGTATCATCGACGGTGATATTAACGTTTTATAAGCATAAAAGTGATTAAAGCCATCGAGGTGGTTGCCATGGCCATTGGAGAGAAAATAACGATCAGTGTTATAAAGGCCGACATAGGCGGCTGGCCCGGACATTCCAGAGTCCACCCTCAGCTCATCGAGACGGCTGAGGAAGTTCTGGCGAAGGCAAAGGAAGAAGGCACGATAATCGACTTCTACGTGGCTTACGCTGGTGATGATCTGCAGCTCATCATGACTC